>CAMCHD010000009.1 GCA_945874545.1 Akkermansia muciniphila | reverse complement strand
GCGGCCCGGCTCTACTTCAACCCGCCCTCGTGGGCGGCCGGGTTTTGCAACTGGTCCTTCCAGCCGAGGATCTTGGCCTGGGCGCCGAATTTCTCGGCGGTCGCCTTGTCGCCCTTCTCCATCCAGACGCGGGAGAGGGTGGTGTTGATAAAAAGATCGTCCGGACGCAGGGCGTGCGCCCGCTCGGCGGCGGCGAGGGCCCGGTCGAGATCACGCCGCGAAAAATGAATCTCCGCCAGGGCGTGCCAGGCGTCGAAACCGGCCGGTGCGGCCGCCGCAGCGCGTTCCAGCTTGGCGATGGCGGCGTCGGAATCGCCCATCGCGTGGTCATAGCTGGCGTCGTCGATCAGGGTCTGTAACTCGTCGTCGGTCATGCGGGCACCTTGCCCGGATGCGGCCAAAAGAAAAGCCGCGTCGCGGGGCCGTAGCGGCCGGGAGGGACAAACTGCGGACGCTCGCCTCGGTCGCAGCACTTCCGTCTTCCCGTTTCCCCCACCCTCCCCGGCCGCTTACCGCACCTCGGGACCTGTTTCCCCAAGTCATCCTAGATCACTGTCTCGCAGTTTCTTGAATTCACCTGTCTCATTTCTTGCGGCCCCTCTTTCCTTCGGCCTGATTCTGGTCGAACAACCACGGAGCTCGCTTCGTTTGCCATAAATGAAGCCTTCCCCGTCCCGATATGCCCCCCTACCGGCCCTCACATCTTCTCCGGCATTCGCGATAACACCCCTGCTCGCGGCACCGTCGGCGACCTCCTCCGTCCGAACTCCGCGCCGGTGCCGATCTCGACATCGTCACCGCCTTTTTTGCGGACTTTGCGCACGACAAATTAAAGGCCCAGTTCGATAAATTAAGGGTGTGTCTGGGAAATAAACTCGCCGTGCGCCAGAGGAGAAAGTCGCTCGGCCAAGGCGATCGAGGCGGAGGTGGACCGGCGGTCCATGCCGCCGAGGGCAACGCTGGACCAGCGAGTTTCTTCTCTGGTCTGCGCGCAGGATGAGTTTAATTCCCAGACACACCCTAGGGCGTATCCGCCTCCTTTTCGGCGAGGCCGCTTTCATCAAAAACCTCGATCCCGAGCACAAGGACGGCACGGCCTACGTGCTCCGCGACGACGGCCTCGCGCTCTCCAGCGGTCTGAATCAGCGCCACATCGTCCAGGCCTGCGACGCTTGGATTCGCGACAAGGTCGAGGTGCGCTCCGTCACCCGCACCGGCTTCCTTCACGGTAAGATGTCCCACAGCAAAGGATGCCGGAGCAGGATCACCGTGCTCCGCCGCTCCCCCCGCCCACCGTGCGCGCGCACTCCCGCTCCGAATCGCCCCTGCAACCTCGACGCAAGGAGCAAATTAGGGACAGCTTATCCCTGCCCCGGCTATCTCGGCCCGCACCGCCTCAGACGTCGCCAGCCATACCACGGCGATCCTCAGCGCTTCCGCCCTCCACCTGCCACCCGCGCCCGGAGCCGCAGCCGCTCAAAACACCCACAGCCGAGCCATCTCCGTCCTAGGTTTTGACTACGCCACCGGCCGCCGGGGGCTTTGCGCCCGGCTTATCGCGTGGGACGATACCATTCCTCGCCCCGGCTCTCACCCCGCCCACCGCCATGTTCCCACGCCTCCCCCGCCTCGCCCCTGCCCTCTTCGCGGCACTCCTCGCCCTCGCCGACCTTCCCGCGCTCAACGCCGCGCCCCCCGCCTCGCTCCCGCCCGCCCCCGCCCCGGCCGAACTTGATGCCCGCGTCGAATCCCTGCTCTCCCAGCTCACCCTCGACGAAAAACTCACCCTAATCGCCGGCGATCCCTCCGGCTTCGCCGCCGCCGGCATCCCCCGTCTCGGCATCCCCGCCATCCAGATGGCCGACGGCCCCGTGGGCGTGCGCATCGACGCCTCCAACGCCTACCCCGTCTCCGTCAACCTCGGCGCCACCTTCGACCCCTCCCTCGCCCGCCGCTTCGGCGAAACCCTCGCCGAAGACACCCTCGCCAAGGGCAAACACGCCATCCTCGCCCCCTGCGTCGGCATCACCCGTTTCCCCCTCGGCGGCCGCAATTTCGAAACCCTCGGCGAAGACCCCTGGCTCAACTCCCGCCTCGCCGTCGCCATCACCCAAGGCATCCAGTCCCGCCGCGTCATCCCCGCCGTCAAACACTTCGCCGCCAACGACCAGGAATGGCACCGCTGGGAGGCCAACTCCGTCCTCGACGAGCGCACCCTCCACGAGACCCACCTCCTCCCCTTCGAGGCCGCCGTCAAGGAGGCCGACGCCTGGATGGTCATGTCGTCCTACAACCGGGTAAACGGCGCCCAGATGAGCGAAAACCGCCCCCTCCTCCACGACATCCTCAAAGGCCAGTGGGGCTTTAAGGGCCTCGTCATCTCCGACTGGGACTCCGTGCGCACCACCGTCCCCACCGCCCTCAACGGCCTCGATATCGAGATGCCCCGCCCCAAGTTCTTCGGTGCCCCCCTCCGCGCCGCCATTGACGCCGGCCAGGTCCCCGTCTCCGTCATCGACGACAAGGTCCGCCGCCACCTCCGTGTCCGCCTGCTCGCCGGCGTCTTCGACCGCCCCGTCCTCACGCCCGACGACTCCGTCATCCGCAGCCAGGCCCGCCGCGACTTCGCCCGCGAACTCGCCGTCAAGAGCATGGTCCTCCTCAAAAACGAAAACCTCCTCCCCCTCGCGCCCGCCAAGATCAAAACCCTCGCCGTCATCGGCCCCAACTCCGCCACCGCCCGCGCCGGCGGCGGCGGAAGCTCCGGCGTCTGGCCCTGGGCCTCCACCAGCCCCGTCGAGGGCTTCCGCCAGGCCCTCGGCCCCGACGTAAAAATCACCACCGCCCTGGGCGTCCTGCTCGACCGTTTCACCCCCGGCTCGCTCCCCGCCAAACTCCTCCGCACCCCCGACGGCTCCGCCTCCGGCTACCGCGCCGAATACTTCGCCAACAACGAATGGAAGAGCACCCCCGCCCTCGTCCGCACCGACGCCGCCATCGAGTTCAACTGGAAAAAAGACGCCCCCGCCCCCGGCCTCGCCCCCGAGCACTACTCCGTGCGCTGGACCACCACCTTCACCCCCGCCGAGACCCGCGACTACGAGTTCGCCCTCACCGGCGGCGGCTCGTCCTTCGCCTTCCTCGACGAGGCCAAGATCCTCGACAACCCCTACAGCCGCGGCGTCAACACCACCGTCCGCCTCGAAGCCGGCCGCGCCTACCAACTCCGAGTCGATTACAAACCCGGCGAGGGCAACGCCAACCCCCGCTTCGGCTGGCGCGACGTCAACGACCCCAAGCAAGCCCCACAAATCGCCGACGCCGTGGCCCTCGCCCGCGCCGCCGACGCCGCCGTGCTCTGCGTCGGCCTCTCCGCCACCCAGGAATTCGAAGGCGAAGACGTGGTCGGCTTCGAGCTCGCCGCCAACCAGGCCTCCCTCATCGAGCAGGTTCTCGCCGCCCAGCCCAACACCGTCGTCGTGATCTACGGCGGCGTCCCCGTGCTCCTGAAACCCTGGCTCGACCAAGCCCGCGCCGTCGTCGCCGCCTTTTACCCCGGCCAGGAAGGCGGCGCCGCCCTCGCCGACCTCGTGCTCGGCGCGAAAAACTTCTCCGCCCGCCTGCCCTTTTCCTACATCCAGAACCGCTCCGAGTCCCCCGGTTTCCTCAACTACCAAAACCCCGACCTCCAGGTCCCCTACAAGGAAGGCGTCTTTGTCGGCTACAAATACTACGACGCGCACGCCATCACCCCCGCCTTCCCCTTCGGCCACGGCCTGAGCTACACCACCTTCGCCTACTCCAAGTTGAAGGCCAAGAAAACCGGCCCCGCCACCTACGAGGTCACCCTCACCGTGACCAACACCGGCAAGGTCGCCGGCGACGAAATCGTGCAACTCTACGTCGAGCCGAAACAATCCCGCCTCCCCCGCCCCATGCGCGAATTAAAAGCCTTTGTCCGCGTTCCCGACCTCGCCCCTGGCGAGTCACGCCGCGTCACGCTGCCACTAGGCGAGCGCGCCTTCGCCTACTACGACCCCGACGTCCCCGGCTGGGTCACCGAGCCCGGCCGCTACGTCATCCACGCCGCCGCCAGCTCCCGCGACCTCCGCGCGGCGACCAGCCTCCGCCTTCGCAAATAAGATCGCCTCCATTTACCATGCCCACATTCGCCCGCCTCCTCCCCGCCGTTTTCATTACCATCGCCTGCTCGCTCAGCGCCTGCGCCTCGCCGCAAAAGCCCATCCCAACCCCCGCGCCCACCTCCGCCTATCCTTGGGAAGCCCCCCTTCGCGCCAGCCTCCAAAAAATGGCCGAGGAACTCACCGCCACCCTTAAGCCCTGGCCCGTCCCCCGTCTCGTCATCCTCCCCGAGACCTACGGGGCCAAAGCCGACGGCGTGACCGTCAACACCGGCGCCCTCCAGAAGGCGATCGACGCCTGCTCGGCCGCCGGCGGTGGCACCGTCCTCCTCGGCATGGGCGACTACGTCACCGGCACCATCGACCTCAAATCCGGCGTCATGCTGGAAATCGCCGCCAACTGCCGCCTGCTCGCCTCCACCGATCTCGCCGACTACCCGGATCGCATCGCTTCCCGCACCACCGTGATGGACACCCACATGAAGATGAAGCTCTCCCTCATCTACGCCGAGGGCGTCGAGCGTATCGGTCTGCGCGGCCCCGGCACGATCGACTTCCGCGGCTCGCAAAAAAACTTCCCAGGCAAACAAACCATCTCCGAAACCCCCGGCCGCCCCTTCGGCATCCGCATCATCGACTCCAAACAAATCGTGGTCGAAAACATCACCCTGAAGGACGCCGCCTGCTGGCTGCAAAACTACCTCAATTGCGAGGACCTGATCTTCCAGCGCATGACGGTGGAAAACCACGCCAATCACAACAACGACGGCATCGATATCGACGGCTGCCGCCGCGTCATAATCCGCGATAGCTTCATCAACGCCGAGGATGACGCCATGTGCATCAAGGGCGCCTCCCTGCGCCCCACCGAGGACGTGCTGATCGAAAATTCCACGTTCTACTCCACCTGCAACGCCCTCAAGATCGGCACCGACACCCAGGGCGACTTCCGCCGGATCTACGCCCGCAACCTCAAGCTCGGCGGCATCCCCGAGCCCCTCCGCACCTTGAAGGGCCGCCAGGCCTCCACCGGCATCACCCTCGCCACCGTCGACGGCGGCGCGGTCGAGGACATCCTCATCGAGGACGTGGTGATCGAGCGTTCCCGCGCCCCCATTTACCTACGCATCGGCGAGCGTTCCCGCCTCCTCCCCGGCATGCCCAAAGTCCCCGCGGGCCCCCTCCGCCGCATCATCATCGAGGACGTCACCGGCACCGCCAACCACCGCCAGGGCTCCTTTATCTCCGGACTGGGCAAACCCCAACACTTCGTCGAGGACGTCGTCATCCGTCGTGTGAACCTCGGCATGGAGGGCGGCGGCACCTCCGATATGATCACCGCCCCGGTCAACGATAGCCAATGGGCCTACCCCGACGCCCATCAATTCTCGCCCAAGGGATTGCCCTCGTATGGCTTCTACGTGCGCAGCGCCAAACGCGTCCACTTTGAAGACGTCACCGTCACCCCCGCCAAACCCGACGCCCGCCCCCTCTTCGCCACCGCCGCCCCGGTCGCGAACATCACCCTCGATGGCCGTCCCCTCGAAGCCGCCGTGGTGGCCATCCCGGTCCCAGAATCCCCTAAAAATTAACCCAAGAAACGGCGATCGCAGCCGATGAGCCGCCATAAGATCTAGGAGCAGATGGAGATGCGCTAAACCCGAGGTGCACCAGTCGGTGCATCGAGCGGGTTGCGCAAATCGCCGGGTGCCCGCGAGACTACGGCGGATCGCGGAGATCGATCGCGGTTTTCGGGTTGATCCCGGTTTTGCTCACCGGCCCTGCTCAGGACCGGGCGAGGGCCTTCGGAAAGAGGCCCTCGAGCACCGGCGTGCCGCGCCCCTGCTCATCGCGCACCGCGAAGCCGCCGCGATAGTCCCAAACCGCCCAGCCCCAGCCCCGCCGCTCCGCCGCCGCACGCACACAGGCCGCATAGTAACGTCGATCCTCGTCCGCCCCCGGGCGATAGGCCCCAAACTCCCCGATGTGAACCTCGCGGCCCGGCGCTCGGTCCGCCACCCACGTCCGCACCCGCTCAAAGGCCTCTTCGATCTCGGCAAAGGAAAGCACCTTTCCGGCATTCTCCAGGATCCAATGCCCCTCCGGCGCCGAGCCCGTGAGATCGGGCACCACCCCGGGGAAGCGCACCAAGGGCATGTCGGGGGAAAACTCCATCCAGTTCGCCCGCTGATGGGTGAACACAAAGGGCTCATAAAAATGCAGCGTGATCGCCACCGCCTTGTCCTCCGGCACCTCCAAGGCGGCCACCCGGTCGAAATGACTCCAACGGTTGGAGGTGATGTAGACCACCCGGTTTGGATTCGACTCGCGAATCGCCGCCAACATCCGGCGATTAAAAACGTTTAGGTCCGCGTCTTTGGCCGCCACCGGCTCGTTCAAGATCTCGAAGCGTAAACCGTTCCCCACGCCTGCATAGCGCCTGGCCACCCGCGCCCAAAAACCCGCGACCGAGTCCTGCAAGGCCCTGTCGGTAAACACCTGATTTTCCTGCGAGGTCGGCTCAAAACTCGCGCCCGGCAGATAATGCATGTCCAGAATCACCCCCAAGCCCGCCTTCTCCGCCCACCCCAGCGCCCTATCAAAGGGAAGCACCTTGGCCTCGAGCAGGGGGCCGTCGCGCTCGGCCCACACTCGACCATCCACCGGGATGCGGATATGATCAAAACCCTGACCACGTATCCAATCGACGTCGTCGGACGTGAACCACGTCCCGGCATAGGGCCGCTGGTCATGGAATTGCGCCAACCAGTGACTTATGTTTACGCCGCGCTTAAATCCCGTGTCGATGAAGTTCATGGATAGTTAATAAAAGCAATCACGATACCGATCCGACACAAGAGTCGGGCCCGCTTTGGCGCCTCCTGCCGTGCGCCATTCTGTTCGTCCCTTCTTGGACGGCACATCCCCTCAGCGGGGCTGCGCCTTTTTCCAAGACGAACACTCCGCGAAACAACGATAAACCTCGGTGCGCCGCATCAAGGTGGGCAACGAGACGGGGCGTTTTTGCCGAAATCAATCAATACCGCGTAAGTAAACAGAGGCCTGGCCCGGGCAACCGAGCCGGCCGCGCCTGCCGCCTTTCACAACACCCGACCTGCGCCGTCTTGATCTCTGGCCACGCAGTTCAAACCAGGGGCGACACCTGTTAGAAAAGGAGACATAAAGAGGCTCCGCCCAGGCGTGCTGGAAGGGAGCCTCCGGAACCGCATCCGGATCGCCAAGCCGCTTTACCGCGAGTAGACGAACTTGGAATACGTGAGATCGGTGGCCCGGCTGCCGAACGGGACGGCCGCCACGTGTCCATCCAGATACAAACAATTGACCGAATTGTTGTGCCGATACCGAAACCAACCGATCGTGCCGTCGGAGTTGGTGTTGGCCAGTTCCGCGGCCACCGGAGCGTTGAGAATATTGGGGGCGTCGGAGGTGAAGGGATAGGTTCGGTTAAAATACTGGCCCGAGTTGTCGTCCGAGGCGCCACCATTCAAACCTGCTCCGGTGAAAACACTGCCATCGGCGATGAGGATCAACTGGCTGGGCCGTTGCACCTTGGTGATGGGAAAATTGGGCTTGGCGCTGTTGGTCGCCTTCATCACCACCGGGTGCAAAGCGTAGTTGCCCCAAGCGCGCCAATTCACCGGGACCGGACTCGCGGGGCACATGTAGAAGAAACGGCTGTCCTCCTTGTAGTCGGCGCCATCCGCCAGGGTCGGCATCTTGCCGTCCGGCGTCTTGATGCTCATGTAGGGAACAAGATACTCCGTCCACAGAATCGGCGTGGTGTTCTCCGCCGACGTCGGCTCTCCGCGATAAGGCACCATCATGCCTTTGTTATCGTTGGCGAAGCCTCGAATCGCCACGCCGATCTGGCGCAGATTACTGGTGCAACGAACGCCCTTGGCCTTGTTGCGCACCGAACCTACGGTGGGAATAATAATGGCGGCCAGGATGCCGATGATGGCAATGACCGTGAGCAACTCGATCAGGGTGAAGCCACTCCGAAGGGTATTTAACTTTTTGGGGTTCATAGAGGAAATGATAAAGATTGAATTGGGCCGTCTTTTGTAAAGCGGCGGGGAAATCGGGGCGAACGGGATATACTTTACCCGGCCTGACCGACCGCATCCGGGATCGCAGGGTTGATTTTAGCGCGAATAAATAAACTTGCCGTAGGTCAATTCCGTGAGCCGGGTCCCGAACGAAACGCCGCCCACGTGACCGTCGACATAGAGGCAATTCGCCGTGTTGTTGTGACGGTAACGAAACCATCCGACCGCTCCGTCCGTGTTGGGATTACCGCTTTCGGCCTGAACCGGCGCGTTCAAGATATTGGTCGGGTCCGAAGTGAAGGGGAAGGTCTGGGAAAAATACTGATTGCTCCCGCTGTCGGTGCTGCCCCCGTTCAAGCCCGAGCCGGTGTTCACACTGCCATCGGCGATCAAAATCACTTGGCTCGGCCGCTGTATCTTGGTGATCGGGAAATTAGGCTTCTGACTGCCGGTCGATTTCATGATCACCGGATGCACCGAATAGTTCCCCCAGGAACGATGGTTGACCGGCACGTCACTAGATGGACAGATATAAAAAAAGCGGTTGTCTTCCCGGTAGTCGAAACCGGACGGATACAAGGGCAATTTCCCGTCCGGCGTCTTGATCGACATGTAGGGCACCAGATACTCCGTCCACAACCACGCCTGCGCAGTGGCGTCGGCGCTGCTCGGCTCGCCCCGATAGGGGACCATCATGCCGCGATTCTCGTTCGCGAAGGCTCGTATCGCCACCCCGATCTGACGCAGGTTGCTCACACACCGCACCGACTTGGCCTTGTTCCTCACCGAGCCGACGGTGGGAATGATTATAGCCGCCAGTATGCCGATGATGGCGATCACCGTGAGCAACTCGATCAGAGTAAAGCCGCCGCGGCGAAGAACTGCTTTATGGGGGGTCATCTTGGTTTCGAACAAGCGATACTTATTCCCCTTGACCCGAACGGGGTCGAGACCGACCCCGCTCCGAAATGTAGTCAAAACTAACGTCTATTTCCCCCCCCGCCCCACCCCTCCGATTCCTCAACCACCCGTGGAACCGCCGCTTATCTTGTAGAATTTAGCCACCGCCTGACCTCGGGAACGCACATGAAGTTTCTCGTAAATTCTTCTTATGTAGGTATTAACTGTAGTAACGCTGATGCCGAGCTGGCTGGCGATCTCCTTGTAAAGGTTGCCCGTGGCCAGCAACTCCAGAACCATGCGCTCCCGCTCGGACAAGGGATCGTCGGGCGCTTGCCCTTTGTTCACCGGACGAAACGACTGAACAACCTTGCGCGCCACGTCGGTCGTCATCGGCGAGCCCCCGGCGTGCACCTCCCTGAGCGCGTTCAATAGCTCTTCCCGAGGCGTCGACTTGAGGAGATAACCCGCCGCGCCGGCCCGCAGGGCGTCAAAAATGTGATCGGTGTCGCCGAAGACGGTGAGCATTACAAATTGGGTGTGAGGTATTTCCGCCTTCATCCGCCGCACGCCTTCGATCCCGCTCATCTCCGGCATGTTGATGTCCGAGAGCACGACATCCGGCCGGATGCGGATGATTCGCTCCATGCCCGCGATCGGATTGCTGTAATCGCCCATGTAGGAAAAATCCGGCGCCTCCCGCAACCAACCCGAGATCAGGCGCCGGGTCTCCGGATCGTCGTCGATCAAAACAATGCTGATTTTCATAAGGTAAATAGGGGAAGACGGGAGCTTAGGCCGAGGGCAAGGGAACATCGAATTCGACCGTGGTTCCGGCCCCCGGTCGACTTTGAATTTCGAGCTTACCGCCCAAGGAGGCCAGTCTCCGCCGCAAACCCGGGAGCCCGTTTCCGTGTGGATCGCCGGGCCGCGGCTCATCCTTTTCGGTCAAAACCGAGGAGTCGAAGCCCGCCCCGTCGTCACGGATTCTGAGCCGGAGTCGATGCTGGTCCGGTTCGAAATCCAGTCGCAGCCGCACCTCCCGCGCCCGCGCATGGCGCACGACGTTGTGCAGGGTCTCCTTGGCTGCCAGGAACAGATTGTGACGGAACTCGGCGGTGAGCGCGAGTTCGGGCACCTCGAGCGGCAGCTCCAATCGACACCTCAAACCCGCCGCTTTGGCCATATCTTGGGCAAATCGCGCCAGGTAGGCCACGAGGCTCTCCAGCGTATCGTGTCGCGGGCTGGCCGCCCAGACGACCTCATCCATGGCCCGCGTTATCTCCACCGTCACCCGGCGGATCTCGGCCAGCTCGTTACCCTGCGCACCCGAGGCATGGACCGAGGCCTGGGTCATGAGATTGAGCCGCGTGAGAGAGGCGCCGAGGTCGTCGTGCAAATCCTGTGCGATTCGTGTGCGTTCCCGCTCGACCGCACGTTCCCGCTCGAGCTGCGCGAGCCGCAGCCGCGCCCGACGCTGGGCGCTGGCCCGGGCCGCCCAGGCCGTGCCCACCATCAAAAGCAACCCAAACCCCGCCCTGACCGTGGTTCGCTGCCAAAACAACGGCTCAACGACGATTTGCAGACGGACTCCACCACCCGCCCAAAGGCCCCCGCGGTCGCGCGCGTCCACCTGCAATTGGTAATCTCCCGGCGGGAGGTAGTTGAATTGAACACTTCGCCCGGTGCCCATCCATTCATCGCTCAATCCCAGCAGCCGATAGCGAAACTCCACCCGCCGGGGCGACGCAAACCGCAACGCCGCCAGCTTGACCTCGACGCGATGGAAACCCGGCGGCACCCGCAGGACCTCGCCCCGCCGCCACTCCGTCGGGACCTCGTCCACGATGACGCTCTGCACCACCGCGCGGGGCGCCGGAGGCCGCTCCCTAGGCGTGGTATCCACCCGGGCCAGGCCCCTCGCCGTGGCGACCCAGAGCGCTCCGGCGGGATCGAGCAACAAGGGCCGCTGCATCCCGCCCGAAGCCTCCAACGTGGCCAAACCATCCGATTTATCCACATACACCCCTCCCGCTACCGGTTCGCCGGAACGCAGGGCGTTCAGCAAAACACCCTCCGCGAACGAAAAAACGCCCCCGTATGAACTCATCCAGATCCGCCCATCCCCTGTCTTGGCCATCCCGCAGATGGTCTGGCTGGGGAACTCGGGGTGCGCCCCGAGACTAAAAATCTTCTCCCCTTCCAGCCGCAGCAATCCGCCACCGGCCGTGCCGATCCAGAGGCCTTGCTGCGAAGGCAGGAGCGACCAGACATAGTCGTTGGTCAAGCCCTCCGCCTGACCATAAAAACGAACCCCCGTGGGCGTTAAGCGACCAAGCCCGTCGCCGGCCATGCCGAACCAGAGGCCCGCCTCGCCGTCCTCGGCCATGCAGCGAATATTCCGAATACGGCGCCCCTTATCGCCATGCCACCATTGCCAGACCCCACCGTGCCAGCGCGCGAGACCGCGGTTGCTGCCCACCCAAAGGGCTCCATCCCGGCCGCGAAGAATGGAGGTGACCGTCAGCGCCGACGAATCCCAGCCGGGCGCGATCGCAAAACGACCGTCTTTGCCTCGAAACAAACCCTGCCCCCAGGTCCCCGCCCAAACCGTTCCGTCCGGCTCGGTCTCCACCGCCCAGACAAACGGCTTGGTCAGGCCGGAGTCCTCGCTAAATACCGTAACCTTTCCCTGATTAAGGTGATGCAATCCTCCGCCTTCGGTCCCGACCCAGAGTCCGCCCTCCTGGTCCAGATCGAGCCCCAGCACCGCCGACCCACCCCAGTTCCCGACCATTTCGGCCCGACCGATGCGCAGTTGATTCAGGCCGCTTCCGGTCGCCAGCCAGAGGTTGCCTTCGCGATCCTCCGTGATATCCGTCACCCAGTCGCTCGCCAAGCCGCCCGCGGCATTCACGAGACGCGACTCCCCATCGGGCGAGACCAGAACCAAACCCTGCCGCATGACCCCAAAGGCCAGCGTGCCCCCCGCCATTTCGAAAAAGGCCGAAACAAAGGAGGCCCCGGCCGGATGAAACCCCCGGTCCTCGACCCACTGCCCGTTGCGCCAGCGCCGGATACGTTCATTCGCGACGATCCAGACCCCACCCTCCCGCGCCCGACCCACAAAGGAGGTGGTGCGGATGACCTCTCCGTCCGGCGCCACCCAGGGGCGCAACTCGTCGTTGTCCAGAAACTGCAGTCGCTGATCCCCGCCCAAGACCCACACCCTTCCGTCAAAATCCGTGGTCATGCGCGGCACGTCAGGCGTGCCGACGTCCTCCGAGTGAACCCGCCAGCTCTTGCCGTCGCGCCGCCTGACCAACTCGCCGTTGGCCAATAACAACCAAAGCTCGCCATCGACGCCTTCCCGGATCGCGGTCACCGCTCGGGTCGTCCACAGGCGGGGCAGGAGGCGCGCGCTCACCCCGTCGTCCGCGATGACAAAGAGGTGCCCCATCTCGTCCCCCACCCACAACCTGCCCCAGGAGTCCTCGCACAACGCCGTCACCCGGCCACTCTTGAAGTCCGGCCAACGGGAGCGATCAAAGGTCTCGAGGTTTTCCCCGTCGAAACGCACCAAACCATTGTAGGTGCCAATCCACAGGTAACCCGTGCTGCTTTGTAAAACCGAGGAGACCGCGCTCTGCGGCAGGCCGTTTTCCCTACCCCAAGCCGAGATCAACGGCGGGGCGGCCCAAGGCCACGATGCCCACCGAAATTCCGACGCCCGTCCCGACGCCTGAAACAAGAGACCCGCCGCGACGAGCCCGATCCACCACCGCCATCCTGCCGCCGCCCACCCCGTTCCCGGCGTCCCCCGACCCTCTCGGCACAGGCCCACGCGGGCGCTCCGGGACCGGAGGGGACCTCGTGAAGGCATAAAAGACTGGGGTAAGGAAAACGACACGAGTGAGTCGCAAAAAAGACCTGGGAACGCATCACGGATAAGAACGATCTTGAATTCATCAACCATGCAGAATGCCCCCCGCCGGCCCCCGCCCCGCGATTCCAGCCCATCTGCCCGGCAAAACACCCGGCCCGCCAAAGTCGCGTGTCCTCAAAATATGCCTTTGATCGTGCCGTCGCGGAGGAGTGCGTTCACCTCCTCACCGGGTCCGGCCGATCCCGGAACGGCACCCTCCACCATGTTCCCCCCTTTTCGCCCCACCTCCGCTTGGCCTTGGTCTTTTCGCGGGTTGCTGTTTGTCGCCTCGCTCGTGGCCCTGCTCGCATCCACGCGCCTGGCCGCCGCCCCGGTCGAGTTCACCTTCTCCCTGCCCGCTTCCGCCACCGAGGAGAACCCCTTCGCTCGCGATGTCTGGGCCCGCGTCCGCCTGCCCTCAGGCCAAGTCGAGGCCCGCCCCGCCTTCTATGTCGGCACCGACCGCTGGGCCGTCCGCCTCCCACCCCGCCAGGCCGGTCGCTACCAACTGCTCTCCGCCTCCGAGGCCACGCGCGCCGGCGAGATCGCCCTCGCCCACTCCACCGTCGGCCCCGCCTCCCTTCGCATCGCGAAATCCGCCGCCACCTCCGCCGGCCCCGTCCGCGTCGACCCCCGCGACCCCCGCCGCTTCGCCCACCCCGACGGCTCGCCCTATTACCCCATCGGCCTGAACTACCCCTGGGATCACAAGAACGAGGGCACCGCCTCCTTCCCCGGCGCCTTCACCCTCTTCGAGGAAAATGAACTCAACTGGGTCCGCGTCTGGATGTGCCACTGGGGCGCCACCAACCTCGACTGGCCCCGCGACTTCAAGGAAACCCCCGCCCCGCCGCCCGGCCGCCTCGACCTCGCCACCGCCGAGCGCTGGGACCGCATCGTGGGCCTCGCCGAAAAACACGATCTCCAACTCCAGATCGTGCTCCAGCACCACGGCCAGTTCGTCGCCGGCGGCGGCCACGGCAACTGGCACGAAAACCCCTGGAACCAGGCCAACGGCGGTTTCCTCGCGCACCCTTCCGAATTCTTCACCCACCCGCTCGCCCTCGAAGCCACCCGGCTCAAATACCGCTACATCGTCGCCCGCTGGGGCTACTCCGACCACGTCTTCGCCTGGGAAATTTTCAACGAGTTCATGTGGGTCAACACCCACGGCCTCGCCGATCCCTCCGCCACCCTGACCGCCTGGCACACCGACATGGCCCGCCACCTCCGCCGCTACGACGTGGACCGCCATCTCGTCACCACTTCCCACGACGACGTGCTCCACCCGGCTTTCGCCGCCATGGATTTTTTCCAGCCCCATCTCTACGTGCGCGACAGCAACACCAACGTCCGCCGCTTCGACCTCGACCCCGCCACCGCCGACCGCCCCCTGTTCTACGGCGAGATCGGCCACGACCACTTCGACTTCCTGCCCAAGCAGCAACGCTACTCCGGCCACCTCGACGTCCCGCAAATCTGGCCCTCCCTCTTCGGCGATAACTTCCAGTCCGCCCAGCTCTGGTATTCCTACAATCTGATGCCTTCCGGCCGCTTTGGCGAACTCGGCGCTCTCGCCCGCTTTGCCCGCGCCGCCGCCCTCGATCGCCGCGCCGACCTCGTGCCCTTCAGCCCGCCTGTCCGCTCCGATCAAACCATCCCCCACACCGTCCTGCCCGCCATCGCCTGGACCCACCGCGCCCCCGCCGTCGTGCCCGTCCCGCTAGACGGCTCCGAACCGCCCACCCTCGGCAGCGTGCCGCGTCACTTCGTGGCCGACGAATACCCCAAAAACACCCTGCCCGGCCGCGTCACTTTCGCCTTCGACCTGCCCGCCCCGCTCTCCGCCCGCCTCGAGATCGAGGGCATCCGCCCCGGCGCCGCCCTTCGCCTCCAGCTCGACGACCACGTCCTGGCCGAGCGCTCCTGGCCCGCCCTGCCCGACGCCCCCAAGGCCGCCCCCCAAGCCCCCGGTCCCGACGGCGTCATCCCGCCCGCGCCGGAAGCCCCGCCGCTGCCCGCCTATCTCACCGCGCCGCCCTTGCCCGAGGTTTACCCGCTCGTGCTGCCCGCCGGACGCTCCCAACTCACCCTCAACAACCCCGGCGGCACCGAGCGTTTCCACTTCGTCGGCCTCCACCTCGACCGCGACATCCCCCTGCTCGCCGCCTGCGGCCGCCGCGCCCAAGACCTGGTCTCCCTCTGGGTGTGGCACCGCACCGCAATCTGGAAACAGGAAAACCCCGCCCCCGCCACCGCCACCATCCTGCTGCCCGACCTGCCCGCCGGCCGCTGGTCCGTCGAGTGGTGGGATAGCTTCGCCGGCGTGCCCGCCCCCGCCACCGAGGTCGAACACCCCGGCGGCACCTTTGAACTGGCCACCCCACCCGTCGCCCGCCACGCCGCCGTCATCCTCCGCCGCCGCTAAGCGGTCATCAACCCCGCCCAAGACCGCCTACTACGGGCAGCCTTGTCAGGTGAAGCGGATTGTCCCCGATGCGCTGACGCGGCAAAACCGCGTCCCCAACAGTGTTACACTGTTATTCTGGAGTCATGCTTTTTTAGGGCAAGCGGTCGTATAAACCGCCTTGGGAAAGGTAAGGAAACGTATTTCAATGCGTCACCGCTACCCCGCATCGTGCACCGGTCGCTCCGCTGCCCGCCAACCCCGACACCACTCTCCCCCATGCGCATTCCCCTCGCCCGTCTCGCCTTCGCACTCCTCCTCCTCCCCGCCCTCGCGCTCCGCGCCGCCGAGCCCGCCCCCGTTACGCAGCCGCCCCCGCCCGCCATCAACCCCGACGGCTGGCCGGTCCACGACCCCGACCGCCCCGTCCCGCCCCTCGCCACCCCTCGCCCCGCCGAGGCCCTCGCCGCCGCCGCCATGCCGCCCGCCGGGGCCGTCATCCTCTTCGACGGCACCGACCTCTCCGCCTGGCAAAACCCCGCCTGGCTCGTCCGCGACGGCGCCTTCGAGGTCACCCCCAAGGCCGGCAACCTCCTCACCCGCGACTCCTTCGGCTCCTGCCACCTCCACCTCGAATGGAGCGCCCCCGTCGCCATCACCGGCGGCGGCCAGGGCCGCGGCAACAGCGGCGTCTTCCTCATGGACCGCTACGAGATCCAGATCCTCGACAACCACGACAACCGCACCTACGCCGACGGCTACGTGGGTTCCGTCTACGGGCAACACCCCCCGCTCGCCAACGCCGTCCGCCCCCCCGGCGAGTGGAACACCTACGACATCTTTTTTCGCGCCCCGCTCTTTTCCGCCGAGGGCAAACTCCTCCGCCCCGCCGCCGTCACCGTCCTCCTGAACGGCATCGTGGTGCAAAACAACGCCGAGTTCTACGGCATCAGCACGTGGAAAAAGGTCGCCGTTTACTCCGCCCACCCCCCCGCCGGCCCGCTCCGCCTCCAAGACCACGGCGACCGCGTTCGTTTCCGCAATATCTGGGTCGTCCCCCCCCCTGAACTCCCCGCCAAATAACCCGTCCGCGCTTCCCCCTCCTTACCGCTTTTCCGCCTTTCAAAATTTCCGCGTTTTCCGCCCTCCCATGCTCCGCCGCACCTTCCTCCAAAAAACCCTCGCCGCCGCCGCCGTCGCGCCCCTCATCCTGCCCTCCCGCGTGCTCGGCCGCGATGCCTCCGCTCCCGCCCCTTCCGGCCTCCTCCAGGTCGGCGTCATCGGCCTCGGCGGCCAGGGCCGGGGCGTCCTCGGCGGATTCCTCGACCACCCCCGCGTGCGCGTCACCGCCCTCTGCGACGTCGACCGCAACCACCTCCGCCAATCCGCCGAACGCGTGGACAAACACTACGCCTCCGCCGCGTCCGCCTCCTCCTCCGCCGCCCCCGCCGGCCCCGCCGGCCCCGCCTACCAGACCACAGATTTCCGCGACCTCCTCGCCCGCGATCTCGACGCCGTCGTCATCGCCACCCCCGACCACTGGCACGCCATCCCCGTCATCTCCGCCGCCCGTCGCGGCCTCCACATCTACCTCGAAAAACCCTTCGCCCTCACCATCCCCGAAGGGCGCGCCATGGTCCGCGCCATCGAGCAGGCCGGCATCGTCTGCCAGGTCGGCAGCCAGCAACGCTCCTCCTCCGAGTTCCAACGCGTGGTCGAGCTCGCCCGCAACGGCTTCTTCGGCCGCATCTCCAAGGTCGAGGTCGGCCTCCCCGGCGGCAAGGGCGACCGCCCCAAAATGACCGCCCCCCTCGCGCCCCAGACCATCCCCGAGGAGCTCGACTACGACATGTGGCTCGGCCCCGCCCCCGCCGCCCCCTACTACAACGAGCGCTGCCACTTCCACTTCCGCTGGATCAGCGACTACTCCGGCGGACAACTCTCCGACTGGATCGGCCACCACTACGACATCGCCTCCTGGGCCCTCGGCGTGGACCACACCGGCCCCGTCGCCCTGCACAACGCCGCCGCCACCTTCCACGAGGACCCGCTCTACGACACCGTCGATAAATACGCCTTCGCCGCCCACTACGCCGGCGGCCAGGTTATCCAGGTCTCCAGCTCCTTCCGCAGCGGCCTCCGCATCGAGGGCGACCAGGGCTGGGCTCACGTCGATCGCGGCGTATCCGAATTCAGCGACGCCCGCCTCCGCCGCGCCCCCATCCCGTCCCAGGGCTTCGTCATCGACCGCCGCAACACCTGGCACACCGGCAACTTCATCGACGGCATCCTGCTCGGCCGCCCCGTCATCTGCCCGCCCGAGACGTCCCACCGCGCCGCCGCCGTCGCCCACCTGGCCAACATCGCCTTCCGCACCGGCCGCTCCACCCTGCGCTGGGACCCCGCCACCGAGACCATCCTCGACGCGCCCGACGCCTCCGCCCGCCTCTGCCGCGCCTACCGCGGCCCCTGGACCCTCGTCTAATCCCGCCACCTTCCCCTCCGCTCCCCGCTCCCCTCTCTCCGCTCCCGCCATGCGCCCCCTCTCCCTCCTCCTCTCCGCCCTCCTGCTCGCCGCCGCCGTTCCCCTCTCCGCCGAGCCGGCCAAAAAAGTCCTCAAACCCCTCAACCCCGGCGAACAGGCCCGCATCGAGGCCGCCCTCCCCGCCTCCGCACCCGCCACCCCCGCCCGCCCCCGCCGCCTGCTCGTTTTCCACCGCACCGAGGGCTTTGTCCACGACTCCATCCCCCACGGCAACCAGGCCCTCCTCCGCCTCGGCGCCGCCACCGGCGCCTACACCGCCGAACTCTCCGAAGACATGGCCGCCTTCGAGCCCGCCAACCTCGCCCGCTTCGACGCCGTCGTCTTCAACAACACCACCCTCCTCAAATTCGAAAACCCCGCCCACCGCGCCGCCCTCCTCGCCCTCATCGCCCGCGGCGGCGGCATCGCCGGCATCCACGCCGGCTCCGACAACTTCCCCACCTGGCCCGAAGCCCAGGCCCTCATCGGCGGCGTCTTCCACGGCCACCCCTGGAACGCCGGCGACACCGTCGCCGTCAAACTCGACGAGCCCGCCCACCCCCTCGTCGCCCCCTTCCGCGGCCAGGGCTTCTGGATCCGCGACGAGATCTACCAAATCGGCGGCCCCTACTCCCGCGCCACCCACCGCGTCGTGCTCAGCCTCGACATGACCAAACCGGAAAACGCCCGCCCCTCCGACCATATCCACCGAAAGGACAACGATTTCCCCATCTCCTGGATCAAACAAGAGCCCTCCGGCGGCCGCGTCTTCTACTCCTCCCTCGGCCATAATTCCGACGTCTACTACCAACCCGAGGTCCTCGCCCACTTCCTCGCCGGCCTCCAGTTCGCCCTCGGCGACCTCCCCATGGACGCCGTCCCCTCCGCCCGCCTCTCCCCCACCCCCACCCCGGCCCTCGCCCCCAAACAAGCCCTCCCCCTCCAAAACCGGGTCAACCCCGACGCCGCCCGCGCCGCCGCCACCCAACTCCGCACCTACGACCACGGCCAGGACCGCGCCGCCTACGTCACCCTGGAAACCTACCTCCGCCAATACGGCGCCACCCACGCCGCCGCCACCCTGCGCGAGCCCCTCCTCGCCCTCGTCCTCGACTCCACCGCCACCCCCGCCGCCCGCGCCGCCGCCGCCCGCCTCCTCCCCGGCCTGCTGACCGACGCCGACCTGCCCCGCCTCGCCCCCCTCCTCACCGAGCCCGCTACCGCCCCCGCCGCCCTCGCCCTCCTCCTCGAACACCCCACCCCCGCCGCCGACCAAGTCCTCCTCGACGCCCTGGCCAAAACCACCACCACCCCCGCACGTATCAGCATAGTCGATACGCTCGGCCGCCGCGCTTCAACTTCAACTTTCCCCTTAAACTCCCTCGTCCCCGCCCTCGCCCGCCTCGCCCGCGACACCAAAACCGACCCCGCCCTCGCCGCCGCCGCCGCCCGCGCCCTCGCCGTGATCGACTCCCCCAAGTCCCTCGCCGCCCTGCGCAAGGCCCGCCCCACCGACCCCGAGACCGCCCTGACCCTCGCCCTCGCCGCCGCTTCAACTTCAACTTCAAACATAAACTCGGCTGCCCCCGCCCACCACCGCCTCGCCCAGGCCCGCGCCCTCTTGGAAAGCAAACCCGCCGCCGCCCGCGCCCCGTTGCTAGCCCTCATCGCCGACCCCGCCACCGCCCTGCCCGCCGCCCAACTCGCCGCCACCCACCCCGACGCCAAGTTCCTCTCCCAGGCCTGGACCACCCTCGCCGCCGCCAGCCCCGAGGCCCGCGCCGCCTTCCTGGACGCCCTGCCCGCCCCTCTCAGCCCCGCCGCCGGCCAACTCCTCGCCACCGCCACCGCCTCCGACGACGAGCCCCTCGCCACCGCCGCCCTCGCCGCCCTCGGCCGCGTCGGCACCGCCACCGACATCCCCACCCTCACCTCCCGCCTCTCCGACCCGCGCCCCGTCGCCGAGGCCGCGCGCGACGCCCTCGCCACCCTGCCCGACCCCGCGACCGACACCGCCCTGCTCACCCTCCTCCGCGACTCCGCTCAGGCCGCGCCCGACCGTGCCGCCCTGCTCGACGTGCTCGCCCGCCGACGCCACCTGCCCGCCTTTGCCGTCGCGCTCGAGCTCACCCGCGCCGAGGAACCCGCCCTGCGCTCCGCCGCCCTCGCCGCCGCCGGCAGCTTGGCCGGCCCGGCCGACCTGCCCGCCCTGCTCGACCTCCTGCTCTCCGCCGAAAAACCCGCCGAGCGCCGCGCCCTCCAGCGCGCCCTTGCCGCCACCTTCGCCGCCGCGCCCGATGCCCCCGCCGCCGCCGCCCTCGCCGTCGAGCGCCTGCCCCGCTCCTCCGCCGACACCCGTCCCGCCCTCATGGCCATCCTGGCCTCGATGGACTCCCCCGCCGCGCTCGCCGCCATCGAGGCCGAGCTGGGCGACGCCGACTCGACCCGCCGCCGCGAGGTCCTGCGCGCCCTATCCTCCGCCCGCAACCCCGCCACCCGGACGATCCTGCGCGAAGCCAGCACCACCCGCCTCGAGGTCCCTGCCGAGCGCATCCTCGCGCAGGGCGCATTGCTCGATCTCCTCCGCGAAGCCGTCAGCATCTCCGCCAACGCCAAAGTATCCGACTACGGCCAGCTCTGGCCCCACCTCGAACGCGACGAAGAGCGCCAGGCCATCCTCGCCGCCCTGCGCGCCATGCCCTGGTCCGACGAGGCCCGCGACCTCCTCGCCCGCATCGCCCCCTAACCGCCGCCGCCTACGTGCCGATACTCCGGCGCGCACTACGCCCGGAAACAGCGATTATCCCGGCGGATTCTCACGAAGCCTAGCTGCCGGCCAACTGGTTGCCCCAGGCGCCCCCATTTCTCCGCCAATAAGCACCATAGGGTCCACTCGCACTTCGCCGTCTCTATTTTTGGCCACCAGTCGCCCAAATCCTTTGGCTTAGGGATGGCCAAAGCTTCTGGAGGCCACCCCCTGTCCTCAAGTTTGGGGACACCTCCGCCCGTCTGTCGGCTAGAGGCCCCGCTCAGCGGGTTTTACAACGCTAGACCGGTCCTGACTAACCAGGCCCGGACCCATCCCCTATGCGCAAAATCTACAGCAAAAAACGGCCGGTTCGCCGCTTCGCCGGCAACCCCATCATCACCGCCGACATGATGCCTTTCAGCTGCCGCGGCGTCTTCAACTCCGCCGCCGTCAAGCACGAGGACCGCTACGTCATGATCCTCCGTTGCGAGGGCTACAACTTCTACAACTTCTTCTGCCTCGCCGAATCCCCCAACGGCTACGACTCGTGGAAAATCGGCGACATCATCCCCATGCCCGAGGATCCCGAATACGTGAAGTATGCCCGCGTCCAATACGACCCGCGCATCACCAAGATCGACGACACCTACTACTTCACCTTCTGCTGCCACGCCCACGAGGCCCGCATGGGCCTCATGTCCTCGAAAGACATGCGCTCCTTCAAATGGGAGGGCTTCATCTCCGGCATCGGCTTCCGCAACACCGTCCTCTTCCCCGAAAAGATCAACGGCCTCTACACCGCCCTCGAACGCCCCAACGCCGTCGGCGAGATCTGGACCACCCAGTCCCCCGACCTCCACTTTTGGGGCAACCAAAACCGGCTGATGAACAACAACGATTGCACCTTCGGCTGGGGCAAGATCGGCCCCTGCGGCACCCCGATCAAAACCCCCAAGGGCTGGCTCATCATCTTCCACGCCGTCTCCGTCGTCTGCGACTACGAATACCTCTACCACGCCGGCGTCGTCCTCACCGAGCTCGACCACCCCCACAAGGTAATCCGCGTCGGGGACGAGTGCATCCTCACCCCCGAGATGCCCTACGAGAACTTCGGCCACACCCCAAACGTCGTCTTCGCCTCCTCCCACATCGTCGAGCCCGACGGCTCCATCAAAATCTACTACGGCGGCAGCGACCGCTACCAGTGCGTCGCCGACTCCTCGGTGGACGAGCTTCTCGAAATCGCCCTCGAACGCTGATCCTTCCCTCTCCCTCCAACCATGAAATACGCCCAAATCTTCCGCTACAAACTGGCTCTCACCCCGGTGGAATACAAAGCCCGCTGGCAAGATCCCTACGCCGCGGCCATCGCCCAGGTCCCCGGCCTCATCCGCAAAACCTGGATGGCCGATTTCGACGCCGGGGTTTTCGCCAGCGTCTACATCTGGGAAAACAAAGCCTCGATGGACGCCTTCATGGCCTCTCCCGCCATCGCCCAGGTCGCCGCCGAGCCTTTCCTTTCTGAACTCACCATCACCGCGATTCCCGTCCACGAGGAGGCGTCGGCGATCACCCGCGGCATCTGACCGAACACCTGCACGGCCCACCTCGCGCGAGACGGGCCGCGCACCCCGCGGGGACGGGTCGACCGCCTCCGCGTCTCTTACAGCCCGAAGCCGGTTCGACCACCGAGCCGGGACCCCGGCCCGAGCCGCCCGAAGCTCGCGGCGCCGGCCGCCTTTTGCCCCGTCCGTTTTGCGGCCCCACGATTGGAAAATGAGCCGCGTATTCCAATCTGGATACGCTTGCCCGCCGGCCGGCACCGCGTTGCCTCCGGGCGCGCCACTCCGGCGTTTCTCAACACATCCTCCACCACACCTAAACATGCTCCGCATTCATCGCCTCCTCCCCCTGCTACTGTCCGCCATCGTCATCGCCCTGGCCCCCGTGCGGGTTCACGGCGCGGCCGTTCACGGTGGCCCGGTGCCCATCACCGTCGCCGACCTCGAGGCCGCCCAGCGCGGCTGGTGCGACGCGCTGCTCGCCATCAGCAAAACCCACCGCGACGGCGGGGACGCCAAGGCCCTCGCCGCCGACATCATCGACGCCGCCTACAACTACGCGGCCGCCCCCGTCCTCTTCAAACCCACCCTCACCCACGGCGAGCAGACCTTCCGCGTCACGCGCGAGGGCGCCCTCGCCTATTTTGTCGGCGGCAATCCCGCCTACCCCGAGGACACCGGCTTCGCCCTGAAACCCTGGGCCGCCGCCCGCTATGAAAACGCCGCCACCTACATCGAGGGCAATCTGGGCGTCACCATGGGCCACGTGATCTTCACCGACACCAGCGGCAAGGAGACCAAGGTGGAAAAAACCTGGATCTTCCGCCGCGGTGACGACGGAAAACTCCGCATCGTCCTCCACAAGTCCACCATCCCTTACTCTCCCGCCAAAAAGTAACTCTCGCCCGGCCGTCTCCCGGCCGGTCTGAGCGATCAAGCCCCGGTCCGGCCCCCGAGCCGACCGGGGCTTTTGTTTGCCCGGTGCGGCACGTTGTCCCTGCCGCGCTTGCCGCGCACGTTTACGCCGCACGGCCGGAGGCCCCTCCCCTTCACCTTCGTCACCGCACCTGTCGTGCGATTTAAGGACGCCCACCCGAGTCGTCGCCGTTCCGTCCGCCTCGACCGACTATAAAGTCCAAATCCGATTCACCCTCCGCCTTCACCCCCACGCCGCCACCCTCCGCTTCACGCTCGGGTCCGTCCCCCCGCTTTATCGGCCCCTCTATCCCCGCCCACAACTCCTCGCTCCCAGCTCCTCCGTCCCGCTCCCATGTCCACCCTACCCACGGCCGAACGCCCCGCCTCCCTCTCCGCTCTCCGCGCCCGCGCCGCCCGCGAACTCACGGGCAACATCCTCCCTTTCTGGGCCCGCCACGCCTTCGACCCCGCCACCGGCCGCCTCATCGGCCGCCTGACCCACGACCTTCGCCTCTACGACGACGCCCCCCGCCACGTCGTGCTCTGCTCCCGCATCCTCTGGACTTTCGCCGCCGCCCACCAGGTCGCCTCCGACGACGCCTGGCTCGTCGCCGGCCGCCGCGCCCTCGCCCTGCTCGACACCGGTTTCGACGATCCCGTTCACGGCGGCGTCTTCTGGAGCCTCGCGCCCGATGGCACGGTCGCCTCCGACCGCAAACAGGTTTACGCCCAGGCCTTCACCATCTACGGCCTCGCCGAGTGGTTCTCCGCCACCGGCGACCCCGCCGCCCTCGCCCGCGCCCAGGACCTTTTCCGCCGCCTCGAAACCCACGCCCGCGACCGCCGCCTCGGCGGCTACATCGAGGCCCTCTCCCGCGACTGGGGCGCCCTCGACGACATGCGCCTCAGCGACAAGGATCTCAACTCCCCCAAGTCGATGAACACCCTCCTCCACGTCCTGGAGGCCTACACCAAACTCCTCCGCGTCTGGCCCGACCCCGAGCTTCGCTCCGCGCTGCACGCACTGGTCACCGACCTTCTCGACAAGGTTTACACCGAGACCCCTTTCCCCCGCTTCGCCCTCTTCTTCGACCTCGAGTGGCGCTCCCTGAACGACATCATTTCCTACGGCCACGACATCGAGACCAGCTGGCTCCTCTGCGAAGCCGCCGAC
Source organism: Akkermansia muciniphila (assembly GCA_945874545.1). Lineage (GTDB taxonomy): Bacteria > Verrucomicrobiota > Verrucomicrobiia > Opitutales > Opitutaceae > IMCC26134_A. The sequence continues at coordinate 6,720 of CAMCHD010000009.1, read as the reverse complement.
GCCCTCGGCGACCCCGCGCTCTCCGCCCGCGTGCGCGACATCGCCCTCAAGATGGCCCGCGCCGTCCTCGCCCACGGCGTCGACACCGACGGATCGCTTTTCTACGACGGCACCGCCGCCGGCGTGCGCAACGACGAGAAACACTGGTGGGTCCAGGCCGAGGCCGTCGTCGGCTTCCTCAACGCCTGGCAACTCACCCGCGAGCAACCCTTCCTCGACGCCGCCCTCCGCACCTGGACCTACATCGAGCAAAAGGTGGTGGACGCGCGCCACGGCGAGTGGTTCGCCGTGCTCACCCGCGACGGCACCCCGCGCCCCGACTACCCCGAGTTCGCCGATTCCTGCAAAATCGGGCCGTGGAAGTGCCCCTACCACAACGCCCGCTCCGCCATCGAGGTCCTCCGCCGCCTCCCCGCCTAGCGGGCCGCCCTCATCGGCCCTGGGATGAAAGGTCGGGCGCGACCGCCGGGCCCGCCGCCCCGCCCGCCCGCTGGTAATACCGCACGTAGTCCACCTCGAAACGGTGCGGGAAAAGCGTCTCGTCTATCCCTTTCTGCCCGCCCCACGCCCCGCCGATCGCGAGGTTCAACAGCAGGTGGTGCGGCGCCGCAAAGGGCCACGCCGCCGGGTCGTCGGACTCTTTTCGATACGTGAAGTAGCGCGTGTCGTCGTAAAAGAACTCCAGCCGGTCCGCATACCACTCCACCGCATACACGTGAAAATCCGCCCACGGCGCCTCGACCGTGATGCCCCGTCCCTTGCCGTTGCGTTTGGTGTGATTGTAGGCCGCGCAGTGGATGTTGGCGTGGATTTTTCCCGGCTCAAAACCGACGTTCTCCAGGATATCGATCTCCCCGCAGGCCGGCCAGCCCACCTCCGTCATGTTTTCCCCGAGCGTCCACACCGCCGGCCAGGTGCCGCGTCCGGTCGGTATCTTCGCCCTGACCTCGATCCGCCCGTAAAGAAAGGAGCGCTTGCCGCGCGTAGTCAGGCTGGCCGACGTGATCGGCCGCCCCTGCCAGTCGTCGCGCCGGGCCTCGATGACCAGCACGCCGCCCTCCACCCGCGCGTTTTCCCGCCGCCCCGCCGTGTAATATTGCGCCTCACGGTTGCGCACATAGCCCTGCTCGGGCTCCCACACCGCCGGGTCGGGCGCGCCCTCACGGTCGAACTCCTCCGCCCACGCCAAAGTCCACCTCGCCGGGTCGAATTCCACCGTCTCCGACCGCGCGTCGGACGTCCCGCCCAGGCCCACCGCCTGCGCCGCCATCGCGGCCCCCGCCGGCAAGGCCGGCTTCGCCGCGATTTCCCGGAGCTTCAATCCGCGCCACCGCACCTCCGCGCCGTTCAACGCCGTGTTGTCACCCACCCCGTGGACCTGCAACGCGATAAACCCGCGCGCGTCCACCGCATCGCGAAAGTCCGCCCGCAGCTCGCCGTTGAGCCAGGTCTTGATCGATTCGCCCACCGCCTCGATGCGCAGGTGGTTCCAGTCGCCGCGTTTTGATAGCGCCCGCCCGCGCGCCGTCGCCGCCGCACCGTCCCCGCCCAGCAGGCCGGGAAACAACCACGCGCGCCTCGCCTCGTCATAGACCAGCCCCGCCCACCAGCGGTCGCGTTTCTCCTCGAGATCGATGTCCGCCTGGTAACCATGCACCCGCCCGGCCGGGATGCGGATGATTTTTTCCCCGTGCGGAAAACTCGTCTCATGGCCGAAAACCCGGCTGCGGAACTGCACGCCCGAGTTCAGCCGCCCATCGACCTTGAACTCCAGTTCGAGCACGAAGTCGCCGAACTCCCGCTCCGTGCAAAGGAAGGTGTTCGGCGTGCCCGCCACCGTGCGCCCCACGATCTCCCCGCCCTCGACCGCGTAGGTCGCCACTCCGCCGTGCCGCACCCACCCCGAGAGATCGCGGCCGTTAAAGATCTCGACCGGCGTCTCCGCCCGGGCGAACGGCGAAAGACAGAACGTGAGGGCAAACAAAAGCAGGCTTCGGGGTTTCATAGGTAAAGGGTGACGGGAAATGGGCGGCTACCCGGCGGATCGCGGCGGCCGCACCAGCGCATCCGCCTCCGGCGTATCCAGCGCGCGCATACTCGCCGGGTCCCAGCGGACGGGCCGCCCGGTGCGCTGCGCCAGCACCCCGAGCAGCACGACCTCCGTGAGGGGCGCTCCGTAGCCGAAATGCGCCGAGGCCTCCGTGCCCTCCGCGATGGCGCGCAACCAGTCCTCGAAATGCCCGCCCTTCGGCCTCGGCAGCGTCGCCGGCGGGCGCACGGCCAGAAACGCCTGCTCCCGCTCCGGCGGAAAAATCCGCGGCGCCGACTCCACCCGCATCTCGGGCACAAATACCGTCCCCATCTCTCCCACCAACGCGATGGCGTTGGTGTGGGCCGCGATCACCTCCGCCGGCAAAAAGGGCACCGCCTCCGGCCGCACAAAGCTTCCGTCCCGCGTCCCGTTGCTCCAATGCACCACCACCGGCGGATTTTTCGCGCCGCGCGCCGGAAACTCGAAGCGCACCCGCGACCACGGCGGCGCGGTGAAGACGTTGCGCCACGGCGTCTCCGCCTCGACCAGGTTCGGATACCCCAGCTCCAGCGCGAATTCCAACACGTCAAACATGTGCGCCCCGATGTCCCCCAAGGGCCCCGTGCCGTAGCCCCACCAGTTGCGCCACCGATTGGGCACATAGAGCGGACTGAAGGGCCGCGCCGGCCGGTCCGCCTGCCACAAGTCCCAGTCCAGCGTCTCGGGCACCGGCTCCCCCGCCGGCAAAGCATCCGCCGCCGTGTAGCGCCCCGGCTGCATGCGGTCCGACCACAGGTAAACCTCCCGCACCGGCCCGACCACCCCGGCGTCGAGCCACTCGCGCAACACCCGCAACGCCCCCGCGCTGTGCCCTTGCACGCCGAGCTGCGTCCTCACTCCATGGCGTCGCGCCGCCGCCGCCATCTCGCGGCACTCCCAGATCGTGGTGGCCAGCGGCTTTTCCACATACAGGTTCAGCCCCGCCGCCATCACCGCCATGCCGATCTGGAAATGCGAATGATCCGGCGTCGAGACCACCACCCCGTCGAGCTCGTGCGCATGGCGCTGCAGCAGAACGCGGAAATCCCGGTAACGCGGCACGTCGGGAAAATCTCGATACACGCCCGCCGCCTGCCTGTCGTCGACGTCCGCAAACGCCACGAATCGATGCCTGGTCAGGCTACGCACGTTGCCGGCCCCCTGCCCGCCCACCCCCACGAAACCCAGCCGCATCCGCCGCCTCGCCCCCGGTCCCACCGGCGTCGCCCCGCTCAGCCCCCCCGGCAGCAAACACGCCCCCGCCGCGAACGACGTCAGCGCCCGCAGCGCCGCGCGCCGTGTGACCGGTGTGGATGAAAACAAGGGGTAGGACATCGGGGAACAAGAAGAACAACACCACCCGCGGCCTCACGCTCGAAACTCCGCGCGACCCAGGGGCAGGACTATCATCCTCTCCCATGTCCCGTCGCGGCGCAACCGAGCAATGCCGCCCCTTGTCCTCAAGTTCGACGACACCTCCCGCGTCGCGCCCGGCACGCCCACCCCGCCTACCGCTGCCCCTTGTCGCCAAAAGTCACGACCCCCCCGCCCAAAACCAGTCGCGACCACGCCCCCCCGCCTCTTACCCTTCCCCACCCGGGCCTCGCTATCCCGATTCTCCACCCCATGCCCCACCCCGCCGCCTTCGCCTTCCTGGGCCTATCCCTGCTCTTCGCCGCCCCCGCGTTCGGCACGCCGGTCTCTCCCCCTTTCGCCCTCGGCCCCGCCACCCTCGACCTCACTGCCCTTGCCCCCGCCTCCGGCCGCTGGACCACCGGCCCCCTCCCCGACGACCCCGCCGCCGCCGAACCCGGTCTCCTGCACGGTGAAGACGGCCTCCTCCTCGCCCCCGTCGACCACGCCGACTTCGCCCTCACCCTCCGCCTCCGCTTCGACGATCTCCGCTACCAAGCCCGCCTCCCCCAGGCCGGCCTCGTCTTCGCCGCCCGCGACCGCCGCGACCACGCCGCCGTCGTCTTCGATCGCCTCAACGGCCGCCTCCACCTCCTCCGCCTCGTCGCCGGCAAACCCACCACCCTCGCCACCTCCGAACGCAACTCCGTCCACGCCCTCCACCGCTGGCTCTGGCTCCGCGTCGGACGCCGCGCCGACCGCCTCCTCGCCGACCTCTCGAAGGACGGCCTCCACTACGACAACTATCTCGACGTCCCCCTCCCCGCCGACCTCGGCCCCGGCCGCCTCGGCCTCGTCGCCGACCTCCCCGCCACCACCTTCGCCCCCGCCGAGCCCCCCGCCCTCCTCGTCCGCGACACCGGCGACTGGACCCAAGACTCCACCGGCACCGTCACCGCCCACCTCGTCCGCGAAACTTTCACCCCCGCCACCGGCCTCCTCCGCGAACCCTTCACCCTGACCTTCCCCCCGGGAACGCCGAGCTCCAGCTCGGCCTCCTCGTCCGTTCTCCCCTCCGGCCTCACCCTCCCCAACCCCGCCAACCGCTCCCCTTTCAACTTTTCCACGTCTCAACCTTTCAACCCTTCCGCCCCCCCTCCCTCCTCCGCCGACCTCCTCGCCCTCTTCAACCGCGTCGTCCCCGCCCTCTCCCGCCGCGATGGCTACGTCCGTCTCGGCACCGCCGACGCCTACGCCGCCACCCGCGACCCCGCCCTCGCCCGCCTCCTCGCCGCCGACGCCTCCGCCGCCCTGCGCGCCTTCACCGCTGGCGGCAGCACCCCCACCTCCTTCGCCGAGCTCTACCCCACCCTCCGCGTCCTCGCCGTCGTCCAACGCGACGCCCTCCTCCCCGCCGCCGAGCTCGCCCGCATCCCCGCCTTCGCCCGCCAGGCCCTCCTCCGCGCCTCCTACGAACGCGGCCCCATGAACCGCGCCATCGGCCTGCTCACCGCCATCGGCCCCGGCCTCGCCCTCGCCGGCGACGATTTCCCCGAAGCCTCCACCCTACGCGAAGTCGCCCGTCGCGTCGAAGCCGACCTCGCCGCCCGCGACTTCTTCCCCCTCGAAGACTCCACCAACTACCAACTCATCTCCCTTTACTTCACCCTCTGCTGGGCCCGCGACGCCGGCCGCACCGACATCCTCGCCGCCCCCGGCTTCCGCGCCGCCTTCGACCAACTCCTCGACCTCCTCGGCCCCGACGCCTCCGTGCCCGCCTTCGGCGACGACCACCCCTCCCACCCCGGCGTCCTCCTCGGTCTCTTCACCGCCGCCGCCCATCAATTTAACGACCCCCGCTTCGCCGCCGCCGCTGCCCGCGTCCACGCCCGCCACTTCGCCCCCGGCGCCCCCCTCCCGCCCAAGCTCGTCGGCGAAGACGCGATGGGCCTCGGCCTCGCCCTCGCCTCCGCCAACCTGGGAACACCGAGCTCCCGCTCGGCCTCCCAGCTCCCTGCTCCCAGCTCCCCGCTCTCCCGCGCCCTCATCCTCCGCCGCCCCGACGGCGCCCCCCACAAAGCCGTCCTGGCCACCGGCTCCGGCCCCGGCGCCCTCCACCTCGTCCTCGACCTCGCCAACGCCTACGAACACGGCCACCACGACGCCCTCGCCCTCGTCTCCCTCGTCGCCGGCGCCGATTCCCTCCTGCCCGACGCCGGCCGCTACCCCCGCGCCGCCTGGTTTCACAACCGCCCCCTCGTCGCCGACGACGCCTCCGCCTTCCCCCGCCCCCCGACCCTCGGCGAACAAAGCCGCCGCATGATGGACGACGGCCTCGCCCCCGGCGTCTGGCACCCCCTCTCGTTCGCCCTCCGCCAACACTGGATCTGGGGCAACTTCGCCGGCGACCTCGGCCTCCCCCCGCTCCCCCGCGCTCAATACCACCGCGACATCCCCGCCGACTACACCTACGACCCCGCCCGCCAGTCCGCCCTCCTCCTCGCCCTCGCCGGCGCCGGCCCCGTCCGCCTCGAAACCCGCTCCGCCCGCCTCACCGGCCCCGCCGGCACGCGCCCGCTACCCGAATTCGACCGGGCCGAGGAACTCACCCTCACCCAGGCCCTTTCCGACGCCCAGGATGTCACCTTCCGCGGCACCGTCCTCCCCGCCCCGCTCGACCTCAAAACGCCCGCCTACGACCGCCTCGAGTTCGAACTCCGCCTCACCCCGCTCTCCCCCGCCACCACCGTCGCCCTCAACTCCGTCATCGTCGGCGACGCCGACGGCTACCCCAAGCGCCAGACCCCCGCCGATAGCCCCGCCGAGACCGTCCACGTCCGCGCCAGCGCCACCGCCCCCGGCCTCGCCGCCCTCCTCCTCGAAACCGACACCCGCAGCCCCGCCGGCCATCCCGCCCGCCTCACCCGCCTCGTCGTCGCCCTCGCCGACCACGGCGTCTGGGTGCGCGACACCTTCGAAAATCTCTCTCCCGCCCCCCTCCACGTCGGCCCAGCCTGGCAACTCGCCAACGCCCGCCTCGACCCCGCCACCGGCTGGCTCGAAAGCCCCGGCCTGCGCCTCGCCATCGCCCCCGCGCCCGCGACCACCCACCGCCTCGACCACCACCGCCGCTACGGCCTCGACACACCCCTGGTTTACTCCGCCGGCGCCCCCCTCGCCCCCGGTGCCCGCCTCGTCCGCCACAGCTTCCTCGCCCCGACCGCCGCGCCCGCAGCCCCCACGACGTGGAGCGCCACCGACGAGACCCTCACCCTCGACGGCCATCCCGTGCTCCG
>CAMCHD010000008.1 GCA_945874545.1 Akkermansia muciniphila | reverse complement strand
TGCCCCAGAGCTGGCCGTCGGCGGAAAAATAGTCGGGCGGCACCCCGGCCACCGCGAGCGGCAGGCCGGTGACGGGGTCGATCTGAAACAAATCCGGCCGCGACCAGACGTCGGCGGAATCGCGGGCGACAAAAATGGGGGCGTCGCCGATCAGTAGTATGCCGCGGGAGGCGGCGGCGGCCCGCACGCGCGCCCATTGGCCAAAAAACAGATACTGGGCGAAAGCGTGGGCCTCGGCGCGAAGCAGGAGCGAAGCGGGCAGGGTGGAGGCCTGGATCCGGCTCAGGAAGCGGTGCTCTTCGGGCCAAAGCCACCAAGGCAGGCCGTCGTGGTGATCCTTGAGGGCGAGAAACAAGGCGTAGCCCTCGAGCCAATCCGCCTGGGCGGCGCGAAAAGCGGCGAAATCGCCGTAGGGCAACCCGGCGAACTGGCGCGCCCGGGCGGCCGCATGGGCGCGAAAGAGGGCGGGCCGTTTGGTCACGTAGAGCCAGCCGTAATCGACCCGGTCAGCCGGCAGGCGACGCAACTCCGCCAGGTCCGCGTCGCTCAGCAGTCCGTTTTCCACCAGCGCGTGGAGATCGATCAGGTAGGGGTTGCCGGCGAAGGACGAAAAACACTGGTAAGGCGAATCGCCATAACCGGTCGGGCCGAGCGGGCAGACCTGCCAATGGGAGATTCCGGCGTCGGCCAAAAAGTCGAGGAAGGCGTCCACCTGCGAGTCCAGCACGCCCACGCCCTGATCGCCGGGGAAACAGGTGGGGTGGAGCAAAACCCCGCTGGAGCGTGTTTTCAGCCAATCAAACCGCGGCGCGGGACCGGCCGGAGAAGCGAGTTCTTGATTAGACATAATATTTATTGTGCGATAATAATGACTATTGCGGACCCAGTCGGCTTATTGGTTGTTTTTTGCAATAAAGCAGAGGCGAACGAGAACCCGGGATTCCGGTGCATTTGGCCCATGCAGCAGTCCCGGCGAACCCGGGCGGGAGGCAATCCGATTCAGCGATTTCCGTCCGCCTCGGGCGGCGGCGTCAGGTCCGGCCTTGGGCCGTTACCCGGGCGTCGGGTCCGGCGAAGAACCCGCCGTCCCGACTCAAGAAAACCAACATTCGCGACGTAAGGCTGTAAATCGTGTTGATACCCAAGATGTCCTCGGAGCGCCTTTTAGCATCGGCGGCCAGATTCCGGTGGATTTGGCCCATGGCAGCAGTCCCGGCGAACCCGGGCGGGAGGCAATCCGATTCAGCGATTTCCGTGCGCCTCGGGCGGCGGCGTCAGGTCCGGCCTTGGGCCGTTACCCGGGCGTCGGGTCCGGCGAAGAACCCGCCGTCCCGACTCAAGAAAACCAACATTCGCGACGTAAGCTGTAAATCGTGTTGATACCCAAGATGTCCTCGGAGCGCCTTTTAGCATCGGCGGCCAAGCTGCCGATGTCGGCGTCGATTTTTTCCCGTCTGACCACCCAGCTGGCGGATGCGAGCACGACGTTGGAGGAAGTGGTCGGCACCGTGCGCCTCGATCCGGTGCTGGCGGCGCGGGTGGTCCGGGTGGCGAACTCGCCGGTTTATCGTCGCGGTTCGGCGGTGGTGGCGCTCGACGAGGCCATCGCCCTGATCGGCACCCAAGAAACGTGTCATATCGTCGGCGTGATGATGGCGAGCCGCCTTTTTTCCGCCGATCTGCCCCACTACGGCGTGACCGGCGACGGCTTGTGGCGGGCGTCGATCACCTCGGCCATCGCGGCCCGGCGACTGGCGGCACGCGCCCGGTGTCACGAGGGCGAATGCTACACAATCTCGCTGATGCGGAATCTCGGCCGCCTGTTGCTCGAGCGTATCGCCCAGGAGGAGAATCTGCCCTTGAACGCCCTGCCCTCCCGGGACGCCGAGACGGTGCGGACTTGGGAGCGCCAGGTTTTCGGCCTGGACGCGCTGGACGCCACCCTGCGGGTGCTGCAAATCTGGAACCTCGCCCCGGCCGCCGGCCGCATTCTGCGGCGGGTTCGGCAACGGCCCTTCGTGGAGCCGGCGGCGGCGGTGCTGCACCTAGCCAATTGGATCGTGGAGCGAAACGGCGAAACCCTTGAGATCGAGCGTGGCCTGTGGCGTTTTGAGCTGGGCGCGCTCACCACCGCGGGCGTGGATCCGGAGTCCGTCGAGGAAACCTTGGAGGAAACCCGCGCCGAGCTCGTCAAGCTGCGCGAAATCCTCGGGCACGCGACGGATTGAGTCGGGCCCGGCCTACTCGGGCCGCTCGCGCAAAATCATCGCCAGCCGGGCGGAGAATTCCTCGCTGGAGAAGGGTTTGGATAAAAAAAACACCCCCGGGCGGGCCAAGGCCTCCTGGGTGATGGGATCGTCGACGTAGCCGGACATGTAGAAAACGGGCAGGCCGGGTTTCATCGCCAGAATCTGCTCGGCGAGGACGTGGCCGTTCATGCCCGGCATGACGATGTCGGTGATCAGCAAGTCTATCTCGGCGAGTCCCTTTTCGCGGGCGTGCGCGAGGGCTTCGGCGCTGCCGGGAAAACAGAGGACGTGGTGGCCGAGCGACTCCGCCAGCATCATGGTGACGGCGCGGACGAGGTCGTCGTCCTCCACCAGCATGATGCGGACCCGCGCGCAGGCGGCGCGGGGCTCGTCCTCGCATGCGGGCGCGAACAGAGGGTCGGCGATCTCCGGCAGATCGAGGTGGAAAACGGTGCCCTGCCCCGGCTCGGTTTCGAAAGTCAGATCGCCCCCGCAGGCTTTGGCGATGGCCAGGCAGGTGGGCAGTCCGAGCCCCGTTCCGCGCCCCCGCGCCTTGGTGGTGAAGAAGGGTTCGAAGATGCGTTTTTGAATCGCCGGCGGGATGCCCGGACCGGTGTCGGAAACCGACAGCCGCACCCGCCCTCCGGTCTCGTCGGAAAGCACCGCGACGCCCAGGCCGAGACGTCCGTCGGTGGTCATGACGTCGCGCGCGTTGAGACACAGGTTGAACAACACCTGCTCGATCTGTTTCCGGTCGGCGAAGCACCAGGCGGGACGGTCGGAGAGTTCGAAGTCGATGCGCACGTGTTCGCTGAGCAAAGACCGGATAAAACCGCGGAGGTCGTCGACCACCTGGTTCAGGTCGAGGTTCTCCGGCTGCGAAATCTCCTGCCGGCTGAAGGAAAGCAGCTGGCGCACGAGGTGGCTGGCGCGGTTGGAGGCGTGAAGGATATCGTCGATCTTACCCCGTTGGGCGGGATCGGTCAGTTCGTCGCGCAGGAGGTCGGCGAAGCAGCGGATGGCGGTGAGCAGGTTGTTGAAATCGTGCGCGACGCCGCCCGCGAGCAGGCCGACCGACTCCATTTTCTGCACCTGCAGGGCGCGTTCCTCGCCCTCGCGGAGTTTCCGCTCGGCGCGCCAGCGTTCGTGGGCGATGGCCAGGATGCCGACGAGATCCCTCGCGTAGTGGATGGGGCCGATGGGGGCGTTCTCGACCGCGCGGCGGAGGCCGACCAGGCAGCCGACGACGGGGTTTTGTGGATCGACCGGGATCGACACCGCCTCGAGCCAGCCGTGGGCGCGCAGCCAGGTTTCCGGCAACGGGAAATTCTGGGCGTCCGCCGGGTATTCGAGCACGTATTCCGCCGCGAGGGCGTCGGACGCGATTTCCGGGAAGGGGGTGCTGTCCGGCAGGCCGCGGGAGGCGACCACCCGCGGATCGTCGTTTTCGGCGAGAATCAACAGGGCGGCCGGCACGCCGAGGTTTTCGCAAAAGAGCCGGAGCGCCTCGCGATTGACCTCGTCCGGCGCGGTCTGCACCAACGCGACCCGGCTGAAGTAGGTCAGGGAGGTCTGGCGCAGGGCGATGAGCGCGAGTTTTTGCTCATGCTCCTTCTGGGACTGGATGTCGATCGAGCTGCCGATGTATCCGACGAGCCGGCCGTCGGCGTCGCGCCAGGGCTGGATACGTTCCAGAACCCAGCGGTGCGATCCGTCCGCATGGCGGAGGCGAAACTCGAAGGAATACGGGTGGCCGGAAAACGTCGGGGAAGTCGAAAGAATACGGGTGCGGTCGTCGGGATGGACCAGACGGGCGATGGCGTCCTTATCCACCGGCGCGCTGCCCAATCCGGTGGCGGCGCGCCACGCGGCGTTGACGTGAAGCGGGCGCCCCTCGACGTCGCTCAACCAGACCATCGCCGGGGTCACGTCGAGAAACGCGGCCCATTCGGCGGAGATCGCGGGCGTCCTGCCGAGCTCCACTCCGTCGGCGCAGCGGATAAAATAAGGCATGATGCGATAAAGGCCTCCGGGCCCGGGCGGGCGAGCCCGAAGCCGCGCCGAAACTCACGAATCGCGGAACGTAAGCGGGGGCTCGTCGGTCTTCGCCGTCTTGCGCGGGGCGGCCGGCGGAGGCGGCGGGGCCTTCGCGGCGGGCGCGGGCCGGACCGGCGCGGGACCGGCGGCGGGCTGCGGAGCGACTTTCTCCAGCCGGCCGGAGGCGCCGGAAACGACCGCCACGAGGCGGGACACGGCGGCCCGGAGCTCGACCGACTGCGCGCTGAGCTCCTCGGACGCCGACGCCGTCTCCTCCGCCGCGGCGGCGTTCGCCTGGGTGACCTTGTCGAGCTGGGACACGGCCGTGTTCACTTGGGAGATTCCGACACTTTGTTCATTCGAGCCGGTGGATATCTCCCGCACCAACTCGTCCATGCGACGCGCCTTGGCCGCGATCTCGTCCAGGCTGGCGGCGACCTTGCCGCTCACGCGCACCCCGTGTTCGCTCTTCGCGATGGAATCGGCGATCTTGTCGGCGGTCTCGCGGGCGGCGAGGGCCGAGCGCTGGGCGAGAGCGCGCACCTCGTCCGCCACCACCGCGAAACCGGCCCCGGCCTCGCCGGCGCGGGCGGCCTCGACGGCGGCGTTGAGCGCGAGGATGTTCGTTTGAAAGGCGATCTCGTCGATCGTCTTGATGATTTTGGAAATATTGTCCGAGGCCGCCTTGATCTCGCCCATCGCGCCGATCATCTCGCGCATATCGCTCGTGCCGGCGTCGGCGGCCTGCCGGGTCTGGCCGGCGATGGTCTGGGTGGCGCCGGCGTTTTCGGCGTTCCGGCGGGTCATGCCAGCGATCTCCTCGAGGGTCGCGCTCGCCTCCTCGAGCGACGCCGCCTGCTCGCTGGCGCCCTCGGCCAGGCGTTGCGAGGAGCTCGAAATCTCACGGGCGGCGGCCTCGCCCTGGTCGCTGGCGGCATCGAGCACCGCGATCGCGGCGCCGAGCGGACGAACGATGCTGCGCCGGGAAATCCAATAGGCCAGCAGCGCGATCAAGACCGCGACCGGAAGCACGAGCGCGGCGGTGTGTTGTAGCCCGCGCCGCGCGGCGGCGTCGACATCCGCGAGGCTGGCCCGGAGCAGGAAGGCGCCGCGGACCTCTCCCTCCTTCCAATTCTCCATGGGAAAACCGAGGATATCCTTGCCGTCGCCGGTGGGGCTGTTCGCCGGGTCTCCGTGACAGGAAAGGCAGTCCGCGCTCAGCCGTATGGGGCGGGCGAGCACGATCTCGTTCTTGTTTTTGTCCTCCTGGAAATACTCGGCCTGGTCGCCGTTCTTCAGAAACTCGAGAACACCCTCCTCGTCCGGGGTGGGCAGATTTTTTTCGTTTCGGGCCTGATGTTTCGGGATACGAAAGGTCCACTGGTTTTCCTTCGCCGTCGCCTCGATGGCCGACCAGGCGGCCACGACCGGAATGGTCTGGTAAAGGGTCGATCCCCGGAGGTCGCCGGTGGCCTTGTATTCGGCCAGCAACTTCGCCCGGTCGAAGGCCCCCTGGACGCTAAGGCGCGAGATGCTGCCGCGCACGTTCTCCGCCTCCAAAATGGCCGACCGCAGGGTCTGGCGGGTCAGCTCCACGCCCTGTCGATGAATCACCCTGTGTTGGATGACGAGTCCGGCCGCGACGCTGGCCGCGATGGACAGAAGGGAAAGGGAGACGATTTTATGGCCGATTTTCATTGGGGTTCCCGGGGTTGGGGGGGCCGAACGCAAGACGACCGGATGGCCGTTCACGGTATATCGGGTCAAAGGGCCCGAACTTGACCCGCCGGGGCGCGATTGCCGTCCCCTCCCCTGCCCCGCCCGGCCGATTTCCGGGCGACGCTTCAGGCGCCGGTCGCGATCGCACCCCGCACCGCCGCGAGCAGGCTGTTGGCGTCAAAGGGTTTTGATAAAACGCCTTGAGTCAGATCGCGCACCGTGTCGGGCAGGAACTGAACGAGGTCGGTGCCGGTCATGACCAGCACCGGCACCTCGCGCCGTTGTTTGCGCAGACGTTCGATAAACTGCGCTCCGGACACGCCCGGCATGGCGAGGTCGGTGATCACGAGATCCACCCGGCCTCCGTTGGCCTTGAGTTGGCCGAAGGCCGCGTCGGCGCCGTCCGCGCAGGTGACGCGGTAGCCTTCGCGGGCGAGGATCATGCGCACGATGTCGCGCACGTCCGCCTCGTCGTCGACCACCAGCACGGCGTGACCGGCGTCGCGTCTCGCGCCGGCGAGCTTGAGCGGCGGCGTGGAGTCGGTGGGCGGGCCGGAGTCGTCGTGCCAGGGGATAAACACCTTCACCAAGGTCCCGACCCCAACGCGGCTGGTCATGCGGGCGAAACCGCCATGGCCGCGCACGATGCCGAGCACGACCGAAAGGCCCATGCCGCTGCCCTGGCCAAAGGGCTTGGTGGTGAAAAAGGGATCGAAGACCTTGTCCAAATGCTCCGGGGCGATGCCGTGGCCGTGGTCGGCGATGGTCAGCACCACATGCCGTCCGGCGCTGACCTCCGGATCGCGCCGCGCCTCCTCCGGCTGAATCTCCACCGCCTCGACGCCGAAGACGAGACGGCCGCCCTTGGGCATGGCGTCGACGCCGTTCAGGGCGAGGTTGACCACGACTTGCTGAAGCTGGGTCGCGTCGCCCAGCACGGGAAACTCGCCGGCCGAGCGGGCGAACTCGAGCGCGACCGACTTGGGCAGGCTCTCCTGCAGCATCGCCCGGGCGTCGCGGACGACCTTCTGCAAATCCAGCCGGACCTTTTCGCCGGGTTCGCTGCGGGAAAAGGCGAGCAGCTGACGCACCACGGTCGAGCCGCGGCGGGCGGCGTTTTCGACGCTCTCCAGCAACATACGCGCGCCGGCGTCCCCGATGTGCGGACGCAGCATGGCCGGCGCCATGAGAATGGGGGTCAGGATGTTGTTGAGATCGTGCGCTACCCCGCTGGCAAGGCGCCCCACGCTCTCGAGGCGCTGCTGGCGAAGGAGCTGCGCCTGCAGCGTGTGTTTCTCGGTGAGATCACGCAGGATCGACAGGTGGATGCCGGGCTGGATGCGTGCGATGGCGCTGTAGTCCGCGCGCACGATGGCGCCGTCCTTGCGCAAGAGGCGGCACTCGCCGTTTTGCACGCCGTGCTCGAGAAACTCGCCCCAGGCCTGACGGGCCCAGCTGCGGTCGCTCGACGCAAAAATGTCGGCGACGGAAAGGGCGAGCAACTCGCGCCGCTCGTAACCGAGCAGGGCGCAGGCGGCCGGATTCGCGTCGACGTAGGCACCGGAATCGTCAGCGAGCAGGATGGCGTCGTGGGAGTTGTCGAACAGCGCTTGGAGCCGGGACTGGCTCGCGCGCAGGTTTTCCTCGGCTTGTCGGCGAACGCTGATGTCCCGCGCGCGGAAACAGACGTGCCGGACGACACCGGATCCGTCGAGGACCGGACTGTAGCTCACGCTGACGCTCCGCGGCCGGCCGGCGAGATCGAGCACCGTGATTTCGTCGCGCACCGGCGTGCCGGCGACGGCGGCGGCGAAGTGGGGCCGCGCGAGCCGGCGGATCTCCGGACTGAGCAGGGTGAAAAGGCGCCCGCCCAGCACCAACGGTTTTTTCAAAAACTCGGCGGCGATGACGAACGCGGCGCGATTCGCGAGCTCTATGCGCGCCGAGGGATCGAGCAAAAGGTAGAGCTGGTCCGAGGCGTCGATCACGGTGGCCAGATTTTCCCACGAATCGAGCAGAGCCCGGGAGCGGCGCTCGGCGAGGCGGGCGTGCAGCGCCAGTTCGCAATACTCCACCAGAGCGCAGGCCGAGACGGGTTTTTCCAGACGCCGGGCGAGGCCGGTGATCCCGGGCGCGACGGACGGATCGTCCAAAATCACCACGGTGGAGCGCGGGCGGCCCGAGATCCAGGTGTCGGCCGTGGCCGCGCCGCGAGGCAGCAAACACGAATCCACCACGATCAGCGCCGGCGCCGGGCCGTTCGGCCTTTCCGCCGCGGGCGGTCGGGCGGTGCTGCGCACGTTAAAGCCTCGCGCGGCGAACGCGGCGGCGATCGAGCCGGCCTCCGGGCCGGGCGGCAAAACCAGCAGCGCCTCGCGGGGGGCCGCTTCGTCCGGGCCGCTCCCCCACCCTGGAACGGCGTCCGCCGCGCCGTCGGGAACGCGGGGGCTGGGACTGGGTGCGGTCATGGGATCGGAGGCCGAGTAAGGCCCGCGGCGCGGCGCGGCGCAATCTTGGACACGGCGGCGAGCACGACGGAGGCCTCCACCTCGACGTCGACCATCGCCGCCTCCGGATTGCGGCCGGCGGCGAAAGCTCTTTCGGCGGCCACGATCGCGGCATGCAGGCGGACGGCGTGGTAGTTCTCGGCGGCGTTTCGAATCGATGACATCGCGCGATTCAGGGCCTCGGGATCGCCGGCCGCCCGCATGCGCGCGAGGTGCCCCGGCAACTCCAGGCTGAACTGCTCCAACAACTCGCGGGCGAGGGCCTCGTCGTCACCGACCGTTTGCACGAACTTCGCCCAATCGAGGGCCGGCGGGGGCGCGATCGGCTCGGCGAGCGCGGAAAGATGGCGTGCCAGCATCTCGGCCAGCGATCGTGGCGTGATGGGCTTCGAGAGGTAGTCGTCCATGCCGGCCGCCAGGCACAGTTCCCGGTCCCCTTTGAGGGCGTTTGCGGTCATGGCGATGATCGGCAACGCGGGATTGGCGGCGGGCGAGTCTGGTCCACGAATCAGGCGCGTGGCCTCGTAGCCGTCCATCTCCGGCATCTGGCAGTCCATCAGAATCAGGTCGTAGGGCTGCCGGGCGAGCGCGGCGAGAGCCTCCCGGCCGTTGACCACCGCGTCGGCCTGGTAGCCGATGCGGTTGAGCGTCGCGAGCGCCACGCGCTGGTTGGTGGGATTGTCCTCGACCAGCAGGATGCGCCAGTGTCCGCGCACCGGCGGCGGCAGTTCCGAGGTGCGCGCGACCGGTGACTGGACTCGAACGGGGGCGAGGACGGCGTCCACCACCCGGCGGAGAGCCGAGCGGCGGAAGGGTTTGGCCAGCGCCCCGGCCCCCGCCCCGGGATTCAGCGCGACGGTCAGCACCGGAATGCCGAGCCGCGCGTCGGCGGCGCGGGCGGCGGCCGCGGCGGCGAGCAGTTCCTCGGCGCCCGGCACGCGCTCGGCGATGAGAATCAAGTCCAGGGGCGGACCGCCGGGGCCCGCGACGCGCTCCAGCACCGCGGCGGCGGACGAGGACGTCTCGCAAACCGCGCCGGCCTCGGCGGCGAGCCAGGCGAAGTGTTCGCCGCCGGGACGGTGCGGATCGACGATCAGGAAACGTCGTCCGCGCCAGGGGCCGGGGGCCGGGGCGACCGGGGCGGCGGCGGCGAGATCAAGGGTGAAGGTAAACGTCGAGCCGGACCCGAGCCGGCTTTGCAGCGTGATGTTCCCGCCCATCGCGCCGACCAATTGCCGGGTGATGGCCAAGCCGAGACCGCTGCCGCCGAAGCGGCGCGTGGTCGACGCGTCGACCTGGGTGAAGGGCTGGAAAAGCTGTCCGATCCGGTCCGCCGGTATCCCGGGGCCGGTGTCGGAGACCGAGCACTCGACCGCCACCCTGCCCTCCTCGTCCAGGCGGGCGCCGAGCCGCACCACCACCTCGCCGCGCTCGGTGAATTTCAACGCGTTCCCCGCGAGGTTGAGCAGAATCTGCCGCAGGCGGGCGGGATCGCCCCGCAGGCGCTCCGGGCTGCCCGGGGCGATGACGGCGGAGAACTCCAGGCCGCGTTGCTGCGCGCGCACGCCGAGCACCTCGAAGCACTCGTCGACCACGTCGGGCAGGGAAAAATCGATGCACTCGAGATCGAGGCGCCCGGCCTCGATCTTGGAGAAATCGAGGATGTCGTTGATGATCTGCAGAAGGTTTTCCCCGCTGGTGCGCACGGTCTCGGCGAAGCCGCGCTGCTCGGCGGAGAGCGCGGTGTCGAGCAGCAGGCTGGTCATGCCGATCACGCCGTTGAGCGGGGTGCGCAACTCGTGGCTCATGTTCGCCAGAAACATGCTCTTGGTCCGGCTCGCGGCGGTGGCCTCGGACGCAAGCTCGTTGGAGCGCGCGATGGCCCGCTGCAGGCTGGAATTGGCCTCCTCGAGCTGGTGCTTGGAGTTTTGCAGGACCAGTTCCGCGGCCTTTTTTTCCGTGACGTCGGATTGGGTGCCGATGGCCCGCAACGGGCGGCCGTCGTCGGCGCGGCGGATGACCTTGCCGCGGTCGAGCACCCACTTGTAGGAGCCATCGCGGCAGCGGATGCGGTGTTCGCTGGCGTAGGCGGAGGTCTTGCCGTCCAGGTGCCCTTGCAGTTCGGCGAGAAACGCGGCGCGATCGTCGGGATGGACCCGCTCCGACCACTCGGTGAAGGAGCGGCCGATTTCCGCCGGGGCGTGGCCGAGCAGACCCTTCCAGCGGTCGGAAAAAAACAGGCTACCGGCCTCGACGTCCCAGTCCCAGATCCCGTCACCGGCGCTTTCGAGGGCGTATTGCCAGCGGAGCTCCTCGTCGCGGAGGAGCGCCTCGCGGGTCTTGCGGGCGGTGATGTCGCGGATATGGCCGTGCCACACGACGGAGCCGTCGGACTCGCGCAACGGGTGGGCGTTGCCCATCAGCCAGCGCTCGGAGCCGTCGGGGAAAAGCACGCGGTATTCCTCGCCCCAGGTGAGCAGGCTGCGGGCGGACTCGCGGATCGACTCGTCGTAGCGGGCGCGGTCCGACGGGTGGATGAGCGCGCGCACCCGGGCGTCGTCGTCGATCACATCCTCGGGCGCGACCCGATAGACGGCCTTGATGCCTTCGCTGGCGTAGGGGAAGCAGGCGGTGCCGTCCGGCCGGAGCCGGAATTGGTAGACCATGCCGGGCACCTGCGCCGCGATGTGGCGGAGCCGTTGCGCGGCCTCGAGGCGGGCTCGCTCGGTCGCGCGCTGGGTGGTGATGTCGTGGATGATGGCGAGGTAACCGAGGGGCCGGTCGGCGCTGTCCCGCAACGCGCTGAGACCGAGCCGCACCGGGCGGCGCAGCCCCCCGCGGGCGACGACGGTCCATTCCCGCTCCTCCGGGCGGCCGGTGAGGCGAGGACGACGGACCAGGGCCTCCAGGCCCGGCTCGACCATCTCGCCCGACTCGATGCTCAACTCGGCCGCGCGGCGGGCGAGCTCCAGGGGATCAAACCAAGCCGCCAGCGACACCGTGCCGAGGACCTCGTCCGCGCGGACGCCGAAGAGGCGCTCGGCGGCGGGATTAAAGGTGCGGACGACGCCCTGCGCGTCGGTCGACACGATCGCATCGGCGGCGCCGGCGAGGATGGCCTGTTGAAACGACAGCAGGGACCGGCGTTCGGTCACGTCATTCTGGATACCGATGTAGCCCTCCACGCGGCCGACGCCGTCGCGCAACGGATCGATCTTCAGATTGGCCCAGTAGGTGCGGCCGTCGCGGGCGTAGTTCAGGATCTCGGCCTCGATCGATTCCCCGGCGCGTATCGCGGCGGACAACCTGGCCACCGTCGCGGGATCGGTCTCCGGACCCTGGAGGACGGAGCCGGGGCGGCGGCCGCGCAGTTCCGCCAGGGTGTAGCCGGAGATGCGGGTGAAGGCCTGGTTCACCCATTGCACCGCGCCGGCGGCGTCGGTGATGACCACCCCGTTGGTGGTCTTGCTCGCGACGAGGGCTAGGCGGGCGACCGATGGCTCGAGTGCCGCCGTCGCTTCCTCGCGCTCCGCCTGCGGGGCTGGCGCGAGTCTAGCCACGGGCGACGAGCTCCGTTCGCGCGAAGGGGGACGATCCGGGCGGGTGGGCCCGCGCGGGGACCGCTCCCCTTCTCGGCCTTGCGGCGAAGGCGAGTGTTTTGGCCAAAGGCATGGTGATGGTCGGAGATATCGGCCCTTCGCCCGTCAACTTGAGCGCGGATCCCCTCCGCCGCGCCCGGGCCGGCGGATTTCCCGCTGATCCTCCGTCAGTTCCGGGACAACAAAGGCAGCAACTTCGACGACGCGTCGCGCGCCTGGGCGAGCATCGCGGTGTGGCCCTCGGAGAGGATCTGCAGGCGCGCCTGCAGGGTGGTCTCGGCCGCGAGGTCGGCGTCGCGGATCACCGAAAGGGCGGCCTCCTGGTTGGCGCGCGCGGTCAGGGCGACGCCGGAGGCGAATTCGAGACGGCTCTGCACCGAACCGACCCGGGCCTGGGACTCGGCGATCTGGTCCAGCGCGGCGTCCAGCGTGGCGGTCGCGTCGGCGGCGTCGGTTTTAAAGGTGAAGGTCCCGTTCGCGTCCTGCCGGAACAGCGCGGCCAGGGGACCGGAGCGGAAATCGAGCACGGGCAGCGTGAGTTGTTCATCCGTCTGGAGTCCGATCGCCAGCGTGTCGGCCGGTCCGGGTCCAAAAAGGGCGGTCCCCTGGAACTCTCCCAGCGGGCGTCCCACGTCGGTCTTGCCCCCGATCTGGTCGGCGCTGCCGCCGATGGTCTGCCGCAACTGCCCGAGCAGCTGGGTGGTTTCCTCGGCGTAAAGGGCGTGCTCGGCGTCGCTCTGCACGGCGTTGCGGCCGAGCGTGGCGATCTCGCCCAGGCGGGTGATCACCCTCGCGAGCGTGTCAAGGTGGTTTGACGTCACCTGCAGGCGGCTGACGCCGTTTTGCAGGTTCACCTCCACCGCCTCCAGCCGAGCCTGCTGGCCGTCGAGTTTGGCGGCGAGTCCGCCGCCGGAGGCATCGCGCGAGGGGCGGTCGATGCGCTGGCCGGAGGAGATGCGGGAAGCCACGGCGTCGGCGGGGGCCTGGAGGCGGCTCAGGCCGGCCGCTAGCTGGAGCGAGTGATTCTGGATGTTGAGCGAAGACATGGCGGGAGCGGGAGGGGGATCAGGGACGCGGGGCGGGTTTGGCGAGGCGAGGCAGGGAGGGCAGGCCGGAGGGCCCGCCGACGATGGGTGGGACGGCCGCGGCCTGATTGTTGGCCGCGATGGAATCGAGCACCTCCTTGCGCACGATGGAGATCTCGCGCGGGGCGCTTATGCCGATCTTGACCATATCACCGTCGATCCGCGTGATGCGAATCTCGATGTTGTCGCCGATGACGATGGCTTCGTTGACCTTACGGGTGAGGACGAGCATGGCGGGCGTGGGTCAGCCGGTGGTGAGGAGCGGGTGGCGCGCGCTGTATTGGGCGTGGTTGGCGACCACGACCTGGCGGGCGATTCCGGTGTGGCGGTTCACGATCAGCGGTCCGACCAGGTTGACAGTGGCGGTGCTGGTCGCGCCGCCTCGGACCGTGACGATGGTGTAGACCAAGGCATCGGCCGCCGACGCGATGCCGAGGGCGTGAGCGTCGTCATCAAACAGCTCCGGGGCGTAGTCCGCGACCAGACCGGCCGGATCGATCACCACAAAATGCAGGGGATCGGGACCGTGCAGGCGCAGCCATTGGAATGGCAGCTGGTCGGCGAGGTGGAAAATCTCGCCGCGCCGGTGCTCGGGGAAACCCACGATGCCGGTGGGGAAATGAAGTTCGCGCGCGGCCGGCGTCGTTTCGGGCGCGGGCTCGGGGGCGGGGTCGAGGAGGACTTTCATGGTGGGAAACGGGTGGCGGGAGGCGGGGAGAATCAGCGGATATAATCGAGCAGGGACATCCTTAGGATGGTGGCCGAGGAACTGAGGGCGGCCTCGTAGGCCTGGGTGGTCTGGTTCAGCCGCACGATGGTCGCGGGCAGATCCGCGTCGGCTTCGCGGGAGATCTGGCGTTCCAGCTCGTCCAAGCGGGATTGTTGCTGGGCCTGGGCGACCTCGATGCGCAGCTGGATGGCGCCGTGTTCGCTCAAGGACGAGACCAGCAGGTCTTCCGAGCTTTCCAGCCCGGAGCGCACGGCCTGAACGGCGGAGGCGTCGCCGGCCTGGAGCGCGTCGCGCAGGGCGACCAGTCGATTCATGAAGTCGGCCAGGCCGGCGTTGGTGGCGCCGTCCGGGGTCGGCTGGATGGATGCGCCGTCGGCGATCGGCACGGAGACGCGTCCGGCGTCGCCGGCGTAGGCGACGCTCGCGATGCGGCCGTCGGCCCCGCGGGCCGGCGTGTAGGGAGGCTGGTCGATGGCGGTGCCGCCGAAAAGATAGTCGTTGCGAAAGCGGGTGTTCCCGAGGGTGACGGTCTGCTCCAGCAACTGGTCCACCTCGGAGGCGTAGGCGCGCATCGCCTGGTCGTTGAGGCTGCCGTTGCCCAGGACGGCGAGTTCTCCGGCGCGGTCGGAGAGTTTCTTGAGCTGGTCGAGGCCGGCGTAAGAGGTTTTTGAATACTCCAGCGCGGCGCCGGCGTTGCGGGAGTATTGGGCGAGCGACCGGCGCTCCATCTGGTCCGCCACCACGCGACCGGCGGCCGCGGGGTCGTCCCCCGGCTGGAAGATGCGCTGGCCGGTCGCGACCTGGTTCTGCAACTCGGCCTGGCGGGAGCTGAGGCGCTGCAGCTGGGCGAGAACGGCGTCGGAGGTGGTGGCGGAGGAGAGGCGCATGGCGGGGGATGGGAGGCGCGGGAAAATCAGCCGCGGACGAGACCGTTGACGACGGTATCGAGCAGGCCGTCGATGATCGAGATCACCTTTGAGGAGGCTTGGAACGCGCGCTGGAACTTCAGCAGGTCGGCCATCTCCTCGTCCATCGAGACGCCGCTCACGCCCTGGCGCTGCTGCCGGACCAGCGTCTCGATGTTTTTCTGGTCCTCCAGCCGGCCTTCGGTGCCCGCGACGGCGCGACCAAACTCGGAAACTACGCCGGCGTAATACTGGGAAAACGTGCCCTCGATCGCGTCGCCGGCGGCGAGGGAAAACTTTTTCGCGGCCAGCGCCCCGACCGCGGACGCGAGCGTGTTGGCGCCCGCCGGTCCGCCGTCGGAGGCCTTCAGCGTCGCGGGGCTCACCCCGGCGGCGAGGCGGATCGATGCGGCGGGCTCGGCGGCGTCGCTGGTGAAAAAATCGCCGGTCGTGCCGGTCGGGTTGTAGGCCGCGTTGACCGCGCCGGCCAGCTGACCGGCAAAAGCGGAGATGCGCTCCCGCAGGGTGGCGACCACGCCGTCGCGGGCGCCGAGGTGGCCCTTGATCGCGCCGTCGTTCAAGGCGAGGGTGATGCCCGACGCGGCGGCGGTCATCCGGTCGCCGGCAAAGGCGACCGACGATTCGACCGAGGCGAGCGACACCAGCACGACCGGGTCGCCGGCGGCGTCGCGCAAAAACACATCCACCTGGCCGGGCTGCGCGGCGTTGGCCCGGGTCTCGGCCCCGATCTTTCGGGCCAGCTCCTCCACCCGGGCCTGGCGTTGGTCGCGCAGGTCCACCGCCGCGCCGGGGGCGTTGACCTCGAGGCGACCGATCTGACCGTTGAGGTCGGCCACGTTGGCCAGCAGGCGGTTCACCTCGTCGGTGTCGGCCTGGATCTGCACTTCGAGGTCGGACTGGATCTGGGCGAGGCGGGTGTCGGTGAGGTTGAAGCGCTGCGCGAGGATGTCGGCGCGCTGCACCAGATTCTGGCGTTCGCCGAGATCGGTCGGACGGGCGGCGAAAGACTGGAAGGCGTTGAAAAAATCGCCGAGCGCGGCGGCCAGGCCCTGGCCGGTCACGTCCGTCGCATCGGTTTCGGTGGTGCGATCGATCGACTCCCCCAGCGCGGCCTGGGCGCGGGCGTTGGCGGAATCCTCGGCCTCCAACGCGGCGGTGCGGCCCAATTCGCGGGCCAGCTGGCGGTCGAGCAACGAGTCGCGGATCTGTTGAATCGCCTTCGCCTCGATCCCGATCGACTCGACCCCTTCGGCCGTCACGACGGAACCGCGGTCGGCGAACACCACCCGTTGGCGCGAGTAGTCGGGATTGTTGACGTTGGCCAGGTTGCGGCCGGCGGTCTCGACCCCGCGCGACTGGGCGTTCAGGGCGAGGACGGACTGGGAAAGACTGGCGAAGAGGCCGGACATGGCGGGGATCGTTTTTAACCGGTGGCGCGCAGGGCGGCGGCGGGGCCGGCGAAGGCCCCCACCCGACCGCTGGCGGCGTAGGTGCGCGGACGCGCGGCGGGATGCAGGGTCGCGATCGCCTCGCGATGCAGCTCGACCGCCCGGGCGAGCAGGCTGTGGTTTTGCCGGGCGCGGCGCCTCACGCGGTGGACGAGGTGGTTCACCTCATCGATCAGGGCGTCGAGCAGCGGGCGTTGGTCGGCGGGAAACAAGGGCAGCAGCTGACGCAGGCTGGCGTCGGTCGGGCGGGCGTTCCGGGCGGCGAAGCCCGCCACCCAGCGCTCCCGGGCCTCGCGGTGTTTAGCCGCCTCGGCGACCAGCGACTCGATCTCCAGCGAGGTGTCGGCGACGGCCTGGACCTCGCGGCTCCATAGCAGGGACTGTTGCCGGTCGAAAAGAGCCAGCAGGCCGCCGTAGGCCGCGAGCTCGGAGCGAAGGAGGTCCACCAGGGGGACGCACGGAAGGACGTTCATGGCGGGAAAAGGGATGGGATGGGTGGGATTCATTCGGCGACGGGCGCGTCCTTGGGGGAGAGCTGGCGGCCGATCACCCCGGCGAGACCGAGGCCGCCGCCTTCGGTGATGGAATTGGCGAGCACATCGGTCAGCATGTAGCCGTAGACGCCGCCGCCCGAGCCGGAACCGGAGTTTTCCGAGCCGCCGAGGCTGCCGCCGCTCAGCATCGGCTCGATGGCCGGGCCGAGCATCTGGCGCACCAGGATGGCCTCGAACTGGCGCGAGGCTTTTTGCAGGTCCGCGGCCGAGGTGCGGGCGGGCGCGGCGGGACGGCCCTCCGCGGCCAGGGAGGCGCCGGAGGCGGGGCGGGAAACGGACGAGATGGAGGCGAGCGGGTCCATGACGGATTCAGTTGATGATCAGCTCGGCCTGGAGGGCGCCGGCGGTCTTGAGGGTTTGAAAAATGGCCATCATCTCGCGGGTGCTCACGCCGAGGGCGTTGAGGGCGGACGCGAGGCGGTCGATCGAGGAGGTCGGCTCGATCACGGTGAAGCCGCCCTTGGTCTCCTTCACGTCGGTCTGGGTGGACGGCACGATCGCGGTCTGACCGCCCGGGCTGAAGGCACCGGGTTGAGAGACCGAAAGCGTGGAAGCGACGGTGATGGTCAGCGCGCCGTGGCTGATCGCGACCTGGGCCAGGCTCACCGGCGCGGTGGCCACGATGGTCCCGGTGCGTTCGTTGATCACGATGCGGGCGAGGCTGTCCGGCGACACCGTGATCGCCCCGACGTCGGCCAGAAACGCCACGTCGCGGCCGGCGTAGTCCTCCGGCAGCACGAGGTCCACCGTCGCCGCGTCGCGGGCGACCGCGACGGCGGCGGGGATGGCGAGATTGATGGCGGCGGCGAGGCGTGCGGCCGAGGTGAAGTCCGGGTTCTGGAGCGAAAGGGCCAGGCGTCCGTCGCGCACAAAATCGGCGGCGATCTCGCGCTCCACGATGGCGCCGTTGCTGATGATGCCGACCGTGGGATGGTTTTTTTGCACCGTGGCGCCACCGGCTCCGCCCGCGCCGCCGAGGAAGCCTCCGACCGCGATCGGCCCCTGGGCCACGGCGTAGGCGCGTCCGTCGGCGCCGAGCAGAGGCGTCTGGAGCAGCACGCCGCCCTGCAGCGACTTCGCGTCGCCCACCGAGGCCACGGTCACGTCGATGCGCGAGCCGGGTTTGAGGAAGGCGGCGATATCGGCGGTCAGCATCACGGCGGCGGCGTTCTTCGACTTGATCTGGGCGGGGTCGAGTTTCAGGCCGTTTCGCTCCAGCACGTTCGCGACCGAGCGCAGGGTGGCGAGGGCGTTCGAGTCACCGTCGCCGGCCAGGCCGACCACGATCCCGTAACCGACGAGTTGATTCTCCCGCTGGCCTTCGAAACGCGCGAGGTCCTTGACCCGCGCGGCCGGCAAGGCGAGCGGAGCGAGGAAAAACAGGAGACCGAGGAGGGCGAGGCGCATGGGGATCAAAAGGGGCGGAGTTTTTCGTAGAGGTTGCTCAACCAGCCGCGCTTTTGGGCGTCGGTCAGGCTGCCGTCCGAGATGAATTCGAGCCGGGCCTCGGCGATGTTGGTCGAGAGGATGGTGTTGCCCGAGCCGATGTCGGCCGGCCGGACGAGCCCGTGGAGGACGACGTTTTGGGTCTCGCCGGAAAAGGTGAGCTTGCGGGCGCCGGCGATCACCAGGTTGCCGTTCGGCAACACGTCGGTCACGAGCACGGCGGCGCGCGCGGTCAGCGACTGGCTGTTGCTCACCTGACCTCCGCCGGTGAAGTCGCTCTTGCCGCCGAATTTCACCCCGGGCAGCTGCCCCTTGCGGGTGCCGAAGTTGTCCACGCTGGCGGGAAAAAAGAACTGCGACACCGACGCATCGACGTTGCCGTCGGAGGTCGTGCTCTTGTTTTGCGACGAGCTGGTCGCGGCGTTCTCGGCGATGATGATGGTCAGGATGTCCCCCACCCGACCGGCGCGGAGGTCGGCCGCGACCCCCTGCTCGCGGGAACCGGCGGCGAGCCAGAGGGAACCCGCCGGGGCGGGGACGGCGACCAGCGTGGCGAGGAGGGCGTGGCGGGGAAGTGAAAACAGGGCGGGCATGGCGGAGGTGGGTTTAGAAACGAATGGCGGCGACGGATACGCCGGTGACCTGGGCGGTGAACTCGCGCCGCGAGTCCGGGTTGCGCACCCGCACCGGATCGCCGCGGGCGGCGTCGTGGAGCGCGATGGCGCGGAGGCTCACGGTCAGCGCGCCATCGGAGGCGACGACGTCGATGGGTTGGCCGCGGCGCACCAGGGGCCGGCGCACCACGTCGCGCCGGGTCAGCAGCCGGCCGACCGGCACGGCGCGGGCGAAATCGAGTTCGCTCGTCTCGTCGAGCACAAGCGCGTCGCGCTCGCGCAGCGCGTCGTAGCGGCGGATCTCGAGGTCCTCGTGCAGCAGGGGGGAGCCGACCGCGGAGGGCAGGCGCAACGTCGCGCCGTCGCGCCAGAGTTCGGCGCGCAGCACGAGGGTGTGGCGGGTGCGCACCCCGGCGGCGTCGGTCGCCTCCACGCCCAGCAGAAGTTGCGGGGCGAGTTCGGTGGGGGCGTCGAGCAGGTCGAGGTCCGCGTCGAGCGGAGCGGACGCCGGGCGGGGGCGGTTCCAGCCCAGCACCAGGGTGCCGGTCGTCTGGTAGCGCTCGGTGAGCAGGGCGGACAGGGTCACCAGCCACGGATCCTCCGCGGTGTTGCGCGGGGTGGAGGCGATGGAGGCGCTGCCTTCGGCGCGAAGCGACGGCGTGGCGGCCGTTGCGAAACAAAGCAGGAGGCAAAGGAGACGGGAGGTCATGGGAGGGTCAGCGCTTCAGCTGGTTCACGTTTTGCAGCATCTCGTCGGAGGTCTGGATCGACTTGCTGTTCACCTCGTAGGCGCGCTGGGCGGTGATCAGGTTCACCATCTCCTCCACGATATTCACGTTCGAGGTCTCGATGTAGCCCTGCACGACCGTGCCGAAGCCCTCCTCGCCCGGCTGACCGGCTTCGGCGGTTCCGCTCGCGCCGGTCTCGGCGTAGAGATTGCCACCGAGGCTGGAGAGTCCGGAAGGGTTGGCGAAGCGCGACAGGGTGAGGCGGAAAGACTGGCTGCCGGCCGAGGTCTGGTAGGTCACGTCGCCGGTCTCGGCCACATTGATCGCGATCGTCCCGGCGGGAACGTTTTGAAAGCCGCTCAGCACCGGCATGCCGTCCGTGGTCACGACCTGGCCTGTCGAATTGAGCTTGAACGAGCCGGCCCGGGTGTAGGCGGTCGTGCCGTCCGGGCGCTGCACCTCGAAAAAGCCGTCGCCCTGGATGGCGAGATCGAGGCGTTCGCCGGTATTGGTCAGCTGGCCTTGGGTAAACACCTTCGACGTCGCGGCGACGCGCGAGCCGTTGCCCACCTCGATGCCGGTGGGCACCTGGTTGCCGCCCCCGGCCTCGGCGCCGGCGTTGCGCGGTTTTTGATACAACAAATCCTGAAACTCGATCGTGCTGCGCTTAAAGCCCGGCGTGTTCACGTTCGCGAGGTTGTTCGCGATCGTGTTCAGGTTCAGCTGCTGGGCTTCCATGCCGGTGGCGGCGGAGTAGAGGGAGAGGTTCATGGCGGGGCGGGGGCGTTCAGGTGAGGGTTTCGAGCGTGCGTTCCATGATCTTGTCGCGGCTCTGGATCAGTTTCTGGTTCGCCTCGTAGGCGCGGGCGATGTTCACCAGATCCACCATCTCGCGCAGCGGGGCCACGTTGCTCGCCTCCTGGTAGCCTTGCTGAACCAAGGGAGCCTCGACCGGTTGCATGCCGGCACCGGCGCCGGCGCGAAACAGGCCGCCGGCGAGGGGAATGAGGCGGGAGGGGTTTGCCGCCTTCGAGACGGCGATCTTTCCCAGCACCGCGTCTCCCTGCCGGACGGTGCCGTCCTCGTTGACCACCGGCGCGCCGCCCTGGGGAAGAAGCTGAATCGGAGCGCCCGACTCGGAAAGCAATTCGAGGCCCTGGCTCGTGATCAGGGTGCGATCGGCGCGCACCTGGAGCTGACCGGAGCGGGTGTAGGCGGTGCCGTCCTCCGTCCGGACGCTGAAAAATCCCTCGCCCGAGAGGGCGAGATCCAGATCGCGCCGCGTCGGATGGTTTTCACCCGGAAGAAACGAAATCGCATAACGGGTCTGGGGAAACAGCGCGGGCATGCCTTCGCCGCGGTCCGGGCGGGCGCTCGAATCCACCAGGACCTCGCCGTTGGCCTCGGCCGCCACCTGCACCGTGCGCCGCTTAAATCCCGCCACCTGACTCGAGGTGATGTTTTGGGATACGGCGTCCTGCCAGCGCTCAAGGGCGCTGAGCGAGGCGGCGCTTTGGTAGAGACCTACGTTCATGCCCTACGCCAAGCAGGGGAAATGCCAGTTTCCTAAACAGCATAATAGTAGAGTTTTAAAGAAATTAAAATAAAGCGACCTGAAATCGCAAAACCTAGGGAAAAAAATGCCGGCCGTCTCGGACCGATCACCAACCGCCCCCATTTTGCGCCGGGAGGCCACACCGGCGGGTTCGCGAAGGCCTTGCTCCCTCCGCTGGCTCCCGCCCTTCCCTGCCCCGCCCTATTTGCCCGCGGGGTATCGTGCTCAGACGCCCGAAGCGTAGAGGCAATCGACCTCGATGCGCTCGCCGCAGGCGCAGGTCACGATGATGCGGGTCACGCGATCGCCCTCGCGGATACAATCCACCTTGGCGGCGGCCGGATGGGCGACGGCGCCGTGGCCGTGGGCGGCGGGGCGGCCGGGCGCGACCGGATTTTTGGGGCCGGCCAGAGCCGAGGGAAAGGGCACGGGCACGGACGCGTTGACGGTGGGGGCGTTGACCCGGGGACGGTCGCTAAGGAAAGATTTCATGGGGCGGGCGGAGGAGTGGGAATGTCTTTTTTGCCGAGCCGCAGGCTCAGCGTGACCCGTTGATTCGACTCGGCCTCGGGCGCGGAGAGCGGCACGGGGCGGGTTTCCCCGTAGCCGGTCACGCGCTCGATCAACTTGGGTTCGACCGCGTAACGCACGAGCGACCGACGGGCGGCGTTGGCGCGGTCGGCCGACAACTCCCAGGGGCCGTAGGCGGGGTCGGAGAGGTCGAGGCCGGTGCGGGTGTGGCCCTCGATCACGACATTGAAGCCGTTGCGGTCGATCATCCACGCGAGGCTTTGCATGACAAAATCTCCCCACGGGGTGAGCGCGGCGGACTTTTCGGCGAAGAGCGGCTGGCGGGCGCGATCAAACAGGGTGACGCGCAGGCCGTCGCTGGTCACCTGCACGTCGATGGGCTTGTCGGCCATCGACTCGTCGAGATTCAGCAGACGGAAAAAATCCTTCGCGACCGAGTTGAGGAACTGGAGGTCGATGGAGCGGGCGTTGGAGGTGTTGGCGGCGGGGTCGTCGCTCTTTTTGTTGCCCGAGGAGCCGCTGGCCGGCCGGCTGGACTCGAAGTTGAGGATGCCCGATTTGGCATCGAGGGGAGACTTGAACGGGGTCTGGAAATAACGCGACGTGGCGACGAGCACCTCCTTGTCCTGGGAGCAGATCCACAGGACCATGAACAACGCCATCATGGCGGTGACAAAGTCGGCGTAGGCGACCTTCCAAGCTCCGCCTTTACCGGCCATGGTGGGGAATTTCTGAATACATCGGGGGCACGGTTCGAAAAACGGGGGCGGCTACTTCCCGGCCGGCATGGCCTTCAGGGTATTCTCCAGATCGTCGCCCTCGGGTTGCACGGTGCTTTCCAGCGTGCGCCGGGCGATCTCGACCGCGATCAGCGGGGAGTGGCCCTTGGCGAAGCCGGATACCGCCGTCATGATGCAGCGCAGTATCTGGGTATCGCCGAGATTCAAGGTGTTGATGCGGTAGGCGATCGGGTTGACGAAACCGTAGGCGACGAAGATGCCCAGAAGGGTGCCGGTGAGCGCGGCGGCGACTTTCGACCCCACCGCCTCGGGACCTTCCGCGATCGCGGACATCGTGTTGATGATGCCGAGCACGGCCGCGACGATGCCCACCGCCGGAAGCGAATCGCCGACCATCTGCATGAGATGCACGGGGTGCGACGCCTCCTCGGCCTTGGAGTGCATCTCCGCCGTCATGAGGCCCTCGATCTGGTCGGGTTTTATCTTTCCCTCGATCACGGGCTTCATGCCGTTGAGGAAAAATTTCAGGCGTTCGGGGTGCCCGGTCACGACCGGATACTTGGCGAAAATGGCGCTTTTATCCGGATTCATCACGTGTTCCTCCAGGGCGATGAGGCCGTTGCGACGGCCGACCATGAAAATCTCGTAGAGCATCTTCAACAACTCGAGGTAGTCGGCTTTGCCCGCGGGTTTGCCCAGGATGGCATGCTTGGTCTTATGGATCAGCTCGATCATGGTGTGCGCCGGGCTGGCGATCACCAGGATGCCCGCCGCCACCCCGAGGATCACCACGAACTCCGAAAGGTGGAGAAGCACGACGGGATTACCGCCCGCCAGCATGAAGCCCCCCAGGGTGGAGGCCATGACGATGAAGGCGCCGACAAGGATCAACATGACAAAAAGGACTCGTCGGTTCGCTCAGCGGTCGCGGGCCGCGTCGATGGTGGCCCGAAGGCCGAGGATGGCCCGCGAGTGGATCTGGCAGATGCGCGATTCGGTGAGTTTAAACACCGCCGCGATCTCCGCGAGGCGCATGTTTTCGTGGTAATACATCGAGAGGACACGTCGCTGTATATCGGGCAGTTCCTGGATTTTTTGAGCGATCAATTGAGAAAGCTCCTCCTGCTCGATGCGATTCTGCACCGGGACGGCCTGCTCGTCGGCGATCAACTCGTGGCGATTGCCGCCATCGTCGTTTTCCCCGGCGTCGTCGATCGCGACAAAACTGATCGGGCGCACCTCGACCATCCAGTGGTCGTAGTCTCTTTGGGAAAGCCCCAGCCGGGCGCGAATCTCCTCGTCCGTCGGCGGCCGTCCCAGGGTTTGTTCCAGCTCGCCGATCGCGACCTTGATCTTGCGCGCCTTGGCCCGGGCGCGACGGGGGAACCAGTCGAGGCGGCGCAACTCGTCGAGCACCGCGCCGCGGACCCGGGTCGTGGCGTAGGCGGCGAAGGTGTTTTGCTGGTCGGGGTTGTAGCGGCGCACGGCGGCGATCAAGCCGGTCACGCCCACGCTGTAGAGGTCGTCGGCGTCGACGTGGGCCGGAAGGCTGAGCTTCATGCGGTCCACGACGTTGCGCACCAGCGGCAGGTAGCGTTCGAGCAGTTCGTTTTCGTTCACGGTGCCGCCGGCCGACTGGTAGGCGCGCCAGGCGGAGGAGGCGGGTGAGATCCGGGCGTCGGCGACGGGGGCGGGGGGAGCTTCGAGGTTCATGGCGATTGCGGATTACGGGTTGGTCTCAGCGGGAGTGGGCCGCCGCGGGGGCGGCAGGGCGTGGTGAAGTGGCGGGGCGCGCGGCGCCGGGACCGGCGGGCGCGGACGAGGCGGTTGCTTTATCCTTTTTCTTCGCCGCTTCGGCGGCCTCGGCGGCGGCCTCGGCCGCTTCCGCGGCGGCGCGACGGGCGGCCACGGTCTCGGCGAAGGCGCGGTCCAGGACGCCCCAGAACCACCGCCCGACAACCGCGGTGGCCAGGCAGGCCAGCGCGGCGTCGCGCAGCACGAGCTCGGGCAGGCGGCCGGCGCTGACGCCGGCGAAGGTCACCGCCGCAAAACCGACGGCGCCGGAACCGAGGACAAAGGCTTTCATCGAAACACCTCCGTGCGTGGCGGCAGGGTGCGGCGGAGCACCGTCTCGAGCACATCGGTCTCCAGTTCTCCGGTGAGACCGGGGCCGGTGCCGAGGAAGAGCGGGGCGAGTTCACCCTCGAGCAGAAATTCCCAGAGGCGGCCGCAGCGCGGGGCCTCGTCGAGGTGGGTGCAAACCAGGTGGGTGGCGCCAAAATCACGCCCCCGCGCATAGGCGGCGCGCAAGGCATCGGCGTCGTAGGCGGCGTTGAGCACCAAGACCCGGCCGCCCATGCGTTCACGATCAAGAAAGGTCGCGCAGTCCCTGGCCGCGCGGGTGCCGGGGGCGGGCAGGCCCGGCAGATCCGCAAAAAGAAAATCTCCGCTCGGCTCGCCGGTCGCCCCGGGGGCGTAGTGCTCCAGCGGCACGCCCAGCGCCTCGCAAAACACCTCCAAGGACGGCGCGGGATTCGGCCGGTCGAACTCGACCTTCCAGACCGTGCCGAGCCGGGACCGGTCAAACACTTCGCGCGCGAGCCATTTGCATAGGGCCGAGGTCCGCCCCACCCCGGCGGCGCCGAGGAAGGCGACGCGCGCCGGCAAGGGACGGGGCGGCCGGGCGGCGGCACGCAGATCCCGCGCGAGATCGGCGAGGGCCTCGTGGAGGGGGCGGCGGGAGGCGTCGCGCCATCCGGGCGAAGCCTCCAGGCGGCCGACCAGACGCTCGGGAAAACCCGCCCGACGCAAAACAGCGGGCAGGCGGGGCTCGCTCAGCACGAGGGCGTCGCCCGGTTCGGCCGCCGGGACCGGTTCCGGCGCCGGGGCCGGAGGGGGCGGCAACTCGGCCACCACCTCGAAGCGGGCCGAACCAAACAGGCGTCCGAGGGCGCCGCGCGGTTCGTTCCGCACCGACACCACCCGCGCGGTCGGGCCGAGTCGCGCGCGAATGGAGTCGACCGCTTCGGCGGCGGACCCCACCGAGAAGCGGTAGGTGCCAGGTGTGCCCTCGATCGGACTCAAAGCGGAGGTTTTTCGGGCCATGACGAAGAGGAGTTCAGGCCGCTACGCGCAGGGGCGCGTTGGCGGCGGCGAGAGACGGCGGGAGGGGAATGATGCCCGCGTTCTCGACCTCGGTGGCGGAGGGCAATTCCTGATACGACAGGATCGTGATGCGGGGGAAGGAGGGCTCGAGGAAACGCCGCAGGGCGAGGCGGATCTCCGCCCCCACGACCACGACCGCCGGACCGCCGGCCTCGGTCAGCGTCCCGACGCCCTTGGAAAGGTGCTCGAGCAGGTGACGACCCAACACCGGATCGAGCGCCAGCCCGACCTCGCCCGGGGCGCGATGCACCCGGCCGGCGAGGGCCTGCTCCAGACGGGGATCGAGGGTCAGGGCGCGCACCACGCCGGGGCGCGACTCGAACTCCCCGACAAAATACAAACCGAGCCGCCGACGCACCAGTTCGCTCAGGTCGTCCGGGTTTTTGGTCCCGGGCGCAAAGTCGGCGATGCCTTCGAGGATGACCGGCAGGCCGAGCACGGGCACCCCTTCGCGGAGCAGGTTTTGCAGCACCCGCTGAATCACGCCCAGATTGACCAGATCGGGCAGCAACTCGGTGACGAGCGCCGGATGCGAGGTCTTCACGTGATCGATCAGCGTCTGCACATCTTGGCGACCCAGCAGCAGGTGGGCGTTGCCCTTCAGGATCTCGGACAGGTGGGTGATGACGACGGAGGCCGCGTCGACCACGGTGTAGCCGTTGAGCTCGGCGACCTTGCGCTCGGACTCCTCGATCCAGACCGCGTCCAGGCCGAAGACCGGCTCGCGGCACGGGGTCCCGCGCAGCGCGACGCGGCTGCCGGAGACGTTCATCGCCATCCATCGTCCGGAGTGCACCGCGCCCCGGCCGACGACCTTGCCGCGCAGGAGGAAACGGTAGTCGTTGGTCTCCAGCTCGAGGTTGTCGCGCACCGAGATGGGCGGGACGATCACGCCCCGCTCGCGGGCGAGGGTTTTGCGCACGCCGGTCACCCGGACCAGCAGGTCGCCGCCACGCGAGGCGTCGGCCAGGGACAGGAGCCCGTAGCCCACCTCGATCGCAAAAACGTCCTGGTCGATCACGCGGCGGAACTCTTCGGGGATGGCCGAGCCCGATGCGGCGCCCGACGCGGCCGGGGTGGCCTCGCCCGCCTTGCCCGCGACGCTCTTGCCGGCGGCCGCTCCGGCGACGGCGGCGGACGGAGCCTCGGCGAATTCGTCCGGCTTTCCCCGCGCCATCAGCCGACCGACGTAATAGGCCGCCCCGCCCAA
This sequence comes from Akkermansia muciniphila, assembly GCA_945874545.1. Classification (GTDB taxonomy): domain Bacteria; phylum Verrucomicrobiota; class Verrucomicrobiia; order Opitutales; family Opitutaceae; genus IMCC26134_A. Next base: position 4,368 of record CAMCHD010000008.1, on the reverse strand, counting down.
GATCGCGAAGGGCAGGAGCGGCATGCCGGGCAACAGACCAAAACAACCCATCATCACGCCGACCACGCGCAGCGCCCGCGGATAACTCACAAGCTGGCCGCCGATTTGCGCGCCCAGATTGGAGTTTTCCGACGCGCGGGTGACCAGCAGGCCGGCCGCGACCGACACGATCAGCGCCGGGATCTGCCCGACCAGACCGTCGCCGATGGAAAGCAGGGTGAATTTCGCCAGCGACTCGGTGAGCGAGAGATCCATCTGCAGCACACCGATCGCAAAACCGCCGAGCACGTTCACCAACGTGATCAGGATGCCGGCGATGGCCTCGCCGCGCACAAACTTCGAGGCGCCGTCCATGGAGCCGTAAAAGTCCGCCTCCTTTTGCACCTTCAGGCGGCGCGCCGTCGCGGTCACCTCGTCGATGATCCCCGCGTTCAATTCCGCGTCGATCGCCATCTGTTTGCCGGGCAGGGCGTCCAGGGTGAAGCGCGCCGTCACCTCCGCGATGCGACCCGCACCCTTGGTGATGACCACAAAGTTGATCAAAACCAGGATGATGAAGACCACGAAACCCACCACGTAGTTGCCCTGGATGACAAAGTGGCCGAACGACTCGATCACCCCGCCGGCTTCGCCCTTGGTCAGGATGAGCCGGGTGGTGCAGATGTTCAGCGCCAGCCGGAAGAGGGTGAACGCGAGCAGGATGGTGGGAAAGCCGGAGAACTCGGGCGGATCCTTGACGTAGATCACCACCATCAGCACCAGCAGGGAAAACCCGAGGCTCATCGCCAGCAGCAGATCCAGCAGCAGCGTCGGGATCGGCATGATCAGCAGCATCACCGTGGCGAACAAGGACGCCGTGAACACGAGGTCGGCGCGGCGCTGGAAGAGCGGCGAGAGACCGGAACCGGTGGCGGGCGCGGGCAGGCTGGCGGCGGCGGCGCTCATGATCCGGCGACCTCCCCGTGGACGAGGCCGGCGCGGCGGGCCGGCAGGCGGTGGAAGTAGTAACGGTGGGTTCGATACACGAAGGCCAGGATGCCCGCGACGGCCTGGAAGAGCTCCGCCGGGATCGGTTCGCCCACCCGGCCGGTGGCGAAGAGCAGGCGGGCGACCGGGCGGTTCTCGACCATCGGCACCTCGTGCTCCGCCGCGAGCGCCTTGATGCGGCGGGCGAGCGCGTTGTCGCCCTTGGCCAGCACCACCGGGGCGGCGTCCACCCCGCGTTCGTATTTCAACGCCACCGCGTAGTGGGTCGGGTTGGTGATGACCACGTCGGCGGTGGCGACCGCGCGCAGCATCTGGCGCTGCAGGAGACGACGCGCCATGCGGCGGATCGCCATCTTCACCTGGGTGTTGCCCTCGGCCTGCTTGTGCTCCTCCTTCACCTCCTGCTTGGTCATCTTCAGGTTGTCGTGGGTGCGGTGCCTCTCGTAGGCGTAGCTGGCGGCGGCGACACAGCCCAGGACCAGGATGATGCGGGAGAGCAGCGCCAGCGTGCCGCGTTGGATGAACTCGCCCAGGTAGGAGGCCTCCACCGGCGTGGTGAACAGCGGGTCCTCGAGCAGGTTCTTCATCGCGAGCCAGAGGCAGAAACCGATCGCGGCCATCTTCGCGAAATCCACCAGACCGTGGACCGCCGTTGCCTTGGAAAACAAACGGGTGAAGCCCGGCACCGGGTTGAGCTTGTCCGGATTAAAGGTGAGCGTGTCCGGCGTGAGTTGAAACCCGCTTTGCAGGCCGCCGGCGAGCAGCGCGGCGACGACGCAGGCGACCAGCATCGGAAGCACGACCAGGCCAAAGACCTTCGCGGCGGCGTAGACCGGTATGGGCAAAAAGCCGCCCTCGAACCGCACGGTGTGCAGCTGGGAAAACAAGCCGGTGGTGAATTCGGAGATTTCCCGTCCACCGCTGGCGGTGCCGACACTTAAGGCGCCGAGCGCGGCCGCGAGCGAACAGACCACGCCGAGTTCGGCGGACCGGGCGAACTCGCCACGCCCGTGCGCCTCCCGCCGACGTTTCTCGGTCGGCTCCTCGGTTTTTTGGTCTTTATCGTTGTCGTCCGACATGGCTCGACCACCGCTTCAGCAACGGCGCTGCCAAGCCGCCCGAGGCTTTCGTTAAGCAATGCGATAAAGTCATTTAATGTAGTAAAAAAAATCCATCGCGGCCTCCCGGCGGCATTTTCCGCGGCCTCCCGGCCCGGAGGAAAATTTTGCCGTCCGCCAACCCGGGCGGCGGGCGCGGGGCCCTGGCCGCGCCGAGTCGCGGTCCGAGGTTTTGGTCACTACGGGGGTCTTCACCCCACACTCCGGGCTTAGGCTTCGCTTTCCCATGAGGGGGAAATTAGGAATCCGCATCTTTTCGGCTCCGCCGGCCGGTATCCGGTCGGCGCCCCGCCATTCTTCCGAGCCCGCCAAACCCTCCCCCATGCCGCCCAACTCCACCTACCCGTCGCTGATGCGCCGAGGATGAGCCCCATCCGCCGCGCCCCGGCGCCGCGCTCCGCCTCCTCGCTCGCCGTGCTCACGTCGGATTGGGCCGCGCGTTACCAGGCCGAACTGCGCCAGCGACTGAGCGCCGCTCGAAAGGGCGACGGCGGAGGCGCCCAGGCCCTCGGCCGCTCGGCCTTGGCCGCGGGCATCGACAGCATCGGCCTCGTCACAACGCACGAACACGCGTTGCTGACCTTGGCCGCCCTCTTTGTCCCCGTCGCCTCGCACACCCGCCTGCTCCGCCGCGCCAGTTGGTTTTTTAGCCAGGCGATGGTGCCCTTCGAGATCGTGCGGCGCGCGGGCGAGGCGGAGGGCCGGCGCTTGCGCGACCGCAACGAGACGCTGCGCCTGCACAACGCGAGCCTGGCCCGCTCCAACCGCCGTTTTGAACGCGAGATCGCGCGCCGGCGCGTCGCCGAGGGCCGGTTGCGCGCCGAACGCGAAAAATATCGGGCCCTGTTGCGCGAATCCCACACGATGCAGAAAAAACTACGGTTTCTCACCCGACAGATCATTTCCGCCCAGGAGGAGGAGCGTAAGGAGATCAGTCGTGAGCTGCACGACGAGGTCGTCCAGACGCTGGTCGGGATCAACGTGGAGCTATCCGCCCTCGGGAAAGGGGCGTCGGTGGGGCTGCAGGCCCTGCGCGCCAAGATCACCCGCACCCAGCGCCTGGTGGAAAACTCGGTGAACGCGGTGCACCGCTTCGCCCGCGAGCTGCGTCCCGCCGTGCTCGACGACCTCGGGCTCATCCCCGCGTTGCATTCATACAGCCGCGGCATCGCGGAACGGCGGAAGATAAAGATCCGTCTGACCGCCTTCGCCGGGGTCGAGGCCTTGGGCGGAGCCAAGCGCACGGTCCTCTTCCGCGTCGCGCAGGAGGCCCTGACCAATGTCGTGCGCCACGCCCATGCCACCGAGGTCAGGCTTTCCATCAGCGCCGTCCCCGACGCCATCCGCATGGAGATCTCGGACAACGGCCGGTCCTTTGCGGTGGAAAAAACCCTGCGCACCCGCAATCCGAAACGCCTTGGCCTGATCGGCATGAAGGAGCGGGTCGAAATGATCGGCGGCACGCTGCAGATCGAGTCCAGCCCTGATCGCGGCACGACCGTGCGAGCACAAATCCCCTTCAAGCCGGCCCCGGCCGCCCGCCGCGCCATGCCGCCCGATAAAAAATGAAATCCGCCCCCCTCATCACCGTTCTTTTCGCCGAGGACCACGGCATCGTCCGCCAGGGCCTCTGCGCCCTGGTGCTGGCCGACGGCGGCTTTCGTATCGTGGCCGAGGCCCGCGACGGCCGCGAGGCCGTCGCCCTCGCCCTCGCCTTGCGGCCCGATGTGGTGGTGATGGATATCGCCATGCCCGTGCTGAACGGCCTCGAGGCCACCCGCCAGATTCTCGCGGCCCACCCCGCCGCACGGATTGTCGTGCTGTCCGCCCACAGCGACGATGAATACATCCAACGCATGGTGGTCGCGGGGGTCGCCGGTTTTCTGGAGAAACAAAGTTCCGCCGAGGTCCTAACCAAGGCGCTGCGTGAGGTGGCGAAGGGCCGGAAGTATTTTAGCCCGGCCGTGGCCCGCCGGATAGCGGCCTTCGCGGCCGCGCCACGCGACCGTGAGGGCCGGATCAACGCAAACGCCCGCCGCCTCACGTCCCGCGAAAACGAGGTCTTGCAGCTCGTGGCCGAGGGTTGCGCCAACAAGCAGGTCGCCGCGACCCTTGGCATCAGCATCAAGACGGTGGAGAAGCACCGCCAGCATTTGATGGACAAACTCGGTATCCACGACACCGCCGGCCTCACCCGCCACGCCATCGCCACGGGAGTGATCGAGAGCGCGGTCCAGCTCACCATCGTCACGGACGCGACGCC
>CAMCHD010000007.1 GCA_945874545.1 Akkermansia muciniphila | reverse complement strand
ATATCCCCCCAACTTTTAGATTTTAACCACGGATAAACACGGATGGACACGGATAAGGATGGGTTTGTTTGAATCCGTGTTCATCTGTGTCCATCCGTGGTTAACTCATTCTTTTAAAAGGTCATTATAGTCTAAAACCAAAGGGTAAGTGGTATAATGTGGAACGCGTTGTCCCTAACGCGTTTTTCTGGGAATACGTTTTCGAAGCAGCTCCTTGGGGACAAGGCGCTCCACCTAGGGTTCAGGTGATGCGGAGGGCGCCGTAGGGGGCGCGTTCGGGGCGGGTGAGGAGGGCGTTGGCTTCGGGGTCGTTGACGAAGTGCTCGGCGAGCGGGTCCCAGGTGAGGGGGCGGGCGAGCTTCATCGCGATCCAGCTCACGATGCAGGCGGTGTTGGTGCGGTGGCCGGGAGCGGCGGGGGCGAGGGGGGCTTTGCCGGCGATGGCGCTCTCGAGCCAGTTTTGGTGGTGGTTCTTGCTGACCGGGAGGCGCACGGAGAGGCCGGCGGGGTCGAGCAGGCGTTCGTCGTTGGCGCGGAGGGGCGAGCCGGACATCGGCGAGGTGGGGTCGCTGGCGGAGGCGGGGGCATCGCGCGTCACGAAGAGCCAGCCGGCTTCGCCGAAGAATTTGATGCCGTTGTCGAAGCGGTTGGAGACGTTCACGGCGATGTCGCCGGGGTAGGTGAGGTTGACCTCGTAGGCGCCGTGGACGTTCCAGATGCGGGCGGGGTCGGGGAACTCGCCCCGGCCTTCGACGCGGGAGGGGCCGGTGTGTTCGAGGTCGAGGGCCCAGTGCATGGTGTCGTAGTGGTGGGAGCCCCAGCCGGTGATCATGCCGAGGCAGTGGGCGTCGCTGCGCAGCCAGCCGGGGCGGCTGTAGTCGTTTTGTGGATGCACGCGTTGCTCGGTGTAGTAGGCCTGGGGGGCGCAGCCGAGCCAGCGGTCGTAGTCGAGGGTGGCGGGGACGGGTTGCTCGGGCTCGTCGGGCTTGGTGGGGTCGGTGGGGAGGCCGATCTCGACGCGGTGGATCTTGCCGAGGCGGCCGGAGCGGATGAGCTCGGCGGCGCGGCGGAACTGCTCCCAGGAGCGTTGCTGGCTGCCGACCTGGAGGCAGACGCCGGAGCGCACGACCTCGTCGCGCAGGCGCACGCCCTCGGCGTGGGTCATGGTGAAGGGTTTTTGGAGGTAGATGGCCTTGCCGGCGCGGGCGGCGAGGAGGGCGGGCTCGGCGTGCCAGTGGTCGGGGGTGGAGATGATGACGGCGTCGAGGTTTTCGCGGGCGAGCATCTCGCGGAAGTCGCCGTAGGCGGTGATGGTGGGGGGCGTTCGGCCGCCCTGGGACTGGCGTTGGGTGAGGAAGGCGACACCGCGTTGGAGGCGTTTTTGGTCCACGTCGCAGACGGCGACGATCTCGCCGAGGCCGGAGGAGAGAACGCCGGGGCAATCGTGGTCGTGGGCGATGCGACCGAAGCCGATTTGGCCGATGCGGAGGCGGGAGTTGGCGGCGGTGGAGGCGCGCAGGCCGGAGGGGACGATGAAGGGTAGGGCGACAGCGGCGGCGCCTAGGGTGGCGCAGAAGTGGCGGCGGGATACGCGGGCGGGGCGGGAGGAAAAGCTGTGGCCGGTGGAGACGAAGGACATGGCGGAAAAAGCGGAAATTTTGAAATGCGGAAACGCGGAAACGCGGAAATGCGGGGGGCGGACTAGGTGATGCGGCGTGCGGCGGCCTGGGCTTTGAGGCAGAGTTCGGCGGCCTTGAAGGCGTGGGCCTGGGTCATGGCGTTTTCGGTGCGGTTGAGGCAGTCGAGCACGAGTTGGCCGAAGTAGGGGAAGCCGACCTTGCCGGCGACCTGGAGGTGTTGTTCGCCTTTTTCGTCCACGATGTAGACGTGGTCGCCCGAGCGGTCGCGGCCGACGTCGATGTATTTGCGCAGCTCGATGGTGCCTTTGGTGCCGAGGATCATGGTGCGACCGTCGCCCCAGATGGGCAGGCCCTTGGGGGTGAACCAGTCCACGCGGACGTAGTTGCTGGCGCCGTTGTCGCCGATGAGGGAGGCCTCGCCGAAGTCCTCGAATTCCGGATACTCGGGGTTGGCGTAGTTGGCGATGGCGGCCTGGGTGATGGTGGCGTCGGTGGCGCCGGAGAAGGTGAGGAACTGCTCGAACTGGTGGCTGCCGATGTCGCAGAGGATGCCGCCGAATTTTTCGCGTTCAAAAAACCACTTCGGGCGCGAGGGGGCGTTGAGGCGGTGGGGGCCGAGACCGATGACCTGGAGGACGCGGCCGATGGCACCGTCCTGGATGAGCTGGGTGGCGAACATGGCCGACTCCACGTGGAGGCGTTCGCTGTAATAGACGGCGTATTTGCGGCCGGTGCGGGCGACGACCTCGCGGGCCTGGGCGAGCTGGTCGAGGGTGGTGAAGGGGGCCTTGTCGGTGAAGTAGTCCTTGCCGGCCTCCATGACGCGGCAGCCAAGGGGGCCTCGGAGATTGGTGATGGCGGCGGCGGCAACGAGGCGCACCTCGGGGTCGTCGAGGATCTCGTCGAGGGAGCGGGCGGCGCGGGTGCCGGGGAAGCTGGCGATGAATTTTTCAACGCGCTTGGGGTCGGGGTCGTAGACCCACTTGAGGGTGGCGCCGGCCTCGGTGAGGCCGTTGCACTGGCCGTAGATGTGGCCGTGGTCGAGGTGGGCGGCGGCGAAGACGAACTCGCCGGGTTTAACGACGGGGCGGGGTTTGCCCTTGGGGGCGTAGTTCATGCCGTCGGCGGCGGAGGCGGCGGGCGGGGTCTGGCCCCAGGCGGACGGGGTGAGGATGGCGGGCGCGGCGGCGGCGGCGAGGGCGGAGCGAGTGAGGAATTGGCGGCGTTGCATGGGGTTAGGGGAAGGAGTGCCGGCTCAGTAGGTATCGACCAGTGAGCGCAGGCGGAGGCGTTTTTGCAGGGCGGCCGGAGTCTGGCGAGTGGGTTTCGCCAGGGTCAGGCGCAGGGTGCGGGGCTCCTCGGGGTAGAGTTCGAGGAAGTTGTCGTCGAGGGCGTGGTCGAGGCCTGGCAGTTCCACCTCGACCCGGTGTTGGAACACCGGCGAGACCAGCGTGAGCTCCTGCTCGGTGGGGCTGAGTTTGCGCAGGGTGGCGGTGATCTTGCCGCGCGGGAGCTCGAGGAAACGCGGCGGGGTGAGGAAGATCGTCTCTTCGCTGCGCGGGTGGTCGGCGGTCTCGAGCGTGACGCGCAGGTAAACGTGGTCGCGGCCGTGGCGGGCCAGGACTGGCGCGAGGTCGAGCGTGGTCTGGATGGTGGAGCTGAGCGGGGCCAGGCGCACGCGGCGGCGACCGGAGAGCACGACCGAGCCGTCGAGGTGGCGGACTTGCCAGCGGAGTTCGCCGGTGGTCGGAGTGGGGGCGTCGAAGACGGTGTAGATGTGGGCCTCGCGCACCGAGCTGCGGCGGTAGTTGCCCACCACGACGGATTCGTCGCCGGGGATGTGAACCGAGACGAGGGCGGGGGCGTTGAAGCGGCGGGCGGCGTGGTGGAGGGCGCGCCAGCGGCCGGTGTGCTCGATGGAGCTCCAGGAGGCGACGGGCCAGCAGTCGTTGAGCTGCCAGTAGATCGCGCCCATGCAGTGGGGGAGGGTGCGGCGGTAGTGCTCGACGCCGATCTGCATGCAGTAGGCCTGGTTGAGCTGGGAGAGGTAGATGAGGTCGTCCTGCGACTTCGGGAAACGGTAGCGGCGGGTGACGTAGTCGAGGATGACCTGGTTGCCGCCGCGGTTTTTCTGGTGGTTCTCCATCACCGCGCCGAAGAGGTTGGCGTCGGGCGGGGCGAAGGTGGCGTTGGTGGCGGAGGAGCTGTAGCTCTGCATGCCGAATTCGGAGCAGAAGCGGAAACGCCACTTCTCGTAATCCTTCACCGGGTGGCGGGCGTGCCAGACGTCCCAGTAGTGGGTGTCGCCGCATTTTTCGCCGAGGGCGTGGCCGGTCTCGTAGGTGCCGCGCCACTCGGAGGAGGGCACGTAGGGGGTGGCGGGGGCGTGGGCGGCGAGGGCGGCGGGGATGACGCGGTCGAAGAGTGCTTCGTAACCGGCGCGCTGGGCGGGATTGTCGCGCAGGACGTGGCCGTTGAGCTGGACGAGTTCGTTGTTGCCGCACCAGAGGGCGATGCAGGCGCGGTGGTGGAGGCGGCGGGCCTGGCAGGTGATCTCGTCGGCCACGCTGGCGAGGAAGGCCTCGTCGGACGGGTAGAGCGAGCAGGCGAACATCATGTCGTGCCAGACGAGCAGGCCGAGCTCGTCGCAGAGGTCATAAAAATGTTCGCTCTCGTAGATGCCGCCGCCCCAGAGGCGGACGCAGTTCATGTGGGCATCGACGGCGGCCTGGAGGTCGCGGGCGTAGTCGGCGCGGGTGAGTCCGGCGACAAAGCTGTGCACCGGGATGAAGTTGGCCCCCTTCATGAAAACGGGGCGGCCGTTGACCACGAATTGGAAACGGCGGCCGGCGGCGTCGGGCGATTGGTCGAGGGCGATGGTGCGCAGGCCGAGGCGTTTTTTGAGCGTGCCGAGTTCGCGGCCGGTGGCGTCGCGGGAGGTGATTTCGAGGTCGTAGAGCGCTTGTTCGCCCTGGCCGGCGGGCCACCAGAGGCGGGGCGCGGGCACGGCGAAGTCGAGGCCGTCGCCGGAGTAAACGACCTGGCCGTCGAGGCTCAGGGTGACCTCGTGGGTGGCGGAGGGGTCGGGCCGGGCGAGGGCGGGGGCGAGGGCGAGCGAGACGCCGCCGTCGGTGTGGTGGTGTTGGGTGACGTGGACGTGGGCGAGGCGGTTGGCCGACCAGGCTTCGAGGCGGAGGTCGCGCCAGATGCCGCAGGTGACGAAGCGCGGGCCCCAATCCCAGCCGAATTGGCAGGCCTGTTTGCGGATGCGGACGGAGTTGCCCACGGGATCATTGAACTCCTGGGGCGCGCTGAACTCGGTGCGGTGGGTGCGGATGTAGTCGAGCGCGCTGTGGAAACGGATGACGAGGCGGTTGCGACCGGGCCGGAGCAGGGCGGCGACGTCCCAGCGGTGGGCGACGAACATGTTTTCCGTCTGCGCGACGACGTGGCCGTTGAGCGTGACGGTGGCGACGGTGTCGAGGCCGTCGGCGACGAGTTCGATGACCTCGGCGGCGCGGAGGTCGGCGGGGGCGGTGAACTCGGTGCGATATTCCCACTCGCGTTCCTCGATCCACTGGACGTCGAGCTCATTGGTGCCGACGAAGGGCTCGGGGATGAGGTCGGCGCGGAGCAGGTCGGTGTGGACGCAGCCGGGCACGACGGCGGGAAACCAGGCGGCGCGCGGGGCGACTTCGCGGAATTGCCAGGAGGCGGAGGCGAGCGGGAGGGTGTGAATCATGGACGCAAAAAGCGGCGGTGGAGAGAAGGAAGAAGACTCGAGCCTGAAGCGGTGGAACGAACAGGAAGGGCGAAGGAGGGGATAGGCCGCGTCAGCGAGTTGGGGCAACGCTCTCCACCGAGAGCAAGCGCATTGGCGACAATGCGCTCGGCACCGGGGGCGGGAAGGGTCACTGGCCGAATTTTTGGAAAAAGGCCTCGGCGTCCTTCAAGTGGGCGAAACCGAAGATCCAGCAGGTCTCCGCCACGTCGGAAAAATCCAAGCCGCCGGCGGCGATCGCGGTGTTGTCGTAGCGGCCGTCCACTCCATTGTAGCGGTTGGCGATACTCAGGGCGAGGGACCAGATTTCCAGGAGGCGCGGGTTTTTGACGTGGTCCTTCCAAGCGACGGGCGTCTTGGACCAGAACCCCGGCGTGCCGTTGCCGACCGTGTTGCCGTCGGGGATCTTGTGGTAGGTCACGGTTTCCTTCACGTAGGCGAGATCGGCCGGGGTCGTGACGCTTTCGTTCCACTCGCTGTGTTGCACGATGTGGATGCGGTTTTTGAGGTCGAGGGCGGGCAAGGTTTCGCGGATGCGGCGAACCAGATCGGCGGAGAAATCCGATTGGCCGGCCTCGGCGATCCAGATCGAGCCGCCCTTCTCCAGGCAGCTGGTGGCGATGCGCAGCACTTCGCCGAGCGCGCGGTCGTAGTTGCCGTGCGCATCCGACCAGTTTTTGCCGAAGCAGGCGTCGAAAAGTTCGTTGGAAGGCACGTAGAGCCCGCCCTGCGTTCCGTAGGCTCCCGCCACGGCATGATAACGCACGCCGGCGAAACGCGGGTCGGCCAGGAGGGTGGCCACGCCGGCCTGGGAGTGGATGTCGTCCACGTCGGATTTGCTGTCGAACTGGGCGAGGAACAGATCCCGCTCGATGTGGAAGCGCCCCAACATGCCGGGGGACGCGGGCTCGGCGGCGTGCAGGCAGACGAGGGGGACGAAGACCAGAACCCAGAGCAGGCGGGCGATGCGGCGGAGATTGTTCATGGGGACGCGGGCTCGGTGCTGAGGAGGACGAAGGCGCCGAGGTCGATGGGGCCGATTTGCAGGGCGGCGTAGGCGGGGCCGGAGGAGGCTGCGTTTACGGCGGGGGCGCGGGCGATGGTGATCTCGGCGCTGGCGCCGGGGGCGAGCTCGGTGGGGGAACCGGCGGGGCGGGTGACGGTGAAGCGGGCGGGGTCGCGGCCGATGAGCTCGACCGTGAAGGGGACGGGCGCGGGGCCGGGGTTGGTGATGGTGAGGGTCTGGGGCGGAATCGAGCGAGTGGTCGGGGACGGGGTGAATATCAGGGTCGAGGCGGAGGCGCGGAGGGGCTCGGGCAACTCGCGCAGGCGGATGTCGCGGTAGAGCACCTCGGCGGCTTCGAGCTGGAGGGCGATGTGGCCGGAGGCGAGCGGTGCGCCGGTGTGGTCGGTGATTTTAGCGATACGGCTGCGGACCTGGCCGTTCACGAGGTGGACGGCGGTCTCGTCGGCGTGGACGATGGCATCGACGCGGTTCCAGCCCTCGAGGGTGTCGTAAACGGGGTAGCGGCCGACGTAGGCGTAGTGTTGTTGGGTGCAGCGTTCGGGGCGGCCGCCGAATTCGGGGAGGAGGCCGGGCGAGCCTTGGCCCTCGGGGGCGGTGCCGGGTTGGGGGTGGAGCCAGGTGACGGCGGAGGTTTTGAGGAAGACGAGGTCGCCGGTGTCGCCTTCCTGGATCTGGCACTCGACGGAGACGGGCCAGATGCCCCAGGTGCGCTCGTTGGGGTTGGCGATGTGGTAGAGCAGGCCGGCGTCTTTCAGTTTATCGGCGCGCGGGGCGAATTTTTTCGGGCCCCAAGCGTATTCGAAGGTGAGGTGGAAGCGGGAGAATTTTTTATCGGTGACGATGACGCCGAAGTCGCCGCGGGCGTCGGTGGGCGTGTCGGCATACATGTGGATGGCGCGGTCGCGGACGACGATGTGGCCCTTGGGGTCCTGGCCGACGGGGGCGCCCTCGACGGCGATGCTCCAGCCGGTGAGGTCGCGGCCGTTAAAGAGTTCGATCCAGTCGGCGGCGCGGGTGGCGAGGGGGGCGGTGGCGAGGGCGAGGAGGGCGAGGGCGGGGCGGAGGAGGCTGTTTTTCATGGGGAAGGCGGCGGGGGAAGAGGGGGCGATGGGAATGAGCAATGACGAATGACCAATGGCGGAGACGGAGGCGGAAGGTGGGCGGCGGGGTTTAGCGCGGCGCGAGCGGGCGGGCCCAGATTTGGCGGAAGCGGACGGGGCAGTAGTGGGCGGGCAGGCTGATGGGGCCGGTCATGGCGTTGTCGGGGTAGCGCGGGGCGAGGCGGTGGCCGGTCTTGCCGAGGATCTCGACGTTGTGGTGCACGAGCACGCCGTTGTGAATCAGGGTGAGGCGGGCGGGGTGGACGAGTTTATCGCCCTCGAAGACGGGGGCGGTGAAGAAGATGTCGAAAGTCTGCCATTCGCCGGGCGGGCGGGAGGCGTTTACGAGGGGCGGGGTCTGGCCGTAGATGGCGGCGTTTTGGCCGTCGGGGAAGAGGGGGATTTTGTAGGCGTAGGAGTCGAAGATCTGGATCTCGAAGTGCTCCATGAGGGCGACGCCGTTGTTGCCGTGGGCATACCAGGGGCCCTCGAAGCCGGCGGGCACGAGGAACTCGGCGTGGACCTGCACGTCGCCGAAGATGGCGAGGGAAACGAGTTTGCCGGTGCCGGCGACGATCTGGCCGTCCTCGACCTTCCAGTCGGTGCCGGGTTTCCAGGCGGAGAGGTCGCGTCCGTCGAAGAGCACGACGGCATCGGAGGGGGGCGGCACGGTGGGGCCAGCGGGGCCGGGCTGCACGATGGGCGGCAGAGGGCGGTCGGGGTCGTGCATGACCCATTGGCCGCCGGGGAGGGCAGGGGTATCCTTGTAGCCGAAGACGCCGGAGCCGTCCTTGGCCTTGATCAGATCGGCGTGGGCGAGGGGCGCGACGAGCAAGGCGGTGGACGCGAGAAGGAGGTCGGCTAGGGCGCGGGGGGCGGGGCGGGGCATGGTGGGGTTTGGGGGAAACGGCGTGGAGGGAGTTCAGGCTGTGGGCCGGGTGAGCCGTGGGCAAAGGCGGCGGCGGGGCGCGGAGTCGTGAAAAGTGACGAGGCGCGGGGGCCGGGCGGGCGGGCCGCGAGGCGGTAGCGGAGAGGTCGCGCGAAGGAGGGGAATGACGCGAAGGGGTGGGGGGCTGCTGGGTTTACGCTGAAACCGTCGACGGACTGAAATCTTACGGATGCCGAAACATTCCGCGTGCCGGACGAATTAACGCCGGCATTCTCCTGTCCACGCCCGCCGCCCCCGTTTCCCCCGGTTGACAAGTTCCCGTCGGCGCGCACCGCATGGCGCGTGTCGTCCACCGTCCCGCCTCCGCCCGAACCCCGGACCCTCGTCGCCCTCTCCGGCGGGGTGGACAGCTCCGTCGCCGCCCTCCTCCTGCGCGACGCCGGCGTGCCCATCGAGGCCGCCTACATGAAAAACTGGATCAACGAGGACAACATCCTCGGCGATTGCCCCTGGGAGCAGGACATCGCCGACGCCCGCCGCGTCGCCGACCAGCTCGGCATCCCTTTCCGCGTGGTCAACCTGATGGAGGAGTATCGCGAAAAGGTCGTCGCCTACCTGCTCGACGGCTACGTGCGCGGCCTCACGCCCAACCCCGACGTGATGTGCAACCGCGAGATCAAATTCGGCGTGCTCCGCGCCTGGGCGCGCGACCATGGATTCGCCGCCGTCGCCACCGGCCACTACGCCCGCCGCGCCGAGTTGTCCGGCCGCCCCGGCGACTTCGCCCTGCTCGAGGGCGCCGACTCGAACAAGGACCAGACCTACTTCCTCGCGCTGCTCGACCAGGACCAGCTCCGCGCCGCGCGTTTCCCGGTCGGCGACATCCTGAAGCCCGATCTGCGCGCCTTGGCCCGCCGCGCCGGCCTGGCCACGGCGGATAAGAAAGACAGCCAGGGCATCTGCTTCATCGGCCAGGTGAAGATGGCCGACTTTCTCCGTGCTTACGTGCCCGACGCACCCGGCCCCATTGTGCGCGCCGGCGACGGCCGCGTTCTGGGCGAACACCGCGGCTTGCATTTTTTCACCCTCGGCCAGCGCAAGGGCATCGGCGTGCCGTCCAACACCGATGGCCGCGCCTACGTGGTGGTGGGCAAACGCGCCGCCGATCGCGCGCTGCTGGTGGCCTTCGACGGCGAAACCGCGCCGGGGCTCTTCACCCGCGAGGTCGAGGTGCACGGCCTGCGCTGGAACACCCCGACTCCGCCCGATCCCGCCGCCGGCCCGCTCGCGCTGGAGGGCCGGGTGCGCTACCGCGACCCGCGCGTGCGGCTGACGTTTATCCCGACCGGTCCGGACACCGCCCGGGTGGTCTTCGCCGAGCCCCAGCGCGGCCTCGCGGCCGGCCAGATCCTCGCCCTTCACGATGGCCCGCGCCTCCTCGGAGGCGGGGTCTACGCGTCGGCGAACGTGGGTGATCTCGGCTAACGGTCCGCCGGCATCGTGCGTTTGCCGCGGCCCAGCTCGCGCAGCCGGCGTTTCGCCTCGGCGAAGACCTCCGCCGGCGGCGCCCAGCCCTGGCGCGCGCCGTAGCGCAGGCGGAGCAGACTTTCCCGTGTCGCGCTCAGCCCGGGGCCGGGCGTCGCGCCCAGGACGGAGACGCGGCGCTCCAGGCGCGCCAACCAGCGCGAGGCCTCGCGTCGCACCGGATCGTGCCGGTGCGACGCGGTCCGGCGGCTGCGCCAGGCCATCCACCAGCCCCGGCCGGAACTTTGCCAGAACCATACCGTCCCCGCGAGGGCGCCCAACGCCGCCAGGCTGCCAAAAATGCGGGTGAGATCCCAGGGTTGCCGCAGCCACTCCATCAGGCGGCGGATTTGCTCCTCCAGCAGGTCACGGATGCCGACCAGCATGCCGCGCAGCTGGTCCTTGGTTCCGCGCATGAGCTCCAACTGGGAGTTTTGGTCAAAACTCACGATGCGCCGATACCAGAAGACCCGAAGCCCATCGAGCCGGGCCGACCAGCCGGTGTCCTGCTCCATCCGGCTGGCCCCGGCCGGTAGCCCGTCGTTGTTCGCGGCGGGGGTGAGCTGGCCGCCGGGCGTCGCGTCCGTGCGCACCCAGGAGCCGTTCGACTCGTCCCAGATCTCGCACCAGGCGTGGGCGTCGGAATTGCGCACCGTGATGCTGCCGCTGGTCGGGTTCCATACGCCGCCCTTGAATCCCGTCACCAGCCGGGTGGGGTGGCCGGCGGCGCGGGCGAGCAGCACCATGCTGCCGGCGAACAACTCGCAGTGGCCCGGCTCGCGCGAGCCCATCCAGCGCACGATCACATCCCCTTCGCCGCCCGGGGTGGACGAATCCAGGCTGTAGGTGTGCCGCGCCTGCAGCCAGGCCCCGGCGCGCCGGGCGAAGTCGGGGCCGTCCACGCCCGCCCCGCCCATTTCCGCCACCCAGGTCCGGAGTTTTTCCAGATCGCCCGGGGCGACGCCGTTGAGTTCGAGGAAGGTCGGTGCGCCGACCTCCTTCTCGCCTTCCTGGTCGGGGGCGTTTTCCCCCGGTTCCGGAGGCGGGGCGTCGTGACCAAAATAGATGCGCGCGCGCGGCGAGTCCCAGGCCGGGAGGACGTGTTCTCGGGCGAAGACGCGGTCGCGCAGAACACCGTCGGTATCCATGCCCTCGACGCGGTAGCCGACCATCTTGGCCGGCTCGGAGGGCAGGGCCGCGATGCGCAGTGGGGGGCTCATGGCGAGCGCCTGGGGCTCGCCGAAATACAGCCGGCCATAGCCGCCCATCAACGGCAGGTAGCGGCTCACGCCCGGTTGGTAATAGATCGTCCAGACCGTGCGATCCTCGCGCGCCCGGCCCACGCCGCCGTGGACGATGGCCTTGTCGCGCACCGGAGGGAAGCTGTTGCGCAGTCCGGCGGAGGCCCGAAAGCCCTGCCCGGAGTATTCGTCGAGGACCAGCATGCGCCAGTAGAGATCCGACGGCACCGCCGCCGGGTCGCTCACGTCGACGGCGAAGGCCATGCCGCCGTCCTGGGCGATCTTGTTCACCTCGCCGAAGAGGATGCTCTCCGAAAAACCGGTGCGGGAACTCTTGGTGATGAGGCGGTCGATGAAAAAGTCGTTGGTGATCTCGAAGCGCGGGAGGGCGAGAAAGAGCAGGGCGGAGAGGGCCACCACCCCGGAAAAAAGCGCCCCGGCCAGCGCGACCACCCGCAGGTCCGCCGCCGCCCGCAGGCGGCGGAAGAGCTCGGGCCAGCGCACGTGTTCCCAGCCTACGGCGTTGCCCGCCAGGCCGCCGGCACGGGCGTCGGAGAGGGTGACGGCGAGCAGCAGGCCCAGCGCGGCGCCGGTGAAGAAGAGGATCTGCACCACAAAGGCCGGGGAGACGGTGAACACGCCCGTGACCACCACCACAAAGAGGGCGAGCAGGATGAGTTGCAGGTCCTCGCGCCGGCCGCGCGGCGAGATGCAGCGGTAACCGAGCAGCATGAGGTCCAGGCGGATCATGGCCGGCAGGGGCTCGCGATTTCCCCAGAGGTCGAGGGCGAAGACGGTGACGATGAGGGGAAAGGCCAGCCGGTGGAAAATCGCCGGCAGGGCGCGCGAGAAGCGGGGGAAGAGGGTGAAAAACGGAACCGTCGCGGTGATCACCGCCAGGGCCAGCAGGGCGTCCACCTCCATGTAGAAGACGGTCCAGGCCGAGACCACGCCGATCAGGCCGCCGAGGAACCAGCGCAGCTGCTGGAGCTCGATCTGGCTAAGCTGAGGCCGCGGGTTTTCCATCGAGAAGCGCCGCGACGCCGCGCGGTCCCTGGGGTTGGAGGTGGAGGACGCGGCGGGCCGCGGCGGTGGAGGCCCCGGCAAAGGGAGGGCGCGACGCGCCGGAGGAACGCTCGGCGGTTTCGAGCCGGGCCAGCCGGTCGAGGAAATGCTCCACGTCGCGCAGGCGGCGCACGGGCTGCGGAGGGTCGTCGTCGATGGCCACGGCTTGCAGGCGTTCGAGGCGGAAAAGATCCTCGGCCAGGGTGGCGGCGAGGGAGAGGGCGAGCTCGAACTGCTCCGGCCGCGGCCAGATCGCCGCGTCGGTGTCCATCCTCAGGCAAAAGCCCTCCAGGCCCTCGGCCGAAAACTGCCGCACCATGAGGTGGCGGAGCCGCGCGCTGGCCTTCCAGTGCACGGTGCGCGGGGCGTCGCCGGGCGCGTAGCGGCGCAGGGCCAGGAGGTCGCCCTCCTGGCCGACGCGGTTGACCTGTCCCTGACTGCGCACCAGGCGCCAGGCCGCACCCTCGGCATGCCGGCGATACTCCACCGAGGCGGGCCAGACCAGCACGTCGGCGCCGAGGTCGCTCGCGACGGATTTGCGCAGGAAGCCGAAGGGGAACAAGGAGCCCACGGCGCGCAGCCGCACCCGCAAGAGCCCGCGGCGGGCGGCCTTCACCGGCCACTCCAGCCGCGTCGTGGCCCCGGGATCGAGCCGGATCTCCAGATGCCGACGTTGATCCTCGCCCTCGGCGGCGAGGTCGAACCAAAGCCCGTAGGTCGGCAGCAGGCCCTTGTTGTTGCGCAGTTCCAGCGCGACCGTCTGGGTCTGGCCGGCGCGCCACGGGCCGCCGTGGTGCAGGCGCCAGGCCACCCCGCGCAGGTTGAGCCAGGACAGCACGCCGCTCAGGATCAGGCAGGACAACAACAACGACAGCGTGATGAAGAGGATGTTGTTGGCGGTGTTGTAGGCCGCCGTGCCGATGCCGAGGGAGACGGCGATCAGGAGCACACCGGTGATGGTCGGGGCGATGCGGTGTCCGCGCGGTGGATACAGCAGCGACCAGAGCAGCGCCCGCCAGCGCCGTTTTTTCCGCCGCGCGCCCGCCCAGGGGCCTTGCCATTCGGTGCAGCCGGCCGCCGGCGGGGTCCAGCCCTCCGGCGCGGCGGCGGGACCGCCCGCCGCCGGACGGGATGGTTTGGCGGTGGTGACCATGGCGCGGGGCCCCTTTTAGACCGGCGGCGGCACGGCGGAGACGATGCGCTTCAGGGTCGCGACGACCAGCCGACGTTCCTCCATCCCGTCGGAGACCGGGCGCACCAGGGTGAGGCGGTGCGCGAGGACCGGCACGGCCAGCGTGGCGACGTCCTCGGGGACCACAAAATCGCGACCTTCCAGCAGCGCCCGCGCCTGGGCGGCGTGTTTCAGGGCCAGGCCGCCGCGCACCGACACGCCGGCGCGGAAATCCGCCTCGGTGCGGGTGGCCCCGACGATGCGCAGGATGTAGTCGAGCACGCTGTCCTCGATAAAAACGTGCAGCGCCAGTTGCTGGAGTTGCAGGATGTCCGAGCGGGTGACGACGGGCTCCATCGCGATCGCATCGTAGCCGGTGCGGGTGCTGCGGAGGATCTCCAGCTCGTCCGCCGCCTGCGGGTAGCCCATGTGCAGGCGCATGAGAAACCGGTCCATCTGGCTCTCGGGCAGGGGAAAGGTGCCCTCGTAGTCGACCGGATTCTGGGTCGCGAAGACCATGAAGGGCGCGCCCACCGCGTGGGCCTGGCCGTCGACCGTGACCTTGCCGCGGTCCATCACCTCCAGAAGCGAGGACTGGGTCTTGGGGGTGGCGCGGTTGATCTCGTCCGCCAGCACGATGTTGGCGAAGACCGGACCCTTCTTGAAAACGAACTCCTTGATCGTCTCGTCGTAGATGGCCACGCCGGTGACGTCGCTGGGCAGCAGATCACTGGTGAACTGCACGCGCGAAAAAACACAATCCATCGAGCGGGCCAGGGCGTAGGCGAGGGTGGTCTTGCCCACGCCGGGCAGATCCTCGATCAGCACGTGCCCGCCGGCGACCAGCGCGGTCAACACCTGGTCGAGCACGGTGTCCTTGCCCTTGATCGTGCCGCGCATCGACTCGCGGATTTTGTGCAGGCTCTCGCGAGCGGCCGAAACCTGGGTGGCGGAGAAAAAATCGCTCATGGGGTCGGGTGGACGATGCCGCGGCGGACGGCGTCGTCAACGCGCCTCCCGGGGAAAAACGCGCGTCGCCGGCTGGCACCGGGTCTGCTGACCGGGAGCGATGGTTCCTTTCCCCCGTTCGCCCGGCCGTGTCCTTCGTTTTTGCCTCCTGTTGCTTTGGTTCGGAGCTTCCGCCTCCGCCGCCCCGACCTTGTCCGAAGCCCGCTGGCGGGCCTTGCGCACCGCCGCCGACCCCGCCCGCCTCTACACCCTGCTTTATGCGCTCCCGAAGGGTGGGGATCTGCACAACCACCTCGCCGGCTCCAATCTGCCCGAGTGGCTCTACGCGTGCGGCACCGATCCGGCGCGAAACGGCGGCGATGTTTTTTATGTGCGCGCCCGCTTCGCCTCGCCTCCCGGCGCGATCGACCCGGCCCAGCGTTTCGCCACCATCCGCCGCTATCAATACGAGGCGCTGCCGCCGGCCGACCGGGCCGAGTTTGTCCCCTTGGCCGAGCTTACGCCCGCCGAGCGCCAAATCTGGCTCGACGGCCTGCGGCTCGACCAGCCCGGCGAGGGACGGAAGGAGTTTTTTAACGTCATCTGGGCCCGGTTCATCCCGCTTTGGCGCAATCCCGTGGTGCGCTTGGAATTGCTGGCCGAGAATCTCAAGGCCTACGGCGCCGAGGGCATGGTCTACCTCGAAACCCAGTTCGACCTCAACGGCCTGGCCGACAACGATGGCGCGCCCATCGCGCCCGAGGCCGCTTTGCCCGCGCTGCGGGCCCTGCTGGCCCGGCCCGACGTCGTGGCCAGCGGGGTGACGCCGCGTTTCCAGGTCACGGTGCTGCGTTTCGCGCCCGATGCCGAGGATAAGCTCGCGGAGGCCTTCGCGTGGGTGGACGCCCACCGGGACCTCTGGGTGGCGATCAACATGGCCGGCATCGAGGAGGACGGTTTTGGCTACCCCCTGCGTTTTCTCGAGAAATTCCGCGAACTGCGCGCGCGCTACCCCGAGATCAAGCTCTCCATCCACGCCGGCGAGATGGACGGCCCGGACCACCACATCCGCGATACCTTGCTGCTTGGCGCCACCCGCATCGGCCACGGTGTCAACCTGCTCAAGGATCCCGACACGCTTTTGCTCCTCCAGGGCGGAGAGCGGGCCTATGTCGAGGTCAACCTGATCTCCAACCGCCTGCTGCAATACACGCCCGACCTGAGCCGGCACCCCTTCCCCGAGTTCCTGCGCACCGGCGTGCCCTGCGGACTCAACACCGACGATCGCGGCATGTGGGACAGCAACCTCACGGACGAATACTACACCGCCGTGACCTTGTTTAATCTCTCCTGGGTCGAGCTCACCGGCCTGGCCCGTTCGTCGCTGCGCCATGGATTTCTCGAAGCGGAGACCAAGGAAAAACTGCTCGCCGACTATGAAAACCGCCTCGCGCGTTTCGAAAGCAGGCTGGCGGAAGGCACGCCCACCGAGGCGCTCGACCGCCTCGCCGCCGCGACCCGACCGGTCACCTACGGTTACGCCCGTCGGAACTGGGGACTGGCCTTCCCCGCCGCGCCCTGAGCTCTCGGTTGCGTGCGGCTGAGTTGTCATAGACTTGAAGGCCAGCTATTTGCGGGGTAGGTCTGTGCGGAAACGGCTAGATTACCGCTTTAAGGAAAAAGTTCACGGACGCTAAAGTGTAGATTCTATGCGCAAAATCTCATGGCAGATAAGGAATGGGTCTCTAAGATGATCTAATGGTATCTGTTTCCAAAGGGATTTGTGCCCGGGCCTGGAATTCAGTTCCGTCCGCGGCTCCACAAGGTTTACAAACCTTTGGCAGCGAGAGTTTTTTATGTGCGGGCGGACGGAATTGCGTTTGTTGCGAAGCGCCCCGTGCGCCGGGGCTTTGGTCCGAGGGTGGTGCCGACACGATCCGATCCGGCTCCATAACCTTAAACGCCGGGTATTGATCTGATTCGCAGACTTTTGGCCGAGTCGTTCGCATTCCATCGATGCCCGCCCCCGTCGCCGGTCTTTTTTCCTCGCGGCACATTGAAGGATACACGCGTGACGATCTATCAGGTTTTAGTTGATAAATCGGCGGTGCGAGAGACATCCCAAACCAAACCCTTACCCCTGTGAATCCGCTACTTCCGCCGGCCGAACGCCCCAAGGTGGCTCTCCTTGTCGAAACCTCCAACGCCTACGGTCGAAGCCTGATAAAGGGAGTCATACACTATATGCGGAAGCATGGGCCGTGGTCGGTCCAGTTGTTTGAGCAGGATTGGGGCGGGCAGCCCGAGAATTTTATCCGGACCTGGAAGGGGGACGGAGTGATCGCGCGCATCGAAACCCCGACCATGGCCGCCGCGCTGAGCCAACTGAAGGTGCCGGTGATTGATGTAAGCTCGGCCCGGCTCGTCCCGGCGCTTCCTTGGTTTGAGAACGATTATCGATTGATCGCGAAAGCCGCCTTGGATCATTTTCGGGAGCGTGGACACCGGCGCTTCGCGGTCTGTGGTCAATTTTGTCACAACTGGTCGCGGTGGCTCGGCGACCATTTCGCCGCCCTGGTGCGTGAAGCGGGTTACGACTGTTGTGTCTACGACACTTCGCCGACGGGTGAGGGCAGGCCGGAGCGGCTTCTCGCCGCCTGGTTGAAGAACTTGGACAAACCGATCGCGTTGCTGGCCTGTAACGACTTCAACGGGCGCATGGTTCTCGATCTTTGTCGCGGGGAGGGCATCCTGGTGCCCGACGAGATTGCGGTGTTGGGCGAAGACAACGATGAGGTCTATTGTGAACTCGCGGATCCGCCGCTCTCCAGCGTGCAGCAAAACGGGCTGCGGGTCGGCTTTGAGGCGGCGGCGGGGCTCGCCCGTATGATGCGCGGGGAAAAACTCGGCAACGAGGGCTTTTTTGTCGCTCCAATCGGGGTGGTCACCCGCCAGTCGACCGATGTTCTAGCCATCGAGGATTCGCGCGTGGCCAAGGTGGTCCGGTATATCCGGGAACACGCTTGCGAGGGCATAAACGTAAAGGATGTGCTTCGGCACAACCCCCAATCCCGTCGTTTGTTGGAGGCGCGGTTCAAGAAGACACTCGGGCACAGCCCGCATGATGAGATCATAAACGTGCGCATCTCCCGGGTGAAGGCCCTCTTGGTTGAAACCGATCTCAGTCTCGAGCTCATTTCCGAGCAATGTGGTTTCGCCTATGTGGAATACCTGAGCGTCGCGTTTAAGCGTGTTGTCGGGGTCGCGCCCAGCACCTACCGGAAGGAGCATAAACGTTGATACGGCGCTGGAGTGTTTTCTAAAGATTGTAGCCGAAAATCGATTGTGGGATTTTCGCCGCGAAAGAACGCCAAAAGCTCAAATAGAGAATTTTCCGTCTATCTGTTTTGCGTGCTTCGAGTTCTTTTACGGCTACGCTTCCGATTAAATTTTTTTAGGGCCGGGTGGGAGCCAAGGGCGACCGCGCCCGGAACAACCCGTTTCAGGCCAATCCGCATTTTAGCCCCCTCGTGTATGGCCGCACGATTCCGAGTGGCGGCGGTTTAGCCGGGAGCGGACCGGCTCCGAATGCGGGTAATTTACTCAAGCCACAGGATAAATATCTCATGGGCGATTGGATATCCTTAAGGTAGATTGAGTTTTTCCCCCTGTCTCTCCGTCGGCACGGCGCGGTGCCGACGGTGCGGTGGGGAATGGTGCCGCCCCTATATTTATGTGATTCTATCTGTTTATATTTTGTCCGGGCCGATGCGCCGTGAAGCCACGTCTCGCCGCGGGTTTCCGGGCGATTTCGGTCGGGCCGCGAAGGCGGCGACGGCGGGTCGGCCTCGATCCAGATAGTGTCGCTTGGTCCGAGATACCTCGCCCGGGCGCGGCTCGGCGAGTCGCTCCGAACCGACGTTCATTTTTGGTGGTTTAATAATAATATACCCCCTTCCTATCCATGCATACCTATTTTGATTCTTCCCGTGAGTCCCTGTCGACTTACACCTGCCCGGACTGGTTCCGCGACGCCAAATTCGGCATCTGGAGTCATTGGGGTCCGCAGTCGGTGCCAGGGGTGGATGATTGGGATGTGGTCGCACCGCAGGATCCCTCGTTGCCGGTGGATACAATATTGCCCGGTCCGAGCGAGTGGTATGCAAGGCACATGTATGTCCAGGGCCACCGGGCTTATCATCATCACCTGGTCAAATACGGGCATCCTTCCAAACACGGATTCAAGGATATGCTTCCGCTTTGGCGGGCCGAGCGCTGGGAGCCGGAGCGCCTCATGGACCTATACGTCGCCGCCGGCGCCAAGTATTTTGTCAGCATGGGGGTGCACCACGACAATTTCGATTTGTGGGATTCCCGTCTGCATCGCTGGAACGCGGTGAAAATCGGACCCAAGCGCGATATCGTGGCGGAGTGGAAACGTGCGGCGGTGAAGCGCGGGCTGCGTTTTGGTGTCTCGGAACACGTGAGCGCGAGTTTTGCGTGGTTCCAGACGAGTCACGGGACCGACGCGACGGGCCCCCTGGCGGGGGTTCCTTATGACGGCGCCGACCCGGCGTTTTCGGATTATTATCATCCCGAATTGCCCTGTTTTACGGAGCATATCGGAGCGCAATGGTATACCCGAGACCCGGCCTGTCATGAGCGTTGGTTTGCCCGAATGGTGGATTTGCTCGAAGCCAGTCAGCCCGATTTTTTCTACACCGACGGGGGTATTCCTTTTGGCGAGGTCGGCCGCAGGCTGATGGCCCATTTTTACAACACCAATCGGGCCCGTAATGGCGCCCTCGAAGCGGTCTACGCCTACAAAGACATCGGCAGCGGGGAGTTCTTTCCCGAGGGCGGGGTTCAGGACGTCGAAAGGGGAGGCATCCCGGATATCAACCCTTTGCCCTGGCAAACCGATACCACCCTCAGCGGCTGGTTTTATAATTGCGGACAAACATTTCGCACCACAACGGATATTGTTCATTCGCTCGCGGATATCGTTAGCAAGAACGGCAACCTGTTGCTAAACGTGGTGCAACTGCCGGACGGCTCGCTTCCCCGCGAGTGCGAGATCTTCCTCGCGGAAATGGCCGCCTGGATGGCCTGCAACAGCGAGGCAATACACCATACCCGGCCGTGGCGCGTCGCTGGCGAGGGCCCCACCTCCGCCGCCTACGGTCATTTTAAGGAAGGAAACGTTTTTACCGCCGACGATGTGCGTTATACTCAATCCAAGGACAGCCAAAGGCTTTACGCGATCTCGCTCGGGCATCCGTCCCAACCGCTGCGCCTCGGGGCGCTCGCCCGCGAGCCTCGTGTGATCGTCGACATTCAGGTCTTGGGCAGCGAGGAATCGGTGGTGTGGACGCGAAGCGCGGAAGGTGTCGTCATCGCGCCGCTGAACCGGTGGCCTTCGGCCCACGCGGTCGCCTTCCGCCTCACGTTTGCCTCCTGATTCACGCGTATTTCTAATGAGCCTTTGTTTTATAAAGTTGTGTCGCAGCTGGCTGGTTACGGTCTGTTTTATCTCCATCTCGCTCGGGGCGGCGGCGGGAGGGGATCCGGCGCCGAGTCATGAGGGCGTGTCGTCGGTGTGGTGGGATACACGCGTCCGATGGACCAGCGATGTCGCGGGCGGTCCGCCGACCGCGTCGGGAGGCGTCTCTTTCTGGCTGCACGTGGCTGGTCCGGCCGACGATGTGGAGGTGGACGCGCGAATCAAAACGGAGAGCGGCACGATGGCGGGCAAGGTCGTCCTACGCGGCCAAGGATGGCGGCGCATCTGGTTGCCGACGAGGGCCCTGGATAAAACGGATAAGGAACTTACCGCCGGGCTGACCTTGGAATTGGTTCGGCCGGCGCCGGAGGGTCTGAAGTTGGCCCTCACGCCGCCCCAAGCCGTCCCCAAAGTGGAAGGCGCTCGCATCACCGACACCGATCTTTTGGACCAGATCGATTGGTCGGTGCCCGGACTGTCCGCGGCCCACGAGCACCTGACGGCGGGCGACCGGGCTGGTGCGCTCCGCGAACTCGCGCACTACGTGCGGCGCCGCCCCCCGCATTGGCAATTTGTGCCGGTGAACATGGAGCAGGTGCGCGCCCGGGCGGATCGTTGCCTGATAGGAGAATATAGTTGGATCGGGTTGACCCACCGGTTTCCCAACGGCGAGGTGGACTGGCTCGCCAACCATTCTTTGGGCACTCCTTTGGAGACGCACGAATGGGTTTGGGCGTTGAATCGTCATTCCGATCTGAGCGCGTTGGCGCTCACCTACAAAGATTCCCGTGATCCGGTCTATGCCCGGACGTGGGCTCGCCTGATGCGCTCCTGGATTCGCCAAGCCGTGGCGCCCTCCTTGCGCGATGAGAAACCGGGCTCTGCCTGGCGTAAACTCGAGGCCGGCCTGCGCGTGACGAACGCCTGGTTCACCGGCTTCTACGCCGTGGTTGATAGCGATGAGCTGAGTGATGCGGATATCATCGCCTACCTCACCTCGCTTTGGGATCACGCCAACTTCCTCGCGGTGTCGGAATATGATCCGACCAACCACTTCGTTTTCGCCATGACCGGTCTTTATACGGTGGGGGCGGAGTTTCCCGAATTCAGGGATGCCGCGTCCTGGCGTAAAACCTCCTCAAGGCAGTTGGAGCGCTTGCTTACCGAAAGCACGCTGGCGGATGGCGGATGGTATGAGATGGCTCCGGGCTACGCCCAGTGGGTGTGCGATAAAATCGTGGAGATGTGGAACAACGCCGAAGCCAGCGGGCAGGCCGGAGAGCTCTCGCCCTTGATCCGGAATAAACTGCGTGGATTGGCCGAATGGAGCGTGCGTTTGCTCGGACCGGACCGTTCCACCCCCAGGGTAAACGACGGTGTCGGGATTTCCCATGTCGCCGAGAAACGGGCGTGGCTATCGGCGCGCTTTCCCGAAAGCGAGTTGTTGCGCTGGGCAGCCGCGGACGCCGCCGGGACGCAGCCGGAGCCGGCCGCGCCGCAATGGACCAGCGAGACCCTGGCGGCGAGCGGTTACCATATCATGCGAACCGGTTGGTCGCGGGAGGACTCCTATCTTCTTTTCGATACCGGAGACCTGGGCGGCTGGCATGGCCATCAAGATGCGCTTAACCTTCTGGCCTATTTCAAGGGACGCTACTTCCTATTCGATAACGGCGGCTATAAATACGACGTCAGCGACTGGCGGGTGTGGGGGCAGGCCACCGCCTCACACAATACCGTGCTGGTGGACGGTCTGGGGCAGGTGCGAAATTGGAACGGACGGGCCGATCCTATCGGAAAAAATCCCGCCGCGCTGCCGCCTGCCGAGTTCACCACTTCCAGCACAGTCGATTATGCCTCGGGCTGGTATGCGTCGGGTTATGGCAAACAGGTGCCCGAGCGCGGAAGGGCCGCGAGCGTGTTCACGACCCTGCCGGCCATCCACCGCCGCGAAGTCCTTTTTGTAAAGCCCCTGCGCGGGGAGGAAGCGTTTGCCGCGGTGTTGGACACGCTCACGCCCGGAGACTATCAACCCCATGACTATGAGGTGCGCTGGCACATCAAATCGACTCGATGGAAGACCGACCGCGACGGCCGGGTCACCTGGACCGCCGACTCCGGGCTACCGAACCTCGCCGTGATCTCGCTCGAGGGGGCGGATGCTTTTGCCGCCGATTCCGCGGTCACCAAGCCGGAACTTCTGGGCTGGTGGTATGAAAATCAAAACGACCCGCCGGCGCCGGCGTTGACCCTGCGGCAATCCCGCCGGAGCCCGGGCATCACCCGAATGCTCACCGTGCTGGTGCCATTCAGCGGGGACACAAACGAGAGTCCGGTCGCCGACTTGACGCGACTTTCGCCCACCACGCATGAGGTCGTCCTGCGCTCCGGGCAGCGGATCGCACTGCGAATAAACGCTTCCGGCAAGGGGCCCGGCCTGGCGGTCGAAAAGCACCCCTGAGGCAAGCTTGGCGCTCGTTCAAGGGGGCCTTTGGCGACCCTTCTGCGATGGGGCGGATCACGGCCGCTTCCCGGAAAAAGGCGCGGCCGCGTGTTTCTTGTTTGGTATGGCCTTCGGGGAGCCGCCGCTCAATCCGCGCCGGCGCGCCGCCTCGCTTCGGGGGACCTAGGTTCCTGCGGCGGCCAGTTGCCGGAGGCGCTCGGCCAGAGAGAGCGCGGCGCCATGCACCCAAGCTTCTCCCTGCGCCGGTGTGGAAAGGGTCGCGTCGCCCATCACGCCCTGCGGAGCGAGGTCGCGGGTGGTCCAGGCCAGGGTGAGGGCGGAGCCCTCGGGGCGGAGCTCTCCGGCGTCGTCGAGCTGGGCCGGGTAGTGGCAGAGCGCGCGGGCGCGGCGCACCAGGCCCGGGGCGAGGGCCAGCATCAGCGAGGTTTCCCATTCGCCGGCGTGGAAACCGTAGGCTGCCTCCTGCGGGCTTTGGGCGGGTTTGAACGCGCTTTGCAGCATGCCCAGGCGCAGGCCCGGCAGCTGTTGCAAATCGCGAATCAACGGCACGAGCACGGCGCTGTTGCCTCCGTGGGTGTTAAAAAGGGCGACACGGCGGAAGCCCAGGCGGTGGAGTTGCCTCACCTGCGCCTCGACCAGGGCGGCAAACGTGCGATGCGAGAGCGTGAGGGTGCCGGGCCAGTCGGCGTGTTCGTTGCTCTTGCCCGCCAGCACGGGGGGGGCGACGTAGACCGGAAGGGCGGGATCGAGCTCCTCAAGCGCCCGGGCGAGCAGGCCCTGGCCGATCATCGCATCCACCCCGACGGGCAGGTGCGGACCATGTTGTTCGATCGCGCCGGTGGGCAGGACGGCGACCGCGCCGGGTCGCTGGCCGGCGGAACGCAGCGCCTCGGCGGTCAGGGCGCCCAGGTAACGAATTCCGTAGGGCCGCCAGCGTGGCGCGGGCTCTGAAGGCGGGCGGGGGGAGGGCGGGGTGGCGCGGGGCGGGGTGCCTCGACCGTGCCAGGCGGCCTCGCTCATCAGGCGCGCCAGGCGTTCGGCGGCCTGGCGACGCACCTGGGCGGCGGCCCGCGCCCGGTTTTCGCCGATCGGGCCGCCAAAAAGCGGCGGCGGCTGCGACCAATTGCCGGGGCGAAACTGCTCGTCGGACGACTCCTGGCGGGCGGAGGGCGCGGGCACGACGTCCAGGAGGGCGGCGGCGAGCGCCTGGGTGCCCTGCCGGATGGAAGTCGAACCGGCGGGGTGGAAATCCAGACCGAGCGAGCCGAGGTGGATACGGTAGACCGTCAATCCGGTCTCCACCCGTGCGTCGCGCGCGGCGGCGTCGAGCCATTCCCGGTGCCAGGGATTGCTGGACACGATCAACAGCTTGGCGAAGCCGGCGAAACGCACCCCGCGGGCGAGCTCGAGCACCAGATCGCGGCCCGTGACGGCGTCGAGGCCGAACCAGGTCGAGGCAGGGTGGGGTGAGGGCCCGAAGCGCAGGGGGGGGAGCACGCAGGGGGCGCAGGTGGCAAGGGCCTCGCCGCAGGCCTCGGTCAGCAGGTCGGACAAGACGGCCTCCTCGGCGTCCACCGGCAGGCCCATACCGTGGTCGGCGTGGCCGCTCACGGGCAGCACCGCGATCGCGCCCGGGCGGGCGGCGGCGGCGGAGAATTCGGTGGTGGTCAGGTGCGCCCAGCAACAATCGGGGTGGGCCCGGGCGAGCCAGGTCATGGTCATGCGGTCAGCTTGGGAAAAGCCCGGGCGCGGGCGAGGGTTTTTACCGGGTGCCGAAGCGTTCCCTCGGCTTGCAAACCCGCAGGCGGGCGGCTCTGTGCGGCCGTGTCCCCCGCCGTCCCCGCGCCCACCCTGCTCTGGTTTCGCCAGGATCTACGCCTGGCCGACAACGCCGCCCTGGCCGCCGCGCTCGCGCGGGGCGGTCCGGTCGTGCCGGTCTTTGTGCTCGACGAAGGCGGCGAGGGCCGTTGGCCGCTGGGCGGCGCCTCGCGCTGGTGGTTGCACCATTCCCTGGCCGCGCTGGCCGCCGGCCTGGAAAAACGCGGCGCGCGGCTGGTGCTGGCCCGGGGCGACGCCGGTGCCGAGCTGCGCCGGTTGGCGGCCGCCACCGGCGCGGGCGCGGTGTATTGGAATCGGCGTTACGAGCCGGACGCGCGGGCCCGGGACGCGGCGTTGAAGGCCGGGCTGGCGGCCGACGGCATCGAGGCGCGGAGCTTCAACAGCGCGCTGCTTTTCGAGCCCCACACGATTCGCAACAAACAGGACCGGCCCTTCCAGGTCTTCACCCCCTACTGGCGTCACTGCAGCGGGCTGGGCTGGCCGGCGCCCGTCCCCAGCGAGACCAGCACCGGGCTCTGGGGAGAGGCCCCGGCCGACGCGGGGTTGGCCCTGGCGGATTTGAAACTCCTGCCGACCATTCCCTGGGACGCCGGGTTTGGCGCGGTATGGACGCCGGGCGAGGCGGGGGCCGCGGCGCGGCTGGAGCGTTTTCTCCGAAACGAGGCGGTGCACCGTTATGACGACGACCGTAACCGGCCGGATCTCGACGGCACCTCCGGACTTTCCCCGCATCTGCACTGGGGCGAGATCGGTCCGCGTCAGATCGTCGCGGCGGTGCGCGCGCTGGGCCGGGAGGCGGGCACGGATCCGGCCAGCAACGGCGCGCGCGTTTTTCTCAGCGAGGTGGGCTGGCGTGAATTCGCGCACCATCTCCTGTTTCATTTCGAACACACGCCCGAGCGCCCCTTACGGCCGGACTTCGAGCGTTTTCCCTGGGCCGAGGACGCCGACGGCGCGAAACTGGAGGCCTGGCGGCGCGGGCGGACGGGTTACCCCATCGTCGACGCCGGCATGCGCCAGCTCTGGGCGACCGGATGGATGCACAATCGCGTGCGCATGATCGCCGCGTCGTTTCTGGTCAAACACCTGCGCCTTCCGTGGCAGGGCGGGGCGGCCTGGTTTTGGGACACCCTGGTCGACGCCGACCTCGCCTCCAACACCCTGGGCTGGCAATGGTCGGCCGGGTGCGGCGCGGACGCGGCGCCTTACTTTCGGATTTTCGCCCCGGTGACCCAGGGAGAGCGCTTCGATCCGGCCGGAGACTACGTGCGTCGGTGGGTGCCGGAGATCGCGCGACTGCCCGACGCCTTCCTGCAAGCGCCCTGGACGGCGCCGGCGGGGGTGCTGGCGGCGGCGGGTATCAAGCTGGGCCAAACCTATCCGCGGCCGATGGTCGACCATGCCTCGGCGCGGGCGGAGGCGCTCGCCGCCTTCAAGACCTTGCGCGGCGGCGCGACGGAGGAGGCGGAATGACAAAGCCGCTGCGGGTTCTCGTGCTGGTCCTGGGCGACCAGCTCAACGCCGACGCCTCGGCCTTCGATGGCTTCGACCCTGCGCGTGACGCGGTCTGGATGGCGGAGGTCGCGGAGGAATCCGAACACGTCTGGTCCAGCAAACCACGCACCGCGCTCTTTCTCGCCGCGATGCGACACTTTCGCGACGAGCGGCGGGCGGCGGGTTGCACCGTCCATTACACCGAACTCGACGAACCCGAGAACGCCGGCACGCTCGCGGGCGAGCTCACCCGGGCGGTGGCCGCACGGCGGCCGGAGCGTCTGGTGGTGACCGAACCGGGCGACTGGCGGGTCTGGCGCGCGCTCGAGGGGGCGGCGGAAAAACTCGGGCTCGGGCTGGAGGTCAGGGTCGACCGTCATTTTTTCGCCAGCATCGAGGATTTCCGCATTCACGCCCTTGGCCGGAAGCAGCTGCGCCTGGAATTTTTTTATCGGGAGTTGCGGCGCCGTTATCAGGTGCTGCTCGACCCGGCCGGCGAGCCCGAGGGCGGCGAGTGGAACTACGACGCGGACAACCGCGAGGGTTTCCCCAAGACCGGTCCCGGCCTCGTGCCGCCACCGGTGGTTTTCGAGCCCGACGCCACCACCCGAGCGGTGCTCGCGCTGGTGGAAAAACGCTTCGCCGGGCATCCGGGGCGCCTGGCGGCCTTCGACTGGCCGGTGACGCCGGCGCAGGCGCGTCGGGCCCTGGCGGATTTCATCGCGGCGCGGCTCGCGAGTTTTGGCCGGCACCAGGATGCGATGTGGCAGGGCGAGCCCTGGCTCTACCACTCGCGCCTTTCGGCCGCGCTCAATCTCAAGCTCCTCGATCCCCGCGAGGTCGTGGCGGCGGCGGAGGCGGCCTACCGCGCCGGCCGTGTCCCGCTCGCGAGCGCGGAGGGTTTTATCCGCCAGATCCTCGGCTGGCGCGAATACATCCGCGGCGTCTACTGGCTCCGCATGCCCGACTATGCGGCGGTGAACGCGCTGGGGGCGACCGAGGCGCTGCCGCAGTTTTTTTGGACCGGTGACACCGAGATGGCCTGTCTGCGCGACGCGTTGCGGCAGACGCTGGAGCTCGGCTACGCGCATCATATCCAGCGGCTCATGGTCACCGGGCTCTACACGCTCATGCTCGGGGTCGAGCCGCGGCGCGTGCACGAATGGTATCTGGCCGTCTACGTCGATGCGGTCGAGTGGGTGGAGTTGCCCAACGTCATCGGCATGTCGCAGCACGCCGACGGGGGATTTCTCGCCTCCAAGCCTTATGTGGCGACGGGCAAATATATCCAACGGATGAGCAACC
Source organism: Akkermansia muciniphila (assembly GCA_945874545.1). GTDB lineage: Bacteria > Verrucomicrobiota > Verrucomicrobiia > Opitutales > Opitutaceae > IMCC26134_A. The sequence goes on along the minus strand of CAMCHD010000007.1, from coordinate 4,782 downwards.
ACTGCGCGGGTTGCCGTTTTGATCCGGCCCGCGCGGATGGCGAGAACGCGTGTCCCTTCACCACCCTATACTGGGACTTTTTACGGCGCCACGAGGCACGTCTCGCGGCGAATCCGCGCATGGCGCTCCAAGTGAAAAACCTCGCGCGCCAGAGTTCCGCTCTCCGCGCGCAAATCGAGGCCCGCGCCGCGGCGATCCGGGCGCATGGCGGACAAGCGCCGCGGGCCGCCGGCATTCCCACTCAGGACTCCCTGCTCTAGCGGCGCTCCGCGACTATCCCGAGCCGTTCTGTAACCAAACTGGTTACACTGGATGGCGTGGCCGGAGGCGGGTGGTGCGGGGCGGCGGGCGGCCGGGGGGGAGCGGCGTGGGGAGCCGCGTGGGTGCCGCTTGGGTAGCGGCGTATGCGCCCGTCGCGGAAGCCCGGCGGGTGAGCCCGGTGCGGGAGCGTGGTGCGGGAGCGAGGCGGGGAGACGGACCGCGCGGCGCGGAGGCGGCGCGGGAGCGATGGCCGGCGTTGGCGTGGCGCCGGCGGGGTTATCCGCCGGTCGCATCTGCCGGGCGGCGGAAGGGATCGCGGTGGACCGGCGGTCTCGCGATCAACCCCTGGCGGCGAGCAGAGCGGCGAGGGCGGCCTCGTCCACGGTGCCTTGCACCGCGTGAAGGTGGTGCAGCACGCCCATGCGGTCCTCCGGGGCGGCGGTGGAGATGTCGAGCATCCAGTCCTCGGTCTTGGCGGCGGCCACGATCACTTCGTCGGCCCAGGCGATCACCTCGGCGGCGTCGATGCGGCCCTCGGTGAGGCCGCGAATATAGAATTCGGCTTGGGTGCGGAGATTGGCGGGGGAGGACATGGGCCCGGCAACCTGCCGGGGGGAGGCCGACGCGGCGAGCCGCAAAATGAGGGGACGGGTCAGCGGATTTCGACGTCCATCGCGCCCTGGGCGGGATCAAACATGAAGCGGTTGCCGGCCCCGTCGGTCGCGGACGCGTCGCCCGGCCCCTCGGCCTCGTAGGCGCCGGTGACCACGAGGGAGCGGAACGCGCCGCTGAGCGCCGGTGCGGCCAGCAGGGGAAAGGTGTGACGGCCGGCGGGCAGACGGGCGTTGATTTTCACCACGAGGCGGCCGTCGAGCGTGACCTCGCCGCCGCTGATGCGGAGCGGGGCGGTCGATTGGGCGGCCGGGCGGAGGGTGAACTCCGACACCGCCTCGGGAGCTAGCACCACGCGGTTGCCGCGCGCCATGATCTCGGTGGAGCCTTCCCCCCGGTGTTTAAGGCCGCCGAAGCGGTAGGCGCGGGACTGGCCCAGCAGCTCGACGCGCCCGGGGTAACGCAGTTCGACCGCGGTGAACTGCAGGGCCAGCGGGTGGTCCAGGGCAAGGCTGCCGTCGCGCACCTCGGTGGCGCCGAAGTAGGGGTTGGCGGCGAAAAGACGCATGGTGCCGGCGCCTTCCTTGATCAGGCCGCCGGGAGGTATGTTCACCATGGCCACCGGCGCGCGATTCAGCAGCGGGGCCTCGACCAGCAGATCCGGCTCGGTGGAGCGGGTGACGTCGGCCACGTCGAAGACGGTCGCGGTCTCGAGGTGGTAGCCGAGGTGCCGGGCCTGCGGGTGCGTGCTCGCGGTGATGCGGGACGGGGATTTTCCGCCCACCAGCACCGGTCCGCCGAAGCCGAAGGATTGATAACGCTCGTTCGCGCCACCCTCGGTGTGCACGGTCCCGCCGTTGAGTTGGAGCGGTCCGAGCCGGTTCACGAACCCGAAGGCGTGGTTGAATTGTCGATACTGGTTGGTCAACAACCCGCCTGCGTTCACCGTGATGGTGGTTTTCACCTCGCTTTTGAGGGACCCGAAAACGTCGTTCGTGCCGAGGCAGAGCACGCCGCCATCGTTCACAAAAATGGTGCGCCCCGGACGTCGGGTGGTCCCAAGCGCGGTTTTGGCGGGATTGAGGATGTTGCCGCCCTTGGTCGCGCGCAGGACACCGCGGTTCACGGTGATATCACCGTTGAAGGCGGACGGGGCGATGAGGAAAAGGTCGCCGTCGCCTTCCTTGACCAGGCCTCCATCCGGGGTCGACGGGTCCAGATCACGGGCGGAACGTAGTCCTTCCCGCACCACGACCTTGCCCGGGCCGACATCGAAGGTGGCGCCGCCGGTGTCGATCTCGACCACGTCTTCCAAGCCGGCTGGAACGGTGAAAAGCGAGGGGATGTCCCCCGTGGTGCGAATCACCCCGCCGCCCAGGCGGATGGGGGGCGCGCCCGCCGAACCGGGGGCGGAACCGGCGATCACGATCCCGCGGGTATCGAGCAGACCGCCGCTCACCACGAGCGAGCCGGCGGGAAGATGGAGTTTGAGCCGGGGCACGCGGGCCAGGCCGCCGTGCAGCTCGAAGCGGGCCGGTTTTCCGTCGGCGGCGCCCACCGTCAGACCGGCGGGTCCGCTTTCGTAGAGGCCGCCGCGGACGACCAGCGAGCCGCCTTCCGGACCGATCTCATCCGGAATGGAGGGAGACCCGGCGCTGGAAAAACGTCCGCCGGTGATCACCAGCGCGCCGCTTTCCCCGGTTCCGCCGGCGCCGATTCGGAAACCCGGCTCGGAGGCGGTGCCGTAGATGGTGTCTCCCAGAGACGAGTCGTAGACCAGCTCCGAGGTGCCGTTCACCAAAATGCTCGCGGCGTGGCGGCCGTTGAATGGGGGCGTGACGGGCGGGTTCCAGTTTTGTTCGTCGCTCCAAAAGACGCTGTTGGTGCCCAGCCAACGTGGACTGGCCGCGGGCAGGTCGGCGCCGCAAAGGGACAGAATGGACAGGGCGGGTAGGACGGAACGGGAAAACAACAAAACGGCGGGACGGGGCATGACGAGGTGGGGACGGTCGGATGGGGAGTTTGGGGTGGCGCTCCGCCGGACCAGTGGCGGGGCGAAGGCTGGCGGGATGACCTTAACAATCCGACGCCTCCCGCGCCACCGCAGCAGGGTCGTAAACTACCGGTCCATTGAACCCGAATATCTCGATTATCGCGGGTCGCTTGGCGCAACCTGTTGTCCGCCGGCGCGCCGCGTCACCCGCGAGCCCCCCGTCTTCCGGCGCGGGTCGGCAAGCCTTCCTCCCGCGGGCAGAGAGGCGGATCAGAGCCCGCGAATGGCGGTATCGATCACCGTGCAGGCTCGCTCGATGGCCGGGCCTTCGTGGGCGGTGCTCAGGAACCACGCTTCATAGGCGCTGGGCGGAAGGTAGACGCCGCCGTCCAGGCAGGCGCGGAAAAAGCGGGCGAACAGTTTTGCGTCCGAAGCCAGGGCGGTCGCCATGTCCACGACCGGGTCGGGGTTAAAAAACAAACTAAACATCGAGCCGCGCTGCTGTGCTTGGAGCGGGATGCCTTTGGCGGTGGCGGCGGCGGTGGCGGCGGCGCAGACCTGACGGCCAAGGGCGTCGAGACGGGCATAAGGCCGGAGCTCGTCGAGCAGGCGCAGCTGGGCGATGCCGGCGGCGAGGGCGAGCGGGTTGCCCGAAAGGGTGCCGGCCTGGTAGACCGGACCGAGCGGGGCGAGGTGGTCCATGATCTCGGCGCGCCCGCCGAAAGCGCCGACCGGCAGGCCGCCGCCGATGATTTTGCCCAGGCAGGTGAGGTCGGGCACGATGTTCTCCAGTTCCTGGACGCCGCCCCGCGCGAGGCGGAAACCGGTCATGACCTCGTCGAAAATCAGCACGGCGCCTTCGCGCGCGGTGACGGCGCGCAGGTGCGCGAGATAGCCGGGCGCGGCGGGGATAAAACCCACGTTGCCGATGTAGGGCTCGAGGATCACGGCGGCGATCCGGCCGGGGTTGGCGGCGAAGGCGGCGTCGAGCGCGGCGGGGTCGTTGAAGGGCAGGACGACGGTTTCACGTGCGAAGGCGGCGGGCACGCCAGCGCTGTCGGGATGCCCGTGGGTGAGCGCGCCCGAGCCGGCGGAGACCAGCAGCGAATCCGAATGGCCGTGGTAACAACCGGCGAACTTGATGATTTTATCGCGGCCGGTGAAGCCGCGGGCGAGGCGGATGGCGGACATGGTCGCCTCGGTGCCGCTGGAGCACATCCGGACCTTCTGGATCGACGGGAAAAAGGAAACGATGAGCTCGGCCATCTCGACCTCGTAGGGGTTGGGCGTGCCGAACGAGGTGCCGTGTTCGAGCGCGGCGAGGAGCGCGGCTTTGATCACGGGGTGGTTGTGCCCGTGGATGGCGGGGCCCCAGGTGCAGACAAAATCGATCAGCTCCCGACCGTCGGCGGTGGTGAGGGTGGCGCCCCGGGCGGAGCGGGTGAAAAAAGGTGCCCCGCCGACCGAGCGGAAAGCGCGGACGGGGGAGTTGACCCCTCCGGGAATGAGGCGCTGGGCGCGGGCGAAGAGGTCGGTGGAGACGGGGGACGAGGACATGTTTGGAACCGCAGAGTTTCGCTGAAGGACGCTCACTTCACTTGGTTAAAATGATGACTTAACGATTAAAATTTATCCGACGTATTTTTGGACGATGGGGATGCGGCGGCCCACGCCGAAGGCGAGGGGAGTGGTTTTCAGGCCGGGGGCGGCTTGTTTTCGTTTATACTCGTTCAGGTCCACCTTGCGGCAGATCTCGTGCACGGTGTCTTCGGGGAAGCCCCGGGCGATCAGATCGGCGCGTCCCAGGCCCTCCTCGATGTAGCCGGTCAGCAGGGCGTCGAGCATATCGTAGGGTGGAAGGCTGTCCTGATCGACCTGGCCGGGCCGGAGTTCGGCGCTGGGGGGTTTTTCGATCG
>CAMCHD010000006.1 GCA_945874545.1 Akkermansia muciniphila | reverse complement strand
GAGATGGCCGCCCTCCACCGTTCCCTTTCCTGAGATGAGCAACAAAGCCGTGTTCGCCAAACGCCGCGATGGCCGCGTCGCCGCCCTTCAATACCTCTACGCCTGGAGCCTCAACCGCCCCGCGCACCTGCCCGACGACCTGGCCGTGTTTTTCGCCAACCTCGAGGCGGTCGACGGCAAACCCCGCGACCACTATTCGTTTGGCGAGGAGCTGATCCACGGCGTGATCGAGCACTGCGACGAGATCGACGGCCGCATCCGCGGTCTGGCCAAGAACTGGGACTTCGAGCGCATCGCCAAAATCGACCTCGCCATCCTCCGCCTGGCGATCTTCGAGATGATGCACCGCACCGACATCCCGCCCGTGGTGTCGATCAACGAGGCCATCGATCTCTCCAAGCTCTTCTCCAACGCCGACGCCAAACGCTTCATCAACGGCATCCTCGACAAACTCAAGGACCACGTCGGCCGCGACGCCCGCAAGGTGACCTGAGGATCGGTCTCAGCCGGCTTCGATGTGGAAAGCGGGAAATCTGGAAAATGACCGATCTCGGACACCGCGACCTCAGCGAAAGAATCATCGCCGCGGCCCTCGCGGTGCACACCGCGCTAGGGCCTGGTTTCGTGGAGAAAGTTTATGAAAACGCGCTTTGCGTGGAACTGGCCGCGCGGGGTCTGCGCTTCGAACAGCAAAAGCCCGTCCGCATCCTCCATCGCGACATCGAGGTCGGCGAGCACCGCTTGGATTTGGTCGTCGAAGGCGTTTTTCTCGTCGAGTTGAAGGCCGTGCGCGACCTGGAGGATATCTTTTTCGCCATCGCCCGTTCACAAATGAAAGCCGCCCGTCTCGCCGAAGGCATGATCCTCAACATCGCCACCCACCCCCTCACCATCAAACGCGTGGGCCCCGGCCGCCAATAAGCCCGTTCCCTTCCCTTCCGTTTCCAGCCTTCCACATTCACCGAATTTAACTTCCTGCCCACTTCCAGCCTTCCACATTCCCTTTCCGTTTCCCGTCTTCCCCATCCGCCCCCTTCCGTTTCCAGTCTTCCACATAAATGTTTGGCCTATTCAAAAAATTCCGCGACGGACTCGCCAAGACCGTCGCCGCCATCGCCGGCACCACCCGCTCCCTCTTCGGCGGCCGACGCATCGACGCCTCCTCGCTGGAGGAGCTGGAGGAAGCCCTCATCACGGCCGACTTCGGCGTCGAGACCACCGGCGAGATCCTCGCCGAGATCAAGGAGGCCTACCGCAAGGACCCCGAACTCAAGGGCAAACAGGCCGCCGAACTCGGCGCCGCCGTGCTCACCCGCGTCCTCGCCGGAAGCGCCGGCGCACCCGATCTCCGGCGCCGCCCCGACGGCTCGCCCGCCGTCGTGGTGATGATCGGGGTGAACGGCTCCGGCAAGACCACCACCACCGCCAAACTCGCCTGGTCCCTGCAGCAGGAGGGCAAGTCCGTGCTCGTCGCCGCGTGCGACACCTTCCGCGCCGCCGCCGTCGAGCAGCTGAAGACCTGGGCCGACCGCCTCGGGCTCGATGTCGTCGCCAGCCACACCGGCGCCGACGCCGCCGCCGTCGCCTTCGACGCCCTCCAGGCGGGCAAGAGCCGGGGCAAGGACGTCGTGATCATCGACACCGCCGGCCGACTCCACACCAAGGACAACCTCATGCAGGAACTGGCCAAGATCCGCCGCGTGCTGCAAAAACTCGACCCCTCCGCCCCCCACTTCGCCTGGCTCGTGGTCGACGGCTCGCTCGGCAGCAACTCCATCGAGCAGGCCCGCGTCTTCCACAAAAGTTTCGGCCTCACCGGCCTGGTCGTGACCAAGCTCGACGGCACCAGCCGCGGCGGCGCCGTCGTCGGCATCTGGCGCGCATTGAAGTTGCCCATCCACTACGTCGGCCTGGGCGAGCAAAAGGAGGACCTGCAGCCCTTCGCCCCCGAGGCCTACGCACGCGCCGTGTTCGGCCTCGAAGCCTGAGCCGGAGGCCGGGGCGCGCGCCCCGCCCTACTCGCGCCGCTCGGACGGCTCCGCCGCGCTGGCGAGGAGCGTCACGCCGAGGAACAACACCGCCGGGCAGTGCGCCGGAAAATCCACCAGCCCGTAGACCGCGATCAGGCCCAGCCCGCCCGCCGTCCAACGCACGCCCACGCCGCGGGTGCGGAAAACACGCCACCCGAGCCAGCCCGCCGGGATCCAGAGAATCGCTCCGCCGACCAGACCGAGTTCGGCCCAGATCTGCGCCCAGTCGTTGTGGGCATGGACCAGCTTGCTGGTGATGCGCCCCCGCGAGTCGCGGAGATAATCCCCCTGATACTGGGGAAACACGATGAGGTAGGAGCCCAGACCCCAGCCCCAGACCGGCCGGTCCAGCGCCATCCGCACCGTGTCCCGGGTCAGGGAAACGCGCAGATTTTCCGCGCCCTGCGCCAGACCCGAGACCTCGCGCACCGTCCGCCCCCAGTGCTCGCGCACCTGGCCGCGGTTAAAAAAGGCCCCCGCCACGAGCACCACCGCGACAAAGCCCGCGATCGCCCAGAGCTTGGCCCCTCGGCCTTCGTCATCCCCCCGTCGCCCCGCCTGCCTCCGGCCCAGCCAGGCGATGCCGAGCAGGGCCGCGCCAAGCAAACCGAGCGCCATCACCGTCCCCGACCGCGACCCCGGCATCGGAATCGTGACCGCCAGCAGAACCGCCGCCCCGAAGCCCGCCAAGGCCCGGTCCGCCGGCCCGCCCCCCGCCCGCCACCGCCGCAGGGCCGAGAAGGCGAAACCCAAGCCCACCGCCATCAACAAGACCGCGTAGGCCGCCCAGTGGTTGCGGTAGACAAAGGAGGAAAAGTGATACCCGTGCCGCGCCACCACGAAACCCAGCATCCGGGGATCGCGGGTGACGAAAAAATATGCGCCGACCAAGGCGACCACCAGCCCGTGCGCGAGGAGCGCCGCCCACAACCACCGCGTCGCCGTCCGCCCCAGACGCGCCTGCCGCAGCGCCCCGCCCAGGGCCAGCGCCGCCGCCCAGGGCAACACCGCGCCCAGCGTCGCGACGCGATCCACCGTGGAGGGCAGCCACTCGATCCAGTCCGCGCGCCTCACCCACACCACCAGCGCGCCGCCATCCCGGTAGTGGCTGGGATTGAGCAGCCCCACGCCGACGTAGGCCAGCAGGAGGCCGAGCGGCACAAAGGGCCCGACCTTCACCCGCAAGCCCTCCCGCCAAACGCACCACGCGGTCAACAACGCCGTCGCCGCCGCGCAGCAGGTAAACGCAAAGGGCGCCCAGGACGCCCGCCCCGCGAAACCCCAGGTGGTCAACGCCACCGTCAACCACGCCCCGCCCACCGCCACCTTTTCCGCCGCCCCGGGAACGGGCTCGGCTTCACGTTCGCGGGCGCGGGAGACGGGTCTCATGCCCCGATCCTCGCCACCGGCCGCCGCGACCGAAAGGCGAAAACACGCCGCCGGCGCGCCCCCCGCGCGCCGGACATTGCCCCTTGACCCTCCTGATTTGTTCATTTTTTTTTGAACAAAATCTCCCGTCGTGCCCACCTCCGCCTCGTCCTCGCCACCTCCCGCCGCGCCGTCCGCGGCCGGCGCGGTGAGCGCGACCCCGCCCGCGCTCGAGCCGGTGCAGGCGCGCTTTATCGAGCTTTTTGTCGCCGCCGCGGAGGCGCTCGGCGTTCCGCGCTCCCTCGGCGAGATCTACGGCGTGCTCTACGCCTCGCCACGCCCGCTGTCGTTTCAGGACATCGTGGATCGCCTCGCCCTCAGCAAGGGTTCGGTCAGCCAGGGGCTGCGCACCCTGAGGAGCCTCGGCGCCATCCGCGCGGCCGGTCTGCCCGACGACCGTCGCGAGTATTTCGAACCCGAGACGGAGCTGCGCACCCTGGTCGGCGGGCTGCTGCGCGACCGCATCAGCCCGCACCTCGAACACGGCCGCCAGCGGCTCGACCGGGTGGGGGCGGAGATCTCCGCCGGCAAGGGCCTGTCCCGCGCCGAGGCCGCCGTGCTCCGCGCCCGGGTGCAAAAGCTGGAGAACTGGCGCCGCAAGGGCGCCGCCCTCCTGCCCGTCCTCACCCGCGTGCTGAGCTGATTTTTCCCCGCATGTCCTCCGCCCCGCCCGAAATCGAGATCCGCATCCGCGCCCGCAACGGCTGGCTCTGGCTCGATTGGCGCGGCCTGATCGACTACCGCGACCTGCTCGTGCTGCTCGTCCGGCGGGATTTTGTCGCGCGCTACAAACAGACCATCCTCGGCCCCGCCTGGGCCATGGTCACCCCGGTGGTCACCGCCGTGGTGTTCGGCTTCGTCTTCGGGCGCGTGCTCGGCGTGGCCACCGACGGCATCCCGCCCTCGCTTTTTTACCTCTGCGGTCTGCTCGGGTGGAATTATTTTAACCAGACCCTGAACGCCACCAGCAACACCCTGCGCGGCAACTACGGCCTGTTCAGCAAAGTCTACTTTCCCCGCCTCGTCGTGCCGCTCGCCCTCGCGGTGTCCAATCTCGCCGCCGCCGGCGTCCAGTTGTTCACGTTTACCGCGATGTTTGTCTTCACCGTGCTGAAAAACCCGGAGTTCGCGGCCCGCCCGGGCTGGGGCGCCCTGCTTCTGCCCTTGTTGTTCCTCCACCTGGGACTGCTCGCCCTCGGCTCCGGCCTGCTCCTCTCCGCCGTGACCGCGAAATACCGCGACTTCCAACAGGTCGCCCCGTTTTTCCTGAACCTGCTGTTGTATGTGACCCCGGTGATCTACCCCATCTCGCAAATCCCCGAACGCTGGCGCTGGCTGGCGGCGGTGAACCCCGTCGCGCCCGTCATCGAGGCCTTCCGCGCCACCCTGCTCGGCACGTCCGGCGTCCAGCCCGGCGCCTACGCCCTGTCCGTGGCCGTGACGCTCGTCGTGCTCGTGGTCGGCGTCGGCTTCTACCAGCGCCTGGCCCGCGATTTTATCGATTACGCCTGAGGCCCCTTCCATGTCCCGCCCCATCATCGAGATTTCCGGCCTATCCAAACGCTACGCCCTGGGCGAATTCGGTTTCTCCAGCTTCCGGGAGGAGACGGAAAAATGGGTGCGCCGCCTGAGCGGCCGCACCCCCGAGACCACGCCCGAGACCGCGCCCGCCGAGCGGGAATTCTGGGCCCTGCGCGACGTGTCCTTTTCGATCCAGCCCGGCGAGGTCGTGGGCATCATCGGACGCAACGGCGCGGGCAAGAGCACCCTGCTGAAAATCCTCAGCCGCATCACCGAGCCCACCTCGGGCGAGGCCGTCCTGCGCGGCCGCGTCGCCAGCCTGCTGGAGGTCGGCACCGGCTTCCACCCCGAGCTGAGCGGCCGGGACAACGTGTTCCTGAACGGCGCCATCCTCGGCATGAAACGCCCGGAGATCGCGGCCAAGCTCGACGAGATCATCGCCTTCGCCGAGATCGAGCGTTTCATCGACACGCCGGTGAAGCGTTACTCGAGCGGGATGTATGTGAAGCTGGCCTTCGCCGTCGCCGCCCATCTCGAGCCGGAGATCCTGATCATCGACGAGGTGCTCGCCGTGGGCGACGCCCAGTTCCAGCGCAAGTGCATCGGCCGCATGCAGGAGATCGCCCGCGGCCACGGTCGCACCGTCCTTTTCGTGAGCCACGCCATGACCACGATCCGCCGCCTGTGCCAGCGCTGCGTGGTGCTCGAGGGCGGCCGGCTGCGCGGCATCTACCCCGCCGAGGAGGCGATCGAACACTACAACCGCGACGCCGGGGCGAGCGATCTGGATGTGGACACCGATGGCCTGCCCCGCGCCTGGGGCAGCACCGGCGAGGAGGCCCGCCTCGTCCGTATCCGCGCCGGCGACGGACGCGGCCTCTTTTTCGGCGAACCGTTGAAGGTGGAGTTCACCGTGCGGGTCCGCTCGACGATCGACGCCGGGATGATCGGGATCGCGTTCAACACCGTGGAAGGCAGCCGGGTGATGACCCTCGACAGCGACGCCGACGGCCGGACGCTGCGGCTCCACCCGGGCCTGCACACCGTCACGCTCTCGCTCCCGGCGCTGCCCCTTTCACCCGGCCGCTACTACTGCCACGCCGCCATCGGCCAGGGACGCCACATGTGCGATATCGTCGACAACTTCGCCCTGTGGGAAGTGCACCCCGGCGGGCGCAACGATTGGGAAAGCGACCGCGCTTTCGGCGGTTGCCGCCTGCGCGCGACCGTCGACCACCACCCCGCCTCCGCCTGAGCCCGATCCGGCCATGCCCCGAACCCTGCTCGTGATCACGCGCCACACGCCTCTCCCGTGGGAGGACGGCGCCGGGGCCTATCTTTTCGACCTGCTGACCTACCTTTCCTCCCGGGATTTTCGCGTGACGATCGCCTGGACCCGGCCCCACGACCACCTCCGCTGGCGCGGGCTGTGGACGCCACCGCGGGATTTCACCCGATCTGTCCGCCTGCGCGCCCCCGGCGCCTGGCCGCTCGGGCGCGGCCTCCTTTTTCCCGCCGTCTACTGGCAACCCTTCGAGGCCCGCGCCAAGCACCGCGTCAAAACCGCCCTCCGCCGACTGGGACTGTTCACCGCCCGCCGCCGCCCGCCGCCGGCCCCCCACCCCGCGCCCTCGCGCACCCCGATCGATTCCAACGTCGCCTGGATGGCCCCGGCCGACGCGGCGGAACGCGCTTTCGCCGCCCGGATGATCGCGTCCGTGCGGCCCGACGTCGTGCTCGCCAACTACGCCTGGATGCTGTCCGCCATCCCTTCGTCCTTTCACGGACTTCGCGCCTGCCTTCACTCCGACGTCGCCTGGAAACGCGCCGCCCTCTCCGCCCCGGCCGACGGCGCGCCCGCGATCACCGCGATGGCCGAGGGCGCCCTGCTCGCCTCCGCCGAGGTGATCGGATCGATTTCCGCCGCCGACGCCGCCGAGCTCGCGCGCCTCGCGCCCCGCGCCCGCGTCGTGCTGGCGCCGAAATCGGTCGCCGCCACCCCGTTGCCACCCGCCCCCGCCGACTCCACCCGCGTGCTGTTCGTCGGCAGCGACAACCCGTTCAACATCGAGGGCGTCGCCTGGTTCCTGAACTCGGTCTGGCCCGCCCTCCTGCGCCGCGTGCCCAGGGCCCGCCTGGACCTGTGCGGCAGCATCGCCCGCGCCCTGCCCCGCCCCCTGCCCGCCGGCGTGGACGCCCACGGTCCGGTGCCCGATCTCTCCCCGTTCTACCGCGAGGCCGCCGTCGTGATCATCCCCCTGCTCCGGGCCACCGGCCTCAACATCAAGCTCGTCGAGGCCGCGGGCCTCGGCCGCGCGGTCGTCTCGACCTCGGCCACCCTCGACGGGGCGCCCTTTCTTCGCGGCGCCCTGGCGGCGGCCGACACCGCGGAGGATTTCGCCGCCGCGGTCGCAGGCCTGCTGGCCGATCCGGCGGCCCGCGACGCCCTCGCCACCCGCGTCCGCGACTCGGTCGCGGAGGCGTTGTCACCGCAAACCTGTTACGGCCCGCTCGCCGCCGCCCTGGGGGGAGGACGATGAATACCGCCCCGGTGGTCTTTTTCATTTTCAACCGGCCCGAAGTCGCCGCCCGGGTTTTCGCCCGCATCCGCGACAGCCGCCCCGCCGATCTGCTTGTGGTCGGCGACGCCGCGAGGCCCGATCGCCCCGGCGAGGCGGAACGCGTGGCGCGGACCCGGCGGACGGTGCTGGACGGGGTGGATTGGCCGTGCCGGGTGCAAACGAATTTCGCGCAAGAGAACCTGGGCTGCCGCCGGCGCGTCGCGTCGGGTCTCGATTGGGCGTTCGAGCGGGTTCCGGAGGCGATCATCCTGGAGGACGACTGCCTTCCCGACCCCTCCTTTTTTCCGTTCTGCAGCCGTCTGCTCGCGCGGCATCGCGACGACCCCGAGGTGCTGCATATCAACGGCACCAACCTGGCTCCCGGCGCGCTTGCCGGCGGCGCCACCCATCGCTTCAGCCGCCACGCCTGGATGTGGGGCTGGGCCGCCTGGGCGCGCGCCTGGCAACACTACGACCCGGACATGTCGGGCTGGGACCGGAATCTGGCCGCCGTCCGTCGCACCTTCGCCACCGCCTGGGAGGCCAGCTACTGGCTCTCGACCTGGGACCGGGCGCGCCGCGACCCGAGGCAGGGGGACACCTGGGATTTTCAATGGCAGTATTCGGTGCGCGCGGCGGACGGCTTCAGTCTCATGCCGGCGCGCAATCTGGTGAAAAACCTCGGCTTCGGCCCCGAGGCGACCCACACGATCGGCGACGCGCTGCGCCACCTGCCGAATATCGCGACCTCCGTGGGCGAACCCAGGGCGCCGAAGGACGGACGCGTCGATCCCGCCGCCGAGGAGCGCTTCACCCGCTCCTACGCCGGAGCGTCCAACGGCTTGCTCGCGGAAGCGCGCGCCCGGGCGAGGATCCTTCGCGAACAAATGCGCCGGCGCCCCGTCCCCAGGTGAGAAACCCCGCCGTATCCGTAGTCCTGCCGGTCTTCAACGCCGGTCGCTATTTGCGCCCCGCCATGGAGAGCCTGCTCGCGCAGACCCTCCGCGATTTCGAGCTGATCGCGGTCGACGACGGCTCGACCGATGGCTCCGGCGCCCTGCTCGACGGCTTCGCCGCCGCCGATCCCCGGGTGCGCCTGATCCGCCGGCCCAACACCGGTATCGTCGGGGCGCTGAACGACGGCCTCGCCGCCGCGCGTGGCGAATTCGTCGCCCGCATGGACGCGGACGACATCGCCGACGCCCGCCGCCTCGAAAGCCAGGTCGCCCACCTTCGCGCCCGGCCGGAGTGTGTCGCGCTCGGCTCGGCCGTGCATCTGATCGACGCCGCCGGCGCCCGGGTCGAGCGCCTGGGCCGGCCTGTCCATCACCGCGAAAACGAAGCCGCGCTGCTGCGCGGGGACGGCGGCACCCTCATCCATCCCGCGGTTTGCCTGCGCCGCGCCGCGGTCGAGGCGGTGGGGCGCTACCGGCCCGCCGCGCAATATGTCGAGGATCTCGATCTTTTCCTTCGCCTCGCCCGCGTGGGCTCCCTCGGCAACCTCCCCGAGACCCTGCTCGACTACCGGGTGCACTTTTCCAGCATCAATTTCACCCGGAACCAGGGCCGGCTCGCCACCCTGGACCGCGTGCTCCACGAGGCCCGCCGGGCGCGGGGTCTGCCTCTCGACGCGCCGCGGGCGGCCGACGTTTCCGCCTGGTCCGACCCGGTGGCCCACCACCGACGCTGGGCGGTCACCGCGCTGCCGCTCTCCGGGCGCCGCGTCGCGCTCGGGCATGGACTCGCCGCCTGCCGTCTCGCCCCGTTTTCCCGCGAGTCGTGGCGCTGCCTGCGCTACGCCCTCACCGCCCCGACGAGGAAACCGGCCGCATGAAACCCGCCGCGCCCTCCCGTCACGTTCTCTACGTCGGGCAGACCCCCGACCAGGGCACCGGCAGCCCGGTGGTGGTTTGGCGGCATCTGCGGCGCCTCGCCGCCGAGGGCTGGTCCGTTTCCGTGATCGGCGAACGCGGACAATCCACCCGCGCCTGCGAGCGCGAGGGCTGGTCCGTCCTCGATTTGCCGATACGACGGCCCTGGTGGCCGCCCTACCGCGAGGGCCACCCCGGGTGGCTCCGTCGCGTGCGCCTCCGCCTCCTGGCGCGCGAAGCCGCCCGCCTCGTGCCCTGCCCGCCCGACGCCGTCCTCGGCTACCTCGCCGCCCACGCCGACTTCGCCGCCGAACTGGCCGGCGCCTGCGCCGACGAACTGCGCCGCCCGCTCACCCTGCTGATCCACGACGACGCGGCGGCCTTTGAAACCGACCCGCGACGCCGGACCCGCCTGCGCGCGCGCCACGCCCGCCTCTTATCCACCGCGCGGACAAACTGGTTCGTCACGCCCGCCCTTGGCGCCGCCTGCCCCGCCCCGCCCGATCGCCGCTCCGTTCTCCCGCCTTTGCCCGAAGGCTGGGCCGGCCCCCTCGCCCGCCCCCCCGCCGCGGGCGCGACGCCGCGCGTCTACTACGCCGGGCACCTCTGGCCCGCCCAGGTCCCCCTGCTCGCGCGCCTCGCCCGCCTGCTCGAAAACGGCGGCGCCCGACTCGTGGTTCTGGCCCGGCCCGGCCCCGCCCTCGCCGCCCTCGCCGCCGAGGCCCGTTTCGAACAAGTCCCGCCCTTCGCGGAAAACCGCGACGCCCTCGCCCACCTCGCCGCGCACGCCTCCGCCGTGGTGGTGTCCTACGCCGACACCGTCGCCGCCATGCCGTGGAGCGCGACCAGCTTCCCCAGCAAACTCGCCGAGTTCTGTCACCTCGGTCTTCCCGCCGCCATCGTCGCCCCGCGCGAGACCGCCGTGGGATCGTGGGCCGAGGCGAACGGATTTCCCGATCTCTTTGAACCCGGCGCGCTCGACCCCGCGTTCTCGGCCTGGACGGTCGAACTGATCGAAAAAGCCGCCTGGAACGCTCGCGCCAGCCGCTCACTCGCGCTCGCCGCCGGCGAGTTTTCCCCCGAACGTATCCACCGCGTCTTTGCCGACGCCCTCGTCGCATGAAGCCGCCAAACACCCCCGTCTCCCTCGCCCTCGTGGGCTGCGGCGCCGTTTCGCGCTTGTTCTACCGACCCGCCCTCCGCGAACTGCGCCGCCACGGCCTGGTCGAGTTGGTCGCCGTGGTCGACCCGCGGCCCGAGGCCCGCGATCCCCTCGCCCGCGAACTCGGGTGCGCCGCCTGCGCCAGCCTCGACGCGGCGCTCGCCCTGCGCCCCGCCCTCGTCGCCATCGCCACCCCGCCCTCCCTCCATCGCGTCCAGGCCGAGGCCGCTCTCGCCGCCGGCTGCGCGGTTCTGTGTGAAAAACCCCTCGCCGCCACCGCGGATGACGCCGACGCCATCGTGGCGGCCGCCGCCCGGGCCGCCCGCCCGCTCGCCGCCGGCCACTACAAACGCTTTTTCCCCGCCCACCGCGCGCTCAAGACCCTGATCGAACGCCAGACCTTCGGACCGCTGCTCGAGGCCACCCTGGTCGAAGGCGGGAAATTCGCCTGGCCCGCCGCCACCGACTCGTTTTTCCGCCGCGAACAAACCCCGGGCGGCGTCCTCCTCGACATCGGCGTCCACGTGCTCGACCTGTTGCGCTGGTGGCTGGGCGAGCCGGCCGACTTCACCTACGCGGACGACGCGCTCGACGGTCTCGAGGCGAACGCGCGGCTCGACGCGACCTTCGCCGGCGGCGCCCGCGTGCGCCTGCGCCTGAGCCGCGACTGGCGCACCGAAAACGTCTACGTTTTCCGCTTCGCCCGGGCGGTGGTCCACTGCCGGGTCAACGCCGCGAACCAGTTGGAGATCACCCTCGACGACCTGCCCCTCACCCTCGCCGCCGAACTCCGCCACCCCCTGCCCGCCCGCCCCGCCCCCCCTTCCCGCGCCCTCGAAACCAATCCCCAGGCCTTCCTCGCCCAGTTGGTCGATGTCTGCGCCGCCCTGCACGAGCATCGCCCCCCCTTCGTGCCCGGCGCCGAGGGCGCCGCCGCCCTACGCTGGGTCGAAACCTGCTACGCCCGCCGAACCCCGCTTTCCCTCCGGTGAACACGGCGAACCTCTCCACTTCCTGGGCCGTGATCGGCGCGAGCGGCTTCATCGGCCTCCGCACGGTCGAGGGCCTTCACGGCCGGGACGGCGTGAACCTCCGCCCGGTCGTGCGATCCGCCACCAGCCTGGCCGTGCTCGCCCGTCGCCGCCTCGATTGGCGCATCGCAGATCCACGGGACCTGCCCGCGCTCACCGAGGCCCTGCGCGGCTGTCCGGTCTGCCTCCACGCCGCCCTCGGCGACCCCGTCCAGATCGAGCGGATGGCGACCATCGCCTACCGGGCCTGCGCCGCCGCCGGCGTGCGCCGGCTCGTCTGGCTGAGCAGCGCCTCGGTGCACGGCCAGAATCCCCCGCCCGGCACCGACGAGTCCACCCCGCTCCACGAGAGCCATCCCCTCGCCTACAACAACGCGAAGGTCCGGGCCGAGCGCCGCCTCGAACAACTCGCCCGCGACGGCCGCGTCGAGGTGGTGCGGCTTCGCCCCGGCGTTGTGTTCGGGCCGCGCTCGCGCTGGATCACCGACGCCGCCGCCGATCTCCGCGCCGGCCGAGCCGGCTGGCTCGGGCGGGGACGAGGGGTATGCAACAGCATCCACGTGGACAACCTCGTGCACGCCCTCCGCCTCGCCGCGACCGTGCCCGCCGCCGCCGGGGAGGCCTTCCTGGTGGGCGACGCCGAGACCGTCGCCTGGCGGGATTTCCTGCTGCCTATCGCCCTTCACCTCGGCCTGGACGAAACCGCGTTCGCCGAGCCCCCGCCCGCCCCGCTCGTCGCCGAGCGCACCCCGCCTCTCGCCGCCCTCACCCGCACCCGGCTGTATCAACGCCTTGGTGACGCCGTGCCCGACCGCGCCAAACGCCTGGTGAAGGGCCTCGCCTCCGCCTGGCCCGCCCCGGCCCCGGCGCGCGACGCCTGGGTCCTGCCGCGCGCGCCCGCCGGCCGCCTGACCCTCGAGCAAACCCTGCTTCAAGGCTGCGCTTGGAAACTGCCCCACGCCAAGGCCGCCCGGCTGCTCGGTTACGTCCCGCCGGTGCCCTTCGCCGCCGGCCTCGCCACCAGCTTGGAATGGCTCGATTTCGCGGAGGGCCGCACATGAACATCAGCGTGCTCATCGCCGCCTATCA
The DNA here is from genome assembly GCA_945874545.1 of Akkermansia muciniphila. GTDB lineage: Bacteria > Verrucomicrobiota > Verrucomicrobiia > Opitutales > Opitutaceae > IMCC26134_A. The sequence continues at coordinate 19,376 of CAMCHD010000006.1, read as the reverse complement.
GGCCGACCGCTTCCTCGCCGCCGCCCTGGCCTCCGTCGCCGCCCAGACCCACCGGGACTGGGAACTCGTCGTGGTCGAGGACGGCTCCCGCGACCGCACCGAGGAAATCGTGCGCGCCTTCGCCGCCGGCTCGACCCGCCCGGTGCGCTACGCCAACCTCGGCGTGAACCGCGGTGTCGCGGCCGCCCGCAACCGCCTCCTCGAGCTCGCGGCCGGGGACGCCGTGGCCTTTCTTGACGCCGACGACCGCTGGCGCCCGGAACATCTCGCCGGTCTAGCCTCGGCCCTGGCCGCCGCGCCCGCCCCCGTCCTCGCCGTGTCCACCCTGGAACGCTGGGATGGCGACGCCGACCGCCCGCTCGGCGTCCACCGTCCCACCACCGCCCAGCTCCGCGCCCCCCACCGCTCGCTTTTCACCCGCTCGTTCATCGAGACCTCCTCGTGCGTAGCGCTGCCCCGCGCCACCCTCGCCCGGGTGGGCCGTTTCGACGAGTCGTTCCAGATCGGCGAGGATCGCGATTACTGGCTGCGCGCCCTCGCCGACGGCGGCGCGCTGGGCTTTTCCCCCGCGCCCACCTGCCGTTACACCAAACACGCCGGCAGCAGCATGACGCGCACCCGCCGCGTCGCCGAGGACGTCGTCCGCTTCCACGAAAAACATCTCCACGCCCCGGGCATACCCCGCGCGGTCGCCCACCGTGCCCTCGCCGCCGCCCTGCGCACCCTGGGTCGCCTCACCCGGCGCGAAAACCCCGCCGCCGCCCGCGCCGCCTTCCTTCGCGGCTGGCGGGTCTGGCCCGCCGCGCTCGATCTGCCGCTTCGCGCCCTCGCCGTCCATGCCTGATCCCGCCGCCCCGCCCCCGCCCGCCGTGTCGGTATGCATCCCCGCCTTCCGGGCCGAAAAGCACCTCGCCGCCACCCTCGCGTCGGTCGCGGCCCAAGATTTCCCCGACTGGGAGCTCGTCGTGACCGAGGACGGCTCCCGCGACCGGACGGAGGCGATCGTGCGCGCGTTCGCCGCGACCATCCCGCAGCCCGTGCGCTACACCCGGCACGAGGTCAACCGGGGTCTGCCCGCGACCCGCAACACCGGTTTCGCCGCCACCACCGCGCCCGTCCTCGCCCTGCTCGACGCCGACGACCTCTGGACCCCCGATCACCTCGCGTCCGGACTCGCCGCCCTGGGCGACCCCGCCGCGCCCGCCGCGGTCTGGTCCCCCTGCGAGATCTTCGACGACGCGACCGGCGCGGTGATCGGCCGGCGCGATTTGAACCCGGCCGATCGGGAACGCATTCCGGAGGCCCTCCACGCCGGCCGTTTTGTAGCGCAGCCCTCGGGCGTGCTTTTCACCCGGACCCTGCTCGACCGCGTCGGCCCCTTCGATCCGGGGCTTCCCATCTGCAACGACGTGGACTTCTGGATACGAATCCTGCGCGCCGGCCTGCCCTTCCGCTGCACCGGACGCACGACGCTTCGTTACCGCAAACATCCCGGGGCGATGTCCCGCCGCAGCGCGGACCTGATCGCCGAGCTGGGTCGGGTTCACTACAAGCACCGCTCCTGGCGCGCGGCGCCCGCCGCCCTTCGCCGGGCCCGTGTGCGCGGCCTTTTCCTGAACGCCGCCCGCATCCACGCCGGCCCGCGTCCCTTGCGTCGCTCCCGCCCGCTTCGCGCGCTCCGCGCCCTGCTGAACGCTCTCGTCCTCCCGCTATTGATCCGCTGAATCGCACCCCTGATGACCACCGCAGTCTGCACCCTTTTTGAAGGCGACTACCATTCCGGCGTCGCCGCGCTGGCCAACTCGCTGCACCGGGCGGGCTTCGCCGGAAACATCTTCGCCGGCCACCGCGGCCCGCGCCCCGCCTGGGCCACCGAGGGGGCGGCCGCGGCCGGCGACGTGCGCGTGGTGCTCGTTTCACTCGAAACCGGCTGCCATTTCGCCAACCACAAACCCCAGTTCATGCGACGCGTGCTCGAGGAGTTCGCTCCGGCCTCCGACGCGGTGCTCTACGCCGACCCCGACATCTGCCTGACCGCGCCGTGGCAGTTCATCGAGGAGTGGATCGAGGCCGGCGTCGCCCTGGCCGAGGACGTGAATTCGCCGCTCTACGAAAACCATCCCCGCCGGGTGGGCTGGCGAAAGTTCTACGCGGCCCGGGGCTTCAACCTGCGCTACCGCGGCGATCCCTACATCAACAGCGGCGCGGTCGGCATCACCCGCGGGCGGGCGGATTTTCTAAAAACCTGGGAGACGCTGCAGGATTTGATGGGCGAGGAGATCGGTGGTCTGGATCAGGTGAAACTCGACGGCGGCACGTCCCGGAAAATGAGAAACCCCTTCTATTGTTTTAACGTGCACGACCAGGACGCGCTCAACGCCGCCCTGGAGGCCCGTCCCGAGGTTCCCGTCTCGATCCTGGGCCGCGAGGCGATGGGCTTCGCCCCGGGGCTTCGCGTGCTGCCCCACGCGCTGGGCCGCCGGAAACCCTGGCGCCGCGCCTACCTGCGCGAAATTCTCGCCGGCCGTCCGCCGGGAGCCGCCGACGAGGCTTTCTGGCGTCACGCCGAGGGCCCCGTTCAGGCCTGGCCCGCCGGATTCCCGGCGAGACGGCGCCGGGAAATCCGACTCGCCCGTTTTCTCGGCCGCTTTCTCGCCCGGGCCTGACCCCGACCGAGCCCGTTTTCCCATGCGTGTCGCCTTCCTTTGCAGCCGTCTGGGTCCCGGGCAGGACGGGGTGGGCGACTATGTGCGGCGCCTGGCCTCCGCCCTTGTGGCCCAGGGTCATCCCGTGCTCGCCCTGGCCCTGCGCGACACCCGCACGACGATCGAGGACCCCGTCGCCGGTCCGCGCATCGGCCGCTTTCACGCCGCCGACACGCCGGACCGGGCCAGCCGGGAACTGGCGGACTTCGCCCCCGACTGGATCAGCCTGCAATGGGTCCCCTACGGCTGGCACCCTCGCGGCCTGCCCTGGACCACCGGACGCCGGCTGGCCGCCCTGCACCCCGCCGCGTGCCGCCGGCACCTCATGGCCCACGAGCTCTGGGTGGGGGAGAATCGCGGGGCACCGCCGCTGGATCGCCGGCTGTGGCGCCCGCTCCAGCGTCTGGTAACGAAACGCCTGATACGCGCCTGGCACCCCGCCCTGGTCCACACCAGCACACCGGTCTACGCCGCCATGTTGGCCGACCTGGGCCGGTCCGCGCCCCTTCTGCCCCTGCCCGGCAATCTCCCCGCCCCCGCGCCGGACGACTCCGCCTGGGCCCTTTCCTGGTTGCGCGACCACGGCCTGGTCGGAAAAGGACCCGTCGCGCTCGCGGGTGTGTTCGGAACCCTTCACCGGGAGTGGGAGCCCGGCGCCGCCCTGCGCTCGTGGACGGAGCACAATCAGGCCGCCGGCGAGGGATCGGCCCTGCTCGCCCTCGGCCGCCTCGGTCCGGACGGCGAAGCCAGGCTGGACGCCCTCCGCGCCGCCGCCCCCGGCCTCGCCGTGATCCGCGGCGGCGAACTGCCCGCCGGACGCGTCGCCGCGCTGCTGGCCCGCTGCGCCTTCGGACTGGCCACGAGCCCCCTCGCCTTGCTGGGCAAAAGCGGGACGGCCGCCGCCTGCCTCGACCTCGGTTTGCCCGTGCTGGTGACCCGCGACGACTGGCGCTCCGCCTTTTGCGCCCCGGCCCTGGTCCAAGACCCGCTGGTGCGCCTCTTCCCCACCGCCCCGGCCTCCTTCGTCTGGCCCGAGTTTCTCGCCTTGCGCCGCGCGGCGCGCGACTCGGCCGCGGAGACCGCGCGCGCCTTCGCCACCGCCCTCGCCGCCGGGCCGGCCCCAACATGATGCGCGTGTTCACCCTACTCTGCCGCCGCGACCTCGCGATGGCCCACGTTTGCCTGAGCCGGCTCGAAGCCGCCTGGGGCCGCCCCGTCCGGCTCGAGATCCTCGACGACGGCACCCTCGACGCCGAAGACTGGGATGGTCTGCGCGCCGCGTTCCCCTCCGCCGTATTCCGTCCCCGCCGGGAGATTCGCGAGCAGGTGGAAAGCCAGCTCGCGCGCCGTCCCGCCTGCCTGGACTATTACCGCTTCCACGCGTTGGCCAACAAACTGCTCGCCGTGCCGCTCATCGCCGCCGGGGCGTTTCGCTACGTCGACTGCGATGTGCTTTTCCGTCGTCCCTGCCCCGGATTCTGGCCGGAGGAGGGTGCCGCCCTTTGCCTCGACGAGCCCGGCGTCTACCTGGCGAATTCCCTGCGACAATGGATCGCCCGTTTGCGAAGCCCGCTCGCCATGCGCCTGAACTCCGGCCTGCTGGCGGTGCCGGAGGGACTCTTCGACCTCGACCGGACGGAGTGGTTTCTGGCCCGCGCCTCGCCCTGCCGCCGGCTCGACCTGGTGGAACAAACCGCCTGGGCCTTCCTTTACGCCACCCGCCCCCATCTGCGGATCGGGGCGCCGACCGTGCTTTCGGACGCGAGGCCCCTGCCCAGGGATTCGACCGCGGCGGCCCTGCATTTTCTCGGACGGAACAAGGCCCGGTTCCATCGTTTCGCCACCGTCCCCTTTACCCCGGAAGCCGGCGCGGCGGCGGTCCATCTGGACGGGCGCGCCGGCGGCCTCGGCTACGTCCTGGATCGCGAACTTCTCCAAACCGGGCACGGAATCGATCGGGTCTGGAAAAACTCGGCCGCATTTCGCATGACCCGCGCGACCTATCGCGCCGTGGCGCCGTCCGCCGCTCCGCGATGAACCTGCTCTTTTATTGCCCCCACCTCGCCCCCTACGGCGGCATCGAACGACACCTGTGTTCGCTCGCCGCCGCCGCCGCCGGGCGGGGGCACGCCGTCACCCTGCTCACCACCGGCAACTCCCTGGGCCCCGCCCTCCGAGCCGAACTCGCGCGCGCCCGGGTCGCCCTGCTCGAGCTGCCCGCGCCGCGTCGGAGCGCCGGCCCGGCGCGCAAGATCCTCTGGCTGCTCCTGCGCGTCGCCCGGCTCCGCGGCACCCGCTGGGACGTGATCTACACCAACGCGCAGGGAGCCCTGGCCCGCATCGCCTGGCGGGCCGGACGCGGGCCCCGGGTGCGCCGTATCCATCACCATCATACCGCGGCGGACGCGGCCGAGCGCGCCCGCTGGACCCCGGCCTTCCTGCGCGTGCTCCGGGACGCGCCCGAGCTGGTCGGCTGCAGCCGCGCCACCTGCGCCGGCCTCGCGGCCGGGACCGGACGCGCGGACACGCGTTTCCTGCCCTACCTCACGCACTGCCCCGTCCGCCCGGACGACATCGCCGACCGCCCCCCCGGGCCGGTGCTTCATCTCGGCTTCGTCGGGCGCCTGATCCCGGAAAAGGGCGTCGACGCGCTCTGCCGGCTCAGCGCCGATCCCGACCTGTCCGGGATCGCCTGGCACGTCCACGGCGACGGGCCGCGCTATCCCCGTGAATTTTTCAAAGACTGGCCGAACGTCGCCCACCACGGCGCCTACGAGGGCCCCGAGACCCAGGCCCGGGCCCTGCTCGGTCTCGATGCGCTGGTGTTGTTTTCCACCCACAACGAGGGCATGCCGCTGAGCCTGATCGAGGGAATGTCCGCCGGCCTGCCTTGGATCGCGACCGACCGGGGCGGCACCCGTGAACTGGCGGTAAGCCCGCCCGACGCGGTGGTGGTCGAACACCCCGCCGACCACCGCGCCCTGCGCGAGGGCGTGCTCGAGCTCGAGCGGCGTATCCGGGACGGCGGGACGTCGCGCCTCGCCCAACGCCGCGCCTACGACACCCACTTCGCGCCCGAGGTCGTGACCCGGCGCTGGCTGGCCTACCTCGAAACCGGGGACGACGCAGCCTCTCCCGCGCCATGATCTTGCTCAGCCATCCCACCGGCAACGCCAACGTGCGCAACGCCGCCGGCGCCCTCGCCGCGGCCGGTCTGCTCGGCGAGTTCCATACCTGCCTGGCCCCCGATCCCGCCGCGCCCTGGCTCCGAGCGCTGCCGGCCGGCCTGCGGCGCCAGGCGCTGCGTCGCGCCCGTCCGGCGGAATTGGCGGGATTGATCAAGACCCGCCCGTGGCGCGAAGTCGGACGCCTGGGGTTCTCCGCCCTCGGTTGGAACCGGTGGAGTCGACACGAGACCGGCATCTTTTCGGTCGACGGCGTCTACCGGGATCTGGATCGCGCGGCGGCGCGCCGCCTTCTCGCCCGTCCGGGCTTTTTTTCCGGCGTTTACGCCTACGAGGACGGCGCGGTGGAGACCTTCGCCACCGCCCGCGCCCGGGGGCTGGCCACCCTTTACGACCTGCCCATCGGCTACTGGCGGGCGGCGCGCCGCATCCTGGCCGAGGAGGCCGAACGCTCGCCGGAATGGGCCGGCACCCTCGGCGGCATGCGCGACAGCGCGGCCAAGCTGGCGCGCAAGGACCGCGAACTGGAGACGGCCGACGCGGTGTTCGTCGCCTCCTCCTTCACCCGCGCCACCCTGGCGGGGGCCCCGCGGGTCCCGGCCGAAACGATCGTGATTCCCTACGGCGCGCCACCCCGCCCCGCCGGCGGCGAACCCGCCCGCCGCGCGCCCGGCGAACCCTTGCGCGTCCTCTTCGTGGGCTCGCTCGGCCAGCGCAAAGGGCTGCGTTACCTGCTCGAAGCGGTCGACGCCCTCGGACCGGGTTTCGCCCTCACCCTGATCGGAACCGCGCCGGCCGCCCCGTGCGCCCCCCTCGCCGCCGCCCTGCGCCGCCACCGCCACCTCCCCAGCCTGCCCCACGCCGCCATCCTGGACGAGATGTCCCGGCACCACGTGTTTGTGTTTCCCTCCCTGTTCGAAGGCTTCGGCCTGGTGCTGCTCGAGGCGATGGCCTGCGGACTGCCGATCATCGCGACCCCGCACACCGCCGCGCCGGACCTGATCACGGAGAACCGCGAAGGGAACATCGTGCCGATTCGCGACCCGGAAGCCATCGCCTCCCGCCTGCTCACCCTCGCCGGGGATGAGGAGCGCCGGTTTGCCATGGGCCGGTCCGCGATGCTTCGCGCCGCCGATTTTACCTGGGAAAAATATCGCGCGAGCCTCGCCCGGGAAGTATCCCGGCTCGCCAACCGCTGAACGACCCGCGTCCCTCTTTGTGCACCCGTATGTAAAACCGCTTCTCTGGGCCTATTTCCTCCTGCTCGTGTTGGAGGGCGCGCTGCGCAAGTGGATCCTCCCCGGGCTGGCCGAACCTCTCCTGATCGTGCGCGATCCCGTGGTCATCGCCACCTACTTTCTGGCCCTGTCCAGCGGACACTTTCCCTTCCGCCCCGCCCTGCTCGCGCTGGCGGGTTTGGCGGGACTCTCGCTGGTGTTCGCCCTGATCGCCGGCGCCCCGCTGTTCGTCGCGATCTACGGACTGCGGATCAACTACCTTCACGTGCCGCTCGTTTTTGTGATGGGCGCCGCCCTGGACCACGCCGATGTCGTGCGCATCGGCCGCGCGGCCCTGTGGCTCACGCTCGGCATCACCGGACTGATGTTCCTGCAATACAACTCCGGGCCCGGATCGTTCCTGAACAAAGGCATCGGCGGCGGCGAGGTCGGACAATTGGGCGGCGCGCTGGGCAAGATCCGCCCGCCCGGACCGTTTTCCTTCATCACCGGGCCGATGGCCTGGTATCCGCTGGCGACCGCGTTCGCCTTCTACGGCTGGACCCACCCCGGCACCTATCCGCGCCGGCTCCTGGTCGCCGCCACCGCCGCCATCGTGATCGCGGTGCCCATTTCGATCAGCCGGAGCCTGTTGTTTTCGGTGCTCGTGGTGGTGGTCTTCGGCCTCTTCACCGTCGCGCGGGATGTGCGCCGGCTCGGCACCGTGCTGGTGCCGATCGGTCTGGCCGTCCTCATGCTCCAGGTCGCGGCGAACCAGGAGCTGACCGCGGCGTTTTCCGCCCGCTGGGAGGAATCCACCGTCCGGGGCGGCGGCGTCGGCGTGAGTATCTTCCAGCGTTTTTTCAACGATCACCTGGTGGCGTTTGCTGTGATGTGGGACGCGCCCCTTTTCGGCCACGGCATCGGCCTCGGCTCCAACGTCGGCGCCCGCTTCACCACCGGCGCGCTCACCTTCCTGCTCGCCGAGGGCGAGTGGCCGAAAATCCTGCTCGAACTCGGTCCCGTCCTCGGGGCCGGCTTCATCCTCTTCCGCTGCTGGCTCGCCCTGCACGTGCTCTGGTCCGCCTGGCTGGGTCTGCTGCGGCACAACGACGGCCTCGGCTGGATGCTGGTGGGCGCCAGCCTGCTGCTGGTGGTCTCCGGCCAGTGGGCTCCGCCCACCATCCTCGGTTTTGCGGTCTTCGGCTCGGGCCTCGCCCTCGCCGCCGCCGCCGGTCCGGTCGAAAACGAGGAGGACGAGGAGACGGACGCCGCCGACGGAGTCGAGGACGAGACCGCCGCGACCGCGACGACATGACCCGGAGCGAGACCATATCCTCCGGACCGGAACGGCCGCTGCGCGTGCTGCTGGCGGGCAACTTCCTCGCCGACCGCCAGCAAAGCATGCTGCGTTTCGGAGACCTCCTGCGCGACGGCCTCGCCGCCGCCGGCCACGAACCCCTTCTCGAGTGCCCGCGCCCGCGCTTCGCCCGCCTGGCCCGCCCCTACCGCTACGACGGTTTTCCCAAACTGCTCGGCTACCTGGACAAGTTCGTGGTCTATCCCACCCGGCTCCGCGCCGTCGCCGCCCGCCTCCGCCCCGACGTGGTGCATGTGGTCGACCACGCCAACGCCGCGTGCGTGACCGGGCTGGCCTTCCCCGCGCTGTGCACCTGCCACGACCTGCTGCGCATCCGCGCCGCCGCAGGGGAGATCCCCGGTCAGACCCCCGGCCGCGCCGCGCGGGCTTTTCAACGCTGGATCCTCGACCATATCCGCCGCCTGCCCCACGCGGCGTGCGTGTCGGAAACCACCCGCGGCGACCTGCTCCGCCTGACCGGCTGGTCGCCCGACCGCGCCACCGTGATCCCCAACGGCCTGAACCACCCCTACCGGCGACGCACCCCGGCCGAGGCCGCCGCCACCCTCGCCCCTCTGGTCGCGGGCGGCGCCCTGCCCGCCGGCCTCGTCCGCCCGGACGGATTCCTGGTAAACGTCGGCGGCGGCCAATGGTATAAAAACCGCCCCGGGCTGCTCGCGCTCTATGCCCGCCTGCGCACCGTCCTGCCGGGTTGCCCGGATCTGGTCATGGTGGGCAAACCGCTCGGCGCGACCGACCGCGCGCTGGTCGAGCGCCTCGGCCTCGACGCCTTTGTTCACGTCGTGCTCGGTCCGTCGAACCCCGAACTCGAGGCCCTCTACTCGCTCGCGGCCGGGCTGGTGTTCCCCTCGCTCGCCGAGGGTTTCGGCTGGCCGGTCGCGGAGGCCCAGGCCTGCGCCGGCCCCGTGTTCACCTCCGACCGCCCGCCGCTGCCCGAGGTGGGCGGGGACGCCGCGATCTACTTCGATCCGACCGACCCCGCCGCCGCCGCCGCCGCCATCGCCCGCGCCTGGCCCGACCGCGAACGGCTCGGAACGGCCGGCCTCGCCCGCGCCCCCGTCTGGGCCCCGACCCGCATGATCGAACGTTACCTCGCGCTCTACCGGAGCCTCGTCCCCCCGACCCGAGAATGAAACGTTCCACCCCCAGCGTCGGCGTGCTGATCACGAACTTCAACAACGGTCCGTGGCTGCGCGCCTGCGTCGATTCCGTCCTCGCCCAGACCCGCCTCCCCGACGAGATCGTGGTCTACGACGACGGCTCCACCGACGGCTCGCTCGCGATTCTGCGTTCCTACGGCGACCGCATCCGCCTGATCGAAGGCGTCCACGATTACACCCGCTCCGGCCGGGCCTCGCACGCCGCCGCAGTCGCCGCCGCCTTCTCGGCGAGCACCGCGGAGCACGTGCACCTCCTCGACGGCGACGACGTCTATCTACCGGACCGGATCCGCCGCTACGAGGACGCCTGGGCTCGCACGCCCGAAGCCGTGTTGCTGCACTCCCAAAGCCAAAACCTCTCCCCCGAAGGCGCGCCCCTGGAGGTCCACTTTTGGGCGCTGAACCACACCCACGACTACTACGAACAAACCTACCGGGTGCACGACTGCCACCTGTGCTACGCCACCAGCACCCACGCCTACCGCCGCGATTATCTGGCCCGGCGGCTCCCGCTCGATGTCAACGACGGCCTGCACCTCGGCTTCGAGGTGCGCCTCGCCGCGGTGGCCCCGCTTTACGGACCGATCCTGCTCGTCCCCGGGATTTCGACCTACTGGCGCACCCGTCCCGAATCGCTCTGGCGGCGCGAACCCCGACGCTCCTACCTGAACCTGATGCTCATGCGGGTGCGCTACTTCAACCGCCATGCCTGCGCGATCGGCGCGCGGCCGCTGTTGTTCTGGCACAACTATAACTTTTTCCACGCCTGCGTCCGCACCTGGGCGCCGGTCGGCCTCCGCGTCGCCGTGCAAAGACTGCGCGGCCGCCCCCGCTCCGCCTCCCGATGACGCCACGCTCCCCATCGCTCCCGGCCGTCGGCGTCCTGATCAACAACTACAACAACGGCCCCTGGCTGCGCGCCTGCGTCGACTCCGTGCTCGCCCAATCCCGCCGCCCCGACGAGATCATCGTCTACGACGACGGCTCCACCGACGACTCGCTCGCCCTCCTGCGCTCCTACGGCGACCGCCTCCGCCTGATCGAGGGCGTGCACGACGGCACCCGCCCGGGCATCGTCTCGCAGGGCGCGGCCCTTGCCGGCGCCTTCGCCGCCAGCACCGCCGAACACCTCTATCTGCTCGACGGCGACGACTGTTTCCTGCCCGGAAAAATCGAACGCTACGAGGCCGCCTGGGCCGCGCGGGCGGACGCCGCGCTCGTCCAGGCCCCGATGTGGCTGATCGACGAGGCGGGCGAACGCCTGCGGGATAACTACGAGTCGAACAAACACCAGCGCGACCACCGGCGGGCCACCTACCGCCAGCAGGATTGCGACCTCTACTACGCCACCAGCGCGATCGCGTTCACCCGCTCCTACCTCGCGCACGAGGTGCCGATCGACTATTCCGTGATCCGCGACGCGCCGATCGACGCCCGCCTCACCGCCGCCGTGTGCCTGTTCGGCCCGGTGCTGACGCTCGATGAGCCGCTCTCCTGCTGGCGCCAGCGCGGCGGCTCGATCTCCCGCGCCGCCGGCCAGCGCGATCCGCTCGCCGCCACCCGGCGCCGCCATCGCTGCTTCAACCACGTGGCCCGTCGCCACGGCCACCCCCCGATCCATCTCTGGCTGAACCGGCGCTTCTACCGTCAGCTGGTCCGCCGTCTGCTGCCGTCCGTCCTGGCCGCCCGCCTGGCCCGCAATCCCGAAGGGCGCCGGCCCGCCGCTTGAGGCCCATATGTCCGCCGCCTTTCGCATCCCCGCCCACCCGGCTCTCGGCGAGCTCAAACGCGTCGCCCTCCTCGCGTTCTGGACCCTCACCCCGCGGGCCGCGTTGCGCCTCCTGCCCGGCTCCTCGCTTCGGTTCGGCCCGCCCCGCCGGTGGGCCCGCACCGCCGACCACCTCCGGGCGAGCGGGGACGAGTGGCGCCCGGTCCTGCCCGCGCGGGTCCTCCGCCTGCCGCCGATGTTTCTGCCGGAGGACGGCCTGCCGCCCCTGGTCCGCCGCCCCGAACACGCCCTCTCCGAGCGGGGCGTCGCCCTGCTCCGCAACACCCGGATTTTTCACGAGGCCGGCTGGCCCGTCGCGCCCGGGGACGTGTTGCTGCCCGAGTTCTGCTCCTATTCCGGTCACCGGATGTCCTTGATCTACCGGACGCTCCTTTCCGACGCCCCCGTGCACCTGCCGGGCCGCACCCTGAATCTCTGCTCCGCCCACGCCGGCTACAACTTCAACCACTGGCTGCTCGACGCGGTCGCGCGTCTGGCCTACGCCCGCGCCGCCGGTTTCGCCTGGGCCGATCTGGATCACGTCGTGCTGCCCCGTTTCCCCGGCGAGACCGCCCGGATCGTCACCGGAGCGCTCGGCATCCCGGAGGGCAAATGGGTGCGTCCCTCCCGCACGTCCCAGTTTCTCTGCGATGTGCTCGTGCAGCCGTCCAACCCCGGGGAATGCCGATGCTACCCCCCGGAGGTCGTCGCCTTTCACCGTTCGCTGCTTCCCCCGGCCGCACCCGCCGGCCCCGCGCGGTTGTATCTGGCCCGCCGGGGCAACCGCGGGATCGAAAACGAGGCCGAGATCGAGGCCCAGCTCGTCGCGCGCGGTTTTGTCGAGGCCGACCCGACCGATTTTCCCCGGCTGCGGAGCCGCCTCGCCGCCGCCACCCACATCGTGGGCGTGCACGGCGCCGCCCTCGCCAACCTGGTCCACGCCCGACCCGGCGCACGCCTTCTCGAACTCATCCCCACCAGCAACCCCTGGCCCTACTTCCGCTCCCTTTGCGCCGGCGCCGGCATCGGCTACGGGGCGCTGCTGGGCCGCAGCCGCCGCCACGCCTGGCACCCGCACGGCAGGAATCCCAACAGTCCCTTCCACGTCTGCCCCCGCGCCTTCGCCGCCGCGCTGGACGCCCTCCTCGCCGCATGAACACCGCCCCGAACCCCGCCGCGCCCCGGGTCGGCGTGCTGATCAACAACTACAACAACGGACCGTGGCTGCGCGCCTGCGTCGACTCCGTCCTGGCCCAGTCGCGCCCGCCGGACGAGATCATCGTGTGCGACGACGGCTCCACCGACGATTCCCTCGCCATCCTTCGCTCCTACGGCGACCGCCTGCGGCTGATCGCAGGCCGGCACGAGGACGCGCGCCACGCCTTCGCCTCGCAGTTCGCGGCCGTCCGCGCCGCCTTCGCCGCCAGCACCGCCGACCACCTGTATTTGCTCGATGGCGACGATGTTTTCCTGCCGGAAAAGATCCGGCGCTACGAGGCGGCCTGGGCCGCCCGGGAGGACCTGGTGCTGGTCCAGGCGCCGATGCTGCGCATCGATCCCGCCGGCGCCCCGCTCCGCGAGGAACGCGAGGCCCGCAAACAGATAGCGGACGCCCTCGCCGCGACCTACGCCGCCCAGGATCCGGATTTTCACTACTGGACCAGCGCCCTCGCCTTCCGTCGCGAACCGCTCGCCCGGCTGCTCGAACTCTGCGCGCCGATCACGCCCGCCCTCGCCATGGACAGCGCCATCGCCGGCGTGGCCCCGCTGCTCGGCCCGGTCGCTACCCTCGAGCCCGCCCTCACCGGTTGGCGCCGCCATCCCCGCTCCCTCAGCCGGAACCAAAGCGCCGGCCGCCTGGCCAATCTCCGCGCCCGCCAGGCCCACTTCAATCGCGTGGCCCGTAAACTCGGCGCCAGACCCCTCCGTCCGTGGCGCAGCCGCGCCCTTTTTATCGAGACGGCCCGCGCCGCCGGCCTGACGCCCGTGATCCGCCTTTTCCGGCCGGCCCCTCCCCCGCCCCTCGCCGCCCCGCCGCGCCCCGACGGACCCCCGGCCCGCGTCGGCGTGCTGATCAACAACTACAACAACGGACCGTGGCTGCGCGCCTGCGTCGATTCCGTCCTCGGTCAGACCCGCCCGCCCGACGAGATCATCGCCTACGACGACGGCTCCACCGACGACTCGCTCGCCATCCTCCGCTCCTACGGCGACCGCCTGCGGCTGATCGCGGGCGTGCATGACCACTCGCTCCCCGGCCGCGCCTGCCAGGGCGCGGCGCTCCATCACGCCTTCGCCGCCAGCACCGCCGACCACCTGCACCTGCTGGACGGCGACGATGTGTATCTTTCCGACCGGATACGGCTCTACGAGGAGGCCTGGGCCGAACGGCCCGCCGCCGTGCTGGTGCAGGCTCCGATGTTGCGGATAGACGCGGAGGGCCGTCCGCTGCGCGAGGAACGGGAGGCGCGCAAACACGTGGCGGACCACCTCGCCGCCACCTACGCCACCCAGGACACCGACCTGCACTACTGGACCAGCGCCCTCGCCTTTCGCCGCGACTTCCTCGCCGCCCGACTGCCGCTCGACTACCCCGGTGGCCTCGGCCTGGCGATCGACAGCGCCCTCGCCGGAGTCGCGCCCCTGCACGGTCCCGTCATCACGCTGCAGCCCGCGCTCACCGCCTGGCGCCGGCTGCCTAAATCCCAGAATCTCCGCGAGCGCGCGACACCGCTGAAAAATCTGCTGCTGCGACAGGCGAATTTTAACCGCGCCGCCCGCGCCATCGGCGCCGCCCCGCTGCGCCCCATCCTTTGCCCGGCCTTCTACAAGGAGTTGCTGCGCGCCACCGGGGCCCCCCGTCTCCTCTCTCCTTTCCGGCGCCGGTCCGCGCCCACCCGCTTATGAAAAGGCGTCCGCCGTCCGCATCCCCCGCCCTCGCCTTTTACGGCCACACCCTGCTCGACGGCACCGGCGGCCTGCAACGCTACGCCCGGGCGGCGGTGGATGCGCTGCGCGGCGGCCCGCTGGCCGGGCGCTTTCGCGTCTACCTGCCCTCCTGCCGCCGCGCGGAGGCGCCCGCCGGACTCGCCGACGTGGCGGAGTTTTTCCCCGCCCCCGACCCGCGCCGGGGCTTTTCCTTCGCCAACCTTTTCTGGTCCAACCTGCTCGCCCTGCACCTGCGGCGCAAAGCCCCGGAGGCCGTTTTCTACGCCCCCTTCGAATGCCAGGCCTTCCTGCCCCTGCGCCGACCCGTCCTCACTTCCCACGACTGCTACGGAGACCGTTTTGGCGCCCCCAGCCGGGGCGGCCGCCCCGGCCCGGGGCGCCGGCTGCTGCTGGCCCAGATGCGGCGCAGCCGCCTGCTCGCCGTCTCCCGTTTCACCGCCGGCGAATTGGCCGATCTGCACGGGCTCACCCCGCCCGCCGTGGAGGTGGTGCCCAACTGGCTGCCGCGTGATTTCGACCCCCGGCCGGCGGAGGCCCGCATGGCCGACCTGCGCGCACGCCTCGGTCTGCCGCCGCGTTTCTGGCTCTATCTGGGTGGCTACCGGTTAAACAAAAACCTGCCCTTTCTGCTCGCCGCCTACGCCGAAGCCTCCCGTCGGCGCACCCTCCCACCCCTCGTGCTGGCCGGAAAGATCCCCGCCGGCGACACCCCCTTCACCGGGCCCCTCTTCGCGACCCTGGCCCGCCTGCCCGAGCTTCGGGACTCCGTGCTCCGCATCGGCCACGTGCCCGAGGAGGACCTGCCCGCGCTCTACAAACTCGCCTCCCTCGTGGTCTGCCCGAGCTTCTACGAGGGTTTTGGCTACCCGGTGATCGAGGCCGCCGCCACCGGCACGCCGCTGATCGCGGCCCGGGCCACTTCGTTCCTCGAGTTGATCTCCGACCCCGGACGCCTGTTCTCGCCGCACGAGCCCGCCGAGTTGATCGCGCGGCTGCTCTCCGCCGCCGAAGGCGAGTCCGGATTCGCCGGCCCGCTCGCTCCGACACACCTCCCCGCCGCCGGCGAGGCCCGCTTCAACGCCGCGGTGGAGCGAGCCCTGGCATGAGTCGAAAGCGGCGGTGGTCCGCGCCGAATCATCCCGGGCCACTCGACCCGCCGTCCAGCCGCAGAATGGTTTTTTTCCGGATCAGGACAATCTCCTCGTCGGTCTGGTAGTGCTCGCGAAAGACCAGCTCGAGCGCCCCGATGCGGTCCGTCCAAGGATTCCAGGCGGGAAGCGGACCCCAGTGAAAATTATGCTCCGCCGGAAACTTCAGCCAACGCAGCGGACGCGGCAAAAACCGCTTTCGTTCAAAAAAATCCTCCGCGCGGATACGCTCCAACTCGGCCAGATCGGTCGCGCGCCGCCGCGGCTCGCCATGGGAACGTCCCGCCTCCCCCGCGATACGGCCGAGCGCGGCCGGATCGGCCCCGGCCGCCAGCAGGCGCGCGTGCGTGGCGCGACTCGCGACTTCGCCCAGATGCCAATAGGGCAGTTTTTCGTCGAGAAATCGCAGCGTGCGGGTCTGGCCGTAGTCCCGTTCCAGCGGGCAGAGGAGGCGGTTGGGCAGATGCACCCGACGACCGTCGTCCAGCTCGGCCTCCAGCCAGACCTTGCCGCCCAGCGGCGAATCCCACCAGGCCAGCTTGCAAGGCCGGATGATCCGGGCCTTCCACAGCACGCCTCCCAGCAGCACGGCCAGCAGGCCGGTGAAGGGGTCCGGGGTTCCGGGAAAGAGGAAAATCGCGGCGAGGCAGACGATGATGTATTCCAGGAACAACAGGCCCGTGAGCAGGAAAATCGCGGTCTGCATGGCCGCCACCAATCCCAGCCAGACCAGGAAGGTCGGCGCGGAGAAAAAAAACAGCGGCGCGCCCGCCTCGATGGCGAGCACGGCGATCTGAAGCGGCCGGTTCAGGGGCTTGAGCGCACGGGACACCCGCCGCATTCGCCGGGCCGGCAGAAAGGCCATCCAGCCGTGCAGGTAGGCGTTCACCGGGAAAAAGTGGGATGTATTGTCCCGCGCCCAGGAGAACCAGCGCGGGCCGAGCGCCATCTTGGCCAGCCCCGGCACCCAGTAGTGGATCAGCACTACGGCGAGGTAAAGCGCGGTCGCGATGAGGCCGTCCGCCGCGTCGCCGCCGAAAGGCGTGAAATCCAGCGCCTGGTCGGCCAGGCCGAGGGACAGCAGGGCGAAGATCAATCGCAACGGCAGGTGCGCATGGTGGGTCCAGAGACCCAGCCGGCCGATCACGATACCCGCCCAGGGCAGCAAAAACAACGCGTCCACCGAACCGGCCGCGCAAAACACCACGGCCAGCGCCCGCCAAAGCGGGGTGTTTCGCGGGGGCCTCGTCCACTCATAATCCAACCCGATCGCCTTCCAGGTCAGGACGCCGGCCAGCAAAAGAAACCACGGCTCGGCCGCGACCGGACCGGTCGCCAGGCGCAGGGCCGGCGGGATCAGCGCACACCCGAGGCCGGCCACCGACAAGAGGCGGCGACGAACGGACCCGCCCTCCGAACCGGCCAGTCCGTTGAGAATAGAAAGAAAGCCGAGCGCGAGCCCCAGCTCCAACCCCGCCGTCAAACCAAGCACGGAAGGCGGGGTGGTCATGCGAGATTCGCGCGCCCGCCCGGCCGTCGCCCGCCGGGACGGACGCAGATGACCGCGTCCGAAACTGCGGCATCGTCGCGTGGGGTAACCGTGGGCATGAGTCTGCGGAAAGGAGGAGGGTTCCCGGGGCCGAATTCAAGCGCGGCGGCGGCGGCCCGGTCGTTTCTCCAAGCACCGGGTTTGGAGTTGTTCCCGACCCCCGCCCTGTTCCTCCTGCGGCTGCCTTGTCCGCGCTGCGCATCACCATCCTCCAGGGGGCCTTTTTCCCCGTCCCTCCCCTGCGCGGCGGCGCGGTGGAAAAACTCTGGCATCGCCTCGCGATCGAGTTCGCCCGCCGCGGCGAGGTGGTGACGCAGGTCTCGCGCGCCGTGCCCGAACTACCGGCCTCCGGCGAGCTCGAGGGCGTGCGCCACCTGCGGGTGCCGGGCCGCGACCAGCCCGCGTCCGGCCTCGCGCTGAAATGGGCCGACCTGCTCTACACCCGTCGCGCCCTCCGCGCCGCGCCGGACGGCGACATCCTGGTCACAAACACCTTCTGGGCCCCGATCCTCGCCTCCGGTCGCCACGGCCGCATTCACGTGAGCGTCGAACGCATGCCAAAGGGCCAGATGCGTCTCTACCACCGGGCCTCCCGCCTGCGGGCCAACTCGTCCGCCGTCGCCGCCGCCATCCGCGCCGAGCTGCCCCGCGTCGGCGAACGTCTCGTGGTCATCCCTAATCCGCTGCCGGCCGCACCCTCGCGCGCGCCCGATCCCGCGCGCCGGACAAAACGGTTTTTGTTTGTCGGCCGCCTGCACCCCGAAAAAGGCGTGGCCCTGCTGCTCGCGGCCTTCGCCGCCGCCAAGGCCGGCGGCGCCCTCGCCGGCTGGACGCTCGAGCTGGTAGGCCCGGCCGAGATCGGGCGGGGCGGCGGCGGCGAGGCGTGGCTGCGCGACCTGCTGACCCGCCACGCCTCGCCCGACACGACGTGGTCCGGCCCGATTTACGATCCGGAGACCCTCGCCGCGCGCTACGAATCGGCCACCGTGTTTGTCTACCCATCGCTCGCGGAAAAGGGCGAGAGTTTCGGCCTCGCCCCGCTCGAGGCCATGGCGTGGGGCTGCATCCCGCTCGTATCCGACCTGGCCTGCTTCCGCGATTTTATCCGGCCCGGGGAAAACGGTCTCGTCTTCGACCACCGCGCGCCGGCTCCGGTCGCCGCCCTCGCCCGCGCCCTCGTCGCGGCCTCGGCTCTCGATCCCGCCCCGCTCTCCGCCGCCGCCCTCGCGGTGCGGGAGAGCCACTCTCCCGCGCGCATCGCGACGGAGTTCATCGCCGACTTCCACCGTTTGTCGCCCGCCGCGCCATGACGCCCCGCCGCCCTACGCCCGGCGGCCCGGACCGCCGTCTCGCCGTCGTCATCCCCGGCTGGCGCGTCCGGCACTTCGCGCCCGCGCTCGGTTCGCTGCGCGCCCGGACCGACCGCCATTTCCGCGTCTACATCGGCGACGACGCCGGCGCGGTGATCGAGATCCCGGAGGCCCATCCCGACCACGAGACCACACCGGAACCGATGGCCGCCATGCTTTCGCCCACCCGGCGCAAATGGCGCGCGCCCGACCACGTCTTAGCCCGCTCGATCCACGACGAGGCGGGCGGCTTTGTCCCCCGGCACGGGCGGGTAAACCAGCTCGCACTCCACGCCCAGGTTTCGAAAGAGTGTTGCGCAAACGCACGTGCGCCGGCGGCCGCTCCGCCAACGACGTGCTGAAACGCCGGTCGATTCGCGCCCAATCCACCGGCCTGCGACAGGCGACATACACGTCGTTGTCTCGGGCCGGTTCCTGTAAAATCCAGGCGCAGACCATCTCGCCGCCACCGCGGTCGCAAAACTCCGGATGGTAAACCACCACCCGGGGTCGAGGCGCGGCGTTGGCGGCGGGTGGCGCGGTCGGAGTGGCAGCGGCCGGCGCGACGGCAGGCAAGCCCGGACCAGGCCCGGCCCCGCGCTCCCCGGATTTTCGTTCGCCTGCCCGGCGCCGTGCGGTTGTCTGGGCGACGATGTCGAGTCCTCCCGGCGCGTCCGTTTCCAATCGATCGATCACCGCATGAGCGTGCGGGACAAAACTCGCGCCGGCCCGGTGAAGGTCCGCGCCCTGCTTCTCACTTGGCTCCGGACCCTGGTGCCCACCGCCGCCCTTCGCCTGCTGCCGGGAACTTCCCGTGACTGGGGCCCGCCCCGCCGCACCTGCTCGCCCGCCGCCTACGCCCGCCGCCATCCCTTCGTCTGGCACGAGGCTCAGGCGGCCCGCGACGACGCCTTGCCTCCCCCCTTCACCGGACCGCTCCCGCCCGCGTCGCCGTTGAACGTGGG
>CAMCHD010000005.1 GCA_945874545.1 Akkermansia muciniphila | reverse complement strand
CCGATGATCTAGGATTATCGCGAAGTCCTCTGCCTCGCGTGTATATCGTGGACGACCATCCGGTTTTCGTGGGAATGCTCTCGGAATTACTCAACCACTCGGGCTATTTCCAGGTCGTCGGTTCGGCCGGGGACGGTGCGACGGCATTGAACGAACTGTCTCGCGTAGAGGTGGACGTATTACTTTTGGATTTGTTGATGCCCGGGATGAGCGGTCTGGAGCTTTTGGAGCGCCTAAAGGATCAACGGCGCCGTATACGCACCGCCGTTTTTAGCGGGGTCTCCTCGGATGAAGCGATTGCAGCGGCGTTCGCGCGGGGGGCGTCCGCGGTTTTGGGAAAATACGCACCAATCCCCGAGTTGATAAACGCCCTGCGGGCGGTTGCCGCAGGAGAATCCCCTATGAACTCCCACACCAGCGGAGTTTTGAGGGCGCTGGTTCAACAACGCACACTCGGAAGAGACTTGGGCAAGACCGATATGAGCGTGCTACGGAGGCTCGCCGTGCACAGGACGGTGAAAGAGATCGCCGACGAACTGTCGATGTCCAAGTCAGCGATATACAAATCGCGCTGCCGTATAATGCAAAAACTCGGCGTAACCCAAGCATCACGCCTGCCGAGCGCCGCAAGGAAACTAGGTTTGGTATTTTCGGTGGATGGCATGGCAGCGCAAACCAACGGAAGCCTAGAACCACGCCGCGCCGATGATTTCATGCCATGACCGCTCTTCAAGTGACGACCGAAGGCATCCTGCCACAAACGGCCGAAGACGAAATACATGAGGCGCGACTTGCGCTTCAGGAACTCGCACAAGCGGATGCTCCGCTGGTCTTCGTTTTCGATCAGGATACACGACGACATCTTTACCTGACCGGCCCATCGGAAAAACTCTTTTCTCTCACTCTGGCGGAGATAAGGGCGGACCCAGATTCTTGGCAAAAGAGACTACAATCCGAGGACAAAGCCGCCTTCACGACGCTTCGCCGAGATCTGGCACTGCATGGGCACATCACCAGAATATTGCGCGTAAAACATCCGAACGGCCAACTCCGCACGTTGCGAGCGACAGCGATCGCCCGAACGATTCATGGACGTAAACTGGTTGCGGGCTCCGTAGTCGAGATAACGCCCGGCACCTACACGCCAGAGGAGTCGGAATTGCATCGCCTGGCTATCGAAAGCACTCACGAAGGCGTGGCCGTAACGGATGCGACAGGAACCTATCTTTTTCTAAACAGGGAGCACATTAAACTTTTTGGCTATGAACGAGCCGAGGAATTGATAGGGAGATCTTGGCGTTTACTGTATCCCGAAACCTCAATCAAAGAAATTGAAAACTCAGTCTTCCCCCATTTGGCGGCCCACGGAGTTTGGCGTGGGCGGCTGCGGGCCGTGCGTAAAGACGGGACGTTGTTCCACGAGGAATTGACGCTGTCGCTGATGCCAAATGGCGGCCTCATCTGCAGTTGCCGGGACGCAACGGAGCAAGTCGATATGGCAGCGAGACTCGAAGCCAGCGAGACCATGTTTCGGACATTTCTAAACAACTTGGATGTCGGCGTCACAATAAGAAACTTAATCGGACACTATGAATTTGTGAATCAGGCAACGCTTGATTTCCTGGGCAAGGAATCAGGCGGTTCCTCCGCCCCTTCCGGTCTGGAGAGATGTCTTTCAAAAAATTCTGTTTTCGCAAGTTGGGCGGTTGCCGACCAGGGAGTCGCGTCAAACGGGCAGGCCAGCCAATTTGATTTTCCTATTCACTGGGGCGGACGAGACTGGGTGTTAAATGTCAGAAAGCTACCCCTGTGCATCGCCTCGGACGCCATCACCCATGTATGCACATTGATTTCAGATGTGACCGAGCAACGACGCATGGAAAAAGAGGAATCGGAGAACCGAGCCCAACGGGAAACCTATCATCTGATGCAACGGGAGTTCATATCGATGGTTTCACACGAGTTCCGCACTCCGTTAACATCGATAAAAGGCGTTCATTATCTCTTGGCAAGCAAAAGCCGTCAGTTGCCCCCTGAGAATGCGGCCGACTGGGCGCGTTTGCTCACAATGCAGGGGTCCGCGATAGCGACCTTGGTCGAGTTGGTCGACCAAGTTCTTTTGTTAAATCGCATAGAACACATGTCGCAGGAGATGCCAACTCAGCCAGTGGCGCTGGCGGAGTTTATACGCCAAATCACCGAGCGTATCACCCGCTCACTAGAAGTGAGCGATGCCTCTGACCAGAAAAGGCTCTTGCTCGAACTAAATATTACCGAGGATTTTTTTACTATTGTCGATGAGCAGCAGATGCGCGCGGCGGTGGAAAACCTGGTTTCCAACGCATTGAAATATTCACCTGAGTCCGGCAAGGTTCACATATGCGTCAGGACCCGGGCCGATTTTTGGGAGCTAAAAGTGATGGACCGCGGCCGGGGCATACCGCCGCACGATATGAAAAAATTGTTTCAGCCGTTTCACCGAGCGAGCAACGTCGGCCAGGTCCCCGGGACCGGACTCGGATTGACGATCATAAAACGCGTCACCGACTATCATCGCGGGCACGTGGAAGTGGAAAGCGAACTGGGAAGAGGCACGACCTTCACGCTAAGAATCCCAAGGGTGCCCAAAACGGAGTCGGTGAACGGATCAAAGATTCACACCGTTCATCCCTTTATAAGCACTCAGCGAATCATTTCATGAAGGCAACCACACCATCGATAGATACGATCAACGTGCCAACAATCCTAATAGCGGAGGACGACGAATTAGTGCGGCAGATCACCGAGGAGACTTTGCGGGCGGCGGGCATGCGGGTGATTTCTGTGCACGACGGTCAGGAGGCGCAGGAGGCATTAAAAGAAGTCCGCCCGGACCTAATCCTCAGCGATGTGAGAATGCCCCGATGCGATGGCTTCGAACTGCTGCGGCGAGTCCGCCGGGACCCGGAGCAGGAGAGAACCCCGTTTATAATAATGTCCGCCAAGGCCGAAACCGCGGATCAGCGTATGGGAATGTCGCTCGGCGCAGACGACTATGTCGTGAAACCCTATGATCCGGACGACCTGCTAAAGGCTATTGAGGTGCGACTGCGACGAGCTGCTGCAATCAATGACATTTTGAAGGAGCAACACCGATTTCTAATGCGCGTCTTGCCGCATGAACTGCGCTCCCCCCTGACGGTGATCATCGGGTATGCCGACTTGATGATAAACATGGGGAAGTGCGGGGAGTTCCTCAAGCCGGAAGACATGGTAGACTACGGCCAGCACATTGAAAGATCCGGCGCCCGGCTGCTGCGCATGGCAAACGATTTATCCCTATGGTCGTGGCTCGAGGCCAAAGATACCGCTGTCCGCCTTGGTATCGCCCCGCAATTGGAGCCGCAGTTTCTCACGGCCTCGATGATAAACCGTTGGTGTGAAGACGTCGCGACAACTTACAGCCGACCGATCGATTATACACTCGATGCGGTGGATGGGCGGGTCATGGCTCCGCCTCTTGGCTTGGAGCGGGTGATATCCCATATCCTCGACAACGCCTTCAAATTCTCCTTACCCAGCATGACGGTGCAGGTGTCGGCAAGGCATCGTGAGGGAACATATGAGATAGTCGTAACCGATTTGGGCCGGGGAATGAGTGATGACGAGTTGGCCAAAATATCTGTTATGCGTCAGTTTGGTCGTGATCGTTTCGAACAACAAGGGATTGGCATGGGGCTGGTTTTGGCACGGAATTTCGCGCGAATCGCAGGCGGTTCATTCAGCCTAGAACGCAACGCAATCGGGGTCGGCCTGACCGCGAAACTGTCTTTGCCCTCATTCTAATGGTCGGTCATAGGGCACGCGGTTCGAGGCGATAGGTAAGAAAATACCGCAGCAAAAAATTAATCGGTCAGCGTTTGCAACAACTGCACGCAACAGTCCGCCAAAAAAGGGGTGGCGGTCCTGCATCTGGGCCGCAGGCGTGCGGATAGTAGCCATGGATGAGCACGGTTTGGCCGTTTGGCATCGGCAAAAATTCCTTGATCGGTGATGATAGGTCACGACCCGAAAGCACAAAACCCTCTAGCTGGATATTTTACATTAGATCATACCTGAGCAAGGTCGCCATAAGTTCACTAGGCGAGGAAATTATTCCACCACCGAATAGGCCAAGCTCCGGATACCGCCGCAGAACAGATTGGGTTAGGCTCGGCCATGGAACATTTTTGGTGGTTTCTTGGGATTTATATTTTGATGGTGATCGGTCTTTTTATCGCCGGGCGCATGGCGCCTTCCGGCTATGAGGATGAGCAGGGATTCCATAGGGAGTAACCGACGAAAACAGAAGCGATAGCAGGCACCGGTGAAGTCATGACCTACGGCGCTGGTCTTGGCCGTTCATTCGGTAAAGAGCGAACCTCCGGACCCTAAAATACCATACGTGCTTGCGATGAATCCAAATGCCTTTAAATCGAAATACTGCCAGCGTTACAACGTTTTAGAGAAGGATTTTGAGAAATCCGTCCTAAAGGAGGCTCTCTATCCCCACGCGAGATTCCTTACCCCGCTCCTAAACTTGCTATATCCAGAATACTTGGAACCTGATCGTGACTTCATTCGATCCGTGGCCCGAATCGAGGATTATGCCCATTTCTTCGATGAGTCCCTGGATTTTTCCTACAACCCACAAAACATTGGAATTGCGAGAAGAACTCTAAATCTGCGGATCTCTACGAGACGAATGCGAAATCTGGTGCGCAATGTATTGGGACCGGAGTCCGTGCCGCCAGCGAACGGTTGACGATTCGAAGACTCGAAACAAAAGAAACTTATATTGCCGTCACAGCCTAACGCAGACCGCAGGCCCGCCGCGCGCGGGCGAGCACGCCGTCGGCCACCGCGCGGGCGCGCGCCGCGCCGTCTCGCAACACGCCCTCGACGTAGGCCGGATCCGCCGCCAACGCGGCGCGCCGCGCCCGCGCCGCCTCGAAGTGGGTCCAGACCTGTTCAAACAGGATTTTCTTCAGGTCGCCGTAACCGAGCCCGCCCGCGCGCAAGCGCTCCTCGGTCTCCGCCGCAAACGCGGGCGCGGCGACCACCTTGAGCAGGCGGATGGCGAGGTTCTGGTCGGCGTCGGGCTTGGGCTCGGCCGGCACACGCGAATCCATCGGGATGCCCATGATCTTTTTGCGCGTGGCCTTTTCGTCGCCGAAAAGATCGAGGGTGTTGCCGTAGCTTTTGCTCATCTTCTGCCCGTCCAGTCCGGGCACGACGGCCGATTCGTCGCGGATCACGCTCTCGGGCACCACGAAGGTGTCGCCGTAGGCCAGGTTGAACTTGATCGCCATGTCGCGGGTCATCTCGACGTGCTGCTTCTGGTCGCGCCCCACCGGGACGTGGGTGGTGTCGTAGAGCAGGATGTCGGCGGCCATCAGCACCGGGTAGGTGAACAGGCCGACGTTGGCCGCGAGGCCGCGGGCGGTCTTGTCCTTGTAGCTGTGGGCGCGTTCCAGCAGGCCCATGGGCGCGAGGGTGCCGAGCATCCACGCGAGTTCGCAGACCTCGGGCACGTCGCTCTGGCGCCAGAGCACGCTCTTGGCCGGATCAAGCCCGCAGGCCAGCCAGTCGAGCGCCACCCCGAGGGTGTAGTCGCGCCGCTTTTGCGGGTCGGTGAGCGAGGTCATCGAGTGGTAGTCGGCGATGAAGTAGTAACAGTCGCCCGCCCGCTCCTGGGCCGCGATGGCCGGCTGCATGGCCCCGAGGTAGTTGCCAAGATGAAGGACGCCGGAGGGCTGGATGCCGGTGAGGGTGCGCATGGAAACCCGGAGACTGCGCCGAAGGCCCGCCGCGTTTCAATCCCGACGTGGCAGGTGGGAGACCCCGCCGCGCTGCCGCGCGATGGTCGCGGCGGGCAGCACACCGCTGAACACCGTGCCCGGCGCCACCAGCGCGCGCCGGCCCAGCACGCTGCCGGGATTGAGCACCGCGTTGCAGCCGACCTCGGCGGCGTCGCCCAGGATGGCGCCGAATTTCCTCAGCCCGGTCTCGTAAACCCGTTCGCCCGCGCGGACCGACACCGGCTTCTGGTCAAAGCGGAGATTGGAACAAATCGCGCCCGCCCCGAGATGGGCCCGGTTGCCCAGGATGGAGTCGCCGACGTAGGAAAAATGCGGCACCTGCACGCCGTCGAGCAGCAGGCAGTGCTTGAACTCGCAGGCGTTGCCCAGGACCGCGCCCGCGCCGACGATGACGTTGCCACGCACATAGGCGCCGGGCCGGATCTCCACCCCGGGCCCGATCCAGCAGGGCCCGATCAAGGTGGCGTAGGCCGGCAAGCGCACGTCGTCCGCGAGATGGACCTCGCCCTCGAGGTGCAGGCCCGACGGCAGCCCGCTCCGGCGCTCCGCCCGGGGCAGGGCCGCCAGCGCGACCGGGATGGCGCGCAACCACGCCCACGGCTCGAGGGCCGGGTCGAAGTGGGCGGCGAAACGGGCCAACGAAGGCGGCAGGGCGAAAAAATCGGCGGCGATCATGGATGGCGGCGAGCAGAACCGGACGCCGGCGGGATACGACCGCGAAAATCACGCGCCGGCGTTTCGCGTCGCCGCGACCGCCGCCGCCCGCGCGGCGTGGGCCCGCGCCACCACCACGTATTTCTCCGCCAACCGCCGCCCCGCGCCGACCTCCTCGGGACGCAGCGGCCGGGTGACCTTGGCCGGCCGGCCCATCACCATCGAGCCGGGGGGGCAGGAAAACCCCATCGTGACCAGCGAGCCCGCGCCCACGATGCTGTCCGCCCCGATGCGCGCCCCGTCGAGCACGATGGCCCCCATGCCGATCAGGCAGCCGTCCTCCACCGTGCAGCCGTGCAAGGTCGCCCCGTGCCCGACCGTCACCCCGTCGCCGACCACCGTGCCGTGGTCGTCGGACAGATGCACGATGGCGTTGTCCTGCACGTTGCTGCCCGCGCCGATGACAATGGACTGGATGTCGCCGCGCAGCACCGCGCCGTAGAAGACGCTCGCGTCGCGCCCCAGGCGCACATCGCCGCAGACGGTGGCGTCCGCCGCCACGAAGGCCGCCTCCGCCAGTTCCGGGACGCACCCGAGGTGCCGCGCCAGCCGTTCCTCCAAGTTCATGCCAAAACACTCGCGCGGCACGCGCCCTGCGACAAGCCTGCATCCGCCCCGCCTCCCTCCGCCCTTCCCCCACCGTTTCATGGAAATCACCCACGTCCTCCGCGGCCTGCTCGGCGTAGCCGCCCTGCTCGGCCTCGCCACCCTCTTCAGCACCAACCGCCGCGCCATCCCCTGGCGGGTGGTGGCCATCGGCACCGTGATGCAGATCCTCATCGCCCTGATCGTGCTGAAAATCCCCTTCGTGCGCGGGGTCTTCGACGGGGTCGGCCGGTTTTTTGTGCGTCTGCTCGATTTCACCACCGAGGGCAGCCGCCTGGTTTTCGGCTGGCTGATGAACGTCCCGAGCGGCGGCGGCGGCGTGGTGATCGCGGCGCAGGACGGCAGCACCTTCGCCACCCACGCGCCGATCTTCGCCATCTCCATCCTCCCCAGCATCATCTTTTTCTCCGCCCTCACCACCCTGCTCTACCGTCTCGGCTGGCTTCAGATCGTGGTCAAAGGCTTCGCCTGGCTGATGTCCAAAACCCTCCGCCTGTCCGGCGCCGAGACCCTGAGCGCGTCGGCCAACATCTTTCTCGGCCAGACCGAGGCGCCGCTGTTGATCAAACCCTACCTGGACAAAATGACCCGCTCGGAGCTGCTCGCCGTGATGGTCGGCGGCATGTCCACCATCGCGGGCGGCGTGATGGCGGTCTACATCGTGCTGCTCGGCGGCGACGACCCCGCCGAACGCGTGCGCTGGGCCACCCACCTGCTGACCGCCTCGGTGATCTCGGCCCCGGCCGCCCTGCTGATCTCGAAGATCCTCCTGCCCCAGACCGAGCCGGTCGACCAGGCGCTGCATCTGAACGCCGAACGGCCCGGCGCGAACCTGATCGACGCGGTCTGCATCGGCACGACCGACGGTCTGAAACTCGCCGTAAACGTGGGCGGCATGCTCATCGTGTTCACCGCCCTCGTCGCCATGGCCAACTGGTGCCTCGCCCACGGCCTAGGCGGCTGGACCGGCCTGAACGACCTCATCGCCTCCGCCACCGGCGGACAGTTCAAGGATCTCTCGCTCCAGTTTGTGTTCGGCATGATCGGCGCCCCCGTGGCCTGGCTGATCGGGGTGGATAGCCAGCACCTGCTCGCCGCCGGCCGCCTGCTGGGCGAGAAGACGGTGCTGAACGAGTTCTACGCCTACTTCAGTATGTCCCAGATGAATACCGCCGGGCAGCTGACCGACGACCGGACCCGCATCATCCTGACCTACGCGCTGTGCGGTTTCTCCAATATCGTGTCCATCGGCATCCAGGTGGGCGGCATGGGCGCGATGGCCCCGGGCCGGCGCGCCGAACTGGCCCGCCTCGGCTGGCGCGCCCTGCTCGGCGGCAGCCTCACCTGCCTGCTCACCGCCAGCATCGCGGGCATGTTGTTCTGAATCGCGTCCCGCCGGCCCCTCCGCCCACGCTCCGCGCCGTGCCCCACCCCTTCCCCGCGCCGCGCCCGGCGCTCGTCCTCGCCCTGCTGGCCCTCGCCGGCTGCGCCTCTCCCCCCGCCCCGCCGCCCCCCGACGACGATGCGCTGCCACGCTGGCGTCGGGCCTTTGAAGCGCTGGAAACCCAGGGCGCGGCGCACGATCTGCACCAAACCGAGTCGGCCGACGCCCCCCCGCCCGATTATCCGCCCGAGACCGTCGCGCGGTTCACCGCGCTGGTCGCGCCCTTCAGCCTCGGTCCCGGCGAGACCCTGCGCCCGCCCCGCCTCCGCGGCCCCGAGACGCCCTTCCCCGACCACCACCCGCTCCGCCAGATCGCCGCGCTGCGCACCAACCTCGCCCGCGCCGCTCTCGCCGCCGGCGACCGGCCCCGGGCCCTCGCGCTGGTCGACGCCAACCTCGCCCAGGCCCGCTCCACCCTGCGCGAACAGTTCGGCCTCATCCCGCTGATCCATGCCCAGGGCGTGTGGCAATCCGCCCTCGACGGCGTGCACGCCCTCGCCGCCGACCCCGGCCTCACCCCGGCCGAAGCCCGCGCCCTGCTCACCGAACTCGAAGGCGACGCCGGCCTCGCCAGCCTCGCCCTGAACCGCGCCCTGCGCGGCGAATACGAGGACGTTTACCGCGTCGTGGTCGAGCGCATGCCCGCGACCGACGACCCCGATCTGCTGCTCTCCGCCGTGTCGATGCTCGGCATGGACACCCCGGAACCTCTGCCGCCCGGCGAGCCCGGGCTCGGCCTGACCGATCACCCCCTGCTCGACGTTCCCGCAACCCTCGCCGCCTACGAGGCCGACCTCGCGCCCTACCTCGCCGCCCTGGCCCGCGAAACCCGCCTGCCCCGGGGCCTCTACGCGAGCACGACGGCCGTCACCCTGGACGGCTACCGGCGCGAGCTCGGCGCTTTTTTCGCCTACGCCTGCGACGAACTGCCCCCCGGACCGCTCCACCTCGCCCGGGCCCGCGCCGACCTGCTCGGCACCACCAATCCGGGCGGCAAACTCCTCGCCGTGCTCCTGACCCCGTCCTGGGAACCGCTGCTGGCTTCGGCCCTGCGCCGCGAGGCCCAGCGCGCCGCCCTCTGCGGCCTGCTCGCCTGGCGCATCCACGGCGCCCCCGCCGACTGGCCCGCCCTGGTCGCCGCCGGGGTGTTAAAAATCCCGCCCGCCGATCCCTTCGCCGAGCCCGCCGCGCCTCTGCGCCACGAACTTGGCAAACACCCCCGCGTGTGGAGCGTGCACCTCGACGCCCGCGACGACGGCGGTATTCCGGTCGAGGGCAACGTGGGCCAGCCCGACGACCTCGTCTGGCTGCTTCACCCGGCTCCCGCCCTGGCCAAGATCGCCGAATAGGTCCGCTAGTGTAGTGACCCGTTAATGTCTTTACTAAATGAAGGTTTTATGCAGGCTGTCGTCATGTCGCGACGAGCCGTTCCTTTGGTGTTGGAAGATTCGCAACGTTCGGCCCTGCGCGAACTGGAGCGTGCGGACAGCACGCCGCAGTCGCTGGCTTTCCGGGCGAGGTTGATTTTGCGCTACGAGGAACTGGGCGAGGTGAAGCGGGTGGCCGAGGCGGAGGGCACGAGCCGTCCGACGGTGACGATGTGGAGGGACCGCTTCCTTGAGTCGGGCATCGACGGGTTGAAGGACGAGGCACGCCCGGGGCGTCCGCCAAGTTTGCCGGCGGCGAAGATCAACACGGTGCTGAGCGGAGTGGTGCAGCCTCCGGCCGGGCGAACGAGGTGGAGCATCCGCACCATGGCGCGTCATGCCGGAGTGTCGAAATCCCGGGTGCAGACGCTTTGGTCGCGGAATGACCTGAAGCCCCACCTGACGCGGACGTTCAAGCTCTCGAATGACCCGCAGTTTGAACCGAAGTTTTGGGACGTGATCGGCCTGTATCTGCACCCGCCGCAAAAGGCGCTGGTGCTCTGTTGCGACGAGAAAAGCCAGTGTCAGGCCTTGGAGCGCAGCCAGCCCGGCCTGCCGCTGGGCATCGGCCACATCAGCACCCGGACCCACGACTACACCCGGCACGGCACCGTCACGCTCTTCGCCGCTCTCGACTACCTCGCGGGCAAGGTCCTGAGCACCACCGCGCCGAGCCACACCCACGTGGAGTGGCTGGCCTTTTTGAAGCAGATTGATCGCGAGACTCCGTCCGATCTGGCGCTGCACCTGATCGTGGACAATTACGCCACCCACAAACACGCCGCCGTGAAAGCATGGCTCGCGAAACACCCCCGCTTCCATCTTCACTTTACCCCGACCGGTTCCTCCTGGCTCAACTTGGTCGAACGCTTCTTCCGCGACCTCACCGTCGATGTCGTGCGCGACGGCAGCTTCCGCAGCGTGCGCGAACTCACTCAAGCCATCGAAACATATTTGGCCGAGCGGAACCTCTCCCCCAAGCCCTATCGCTGGCGCGCCGACGGCGCCTCCATCCTCCAAAAGATCCACGCCGCCCGCGTCATGCTTAATCGTAAAGACATTAACCGGTCAGCACACTAGGCCCGCCGGAAAAATCCCGCCGTCGGCTGCCGCGCCCCGCGGCCGATGCGTTTGATCAAGCCCCAGCCCTCGGGCGCCAGCTCCAGCTCGCCCGGATACTCCAGCACGACGATGGGATCGGCCACGCCCGCCGTGGCCTCGAGCAGCCCGGCGAACAAGCGCGGCGCGATCTCCGGGATGAGCGGATAGGGCGGATCGACAAAAACCAACTCCGGCCCGGCCTCACCCGCCGCCGGCCGCCAGGCGAGGGCGTCGCCCGTCACCAGGCGCAACTCGCCCGCCTCGCGCCGCGCGCTTTTCGCCACCGTCGCGATGTTTTGCCGCAGGCACGCGGCCGCCTTGGCGTTCTGTTCGACAAAGATGCCGCCCGCCGCGCCCCGGCTCCAGGCCTCCAGTCCGTAGCCGCCGCTGCCGGCGAAAAGGTCCGCGAAGCGCGCCCCGGCCAGCCGGGCCCCGAGCGCGGAAAACACCGCCTGGCGCATGCCATCGGTCGCGGGCCGCACCGCGTCGCCCTTGGGCACCGTCAACACCGCCCCGCGCGCTGCTCCACCGCTGATTCGCATAGATGAAGCCCCACCCAAAGCCCCCGCCGGCCCGCCGCAACCGCCAATTCGCACCCGCCTCCGGGTCGCATTGCGCATTCGACATCCCCGTCCGAAGTCGCTGGTGTGCCGGCCCTCCATGTTTTCCGCCCTCGGCCACTACGCCCTGCGCATCGTCGCCGAAACCGGCGACCTCGCCCGTTTCACCAGCCGCGGTTTTTGCTCGGCGGTCGGCTCGCGTCGCCTCGGCCGCCGTCTGGTGCGCTCGGTCTACGAACAGGGCGTGCGTTGCCTCCCGGTGATCCTGATCGTGGGTTTGTTCACCGGGCTCGTGCTCGGGCTTCAGGCCTACCACACCCTGAATCGTTTCGGCTCCGCCGCCCTGCTCGGTCCCCTCGTCGCCCTCACCCTGATAAGGGAACTGGCCCCCGTGCTCGCCGCGCTCATGCTGGTCGGCCAGGCCGGTTCGGCCCTCACCGCCGAGCTCGGCATCCAGCGCAATTCCGAGCAGATCGACGCCCTCGAGACCATGGGCATAGATCCGCTGGGGTTCCTGGTCGCCCCGCGCCTGCTCGCCGCGCTGATCGTTTTTCCGATCATGACCGGCTTTTTCGCCCTCATCGGCCTGGTCGGCGGCTGGCTCTCGGCCTGCGTGCTGCTCCCCTTGCCGGGCAACGTCTACTGGGCCTCGATCGACCGCGCGGTGAAAGGGGCCGACGTCGGGGAGTGCCTGGTCAAGGCCCTCGTCTTCGGCGCGCTGACCATCGCCCTCTGTTGCCACAACGGCTTCAACGCCCACCGCCGCACCGGCGCCACCGGCGCGCGCGCCGTGTCCGCCTCCACCACCCGGGCGGTGGTGTTCTCCAGCATCGGGGTGCTGGCGGCGGATTTTTTGATCACCTCGCTCCTGGTCTGAGCCCGCCGCGATGCCCGACACACCCACTCCCCCCCTGCTCGCCACCCACGGCCTGGTGAAACGCTTCGGCGACCAGATCGTGCTCGCCGACGTCACCCTCGCCGTGCCCCGCGGCCGCGTGCTGGCCGTGATCGGCAAGTCCGGCACCGGCAAGTCCGTGCTCCTGAAATGCCTCGCCGGCGTGCTCACGCCCGACGGCGGCGAGGTCCTGTTCGAGGGCCGCCCGCTCGGCGCCCCGCCGGCCGCCGCGGAGGGGCTCTGCCCCGCCGAGACGCCCGGGGCCGAGGCCCTCGCCGCCTTCCGCCGCCGCTGCAGTTATCTGTTCCAGGGAAACGCCCTGCTCGATTCTCTGACCGCCTGGGAAAACGTCGCCCTGCCGCTCGAACAAGCCACCCTGCTGCCCAAGGCCGAGATCCGCGCCCGCGTGACCGAGGCCCTCCGCCGGCTGGAGCTGGAGGCCGACGCCAAACGCTACCCCGCGCAGATGTCCGGCGGCATGCAAAAACGCCTCGCCCTCGCCCGCGCGCTGGTCACCCGCCCGGAGATCGTGCTGTTCGACGAGCCCACCGCCGGTCTCGACCCCCTCCGGCGCAACGCCGTCTTCGGCCTGATCGCCCACGCCCAGCGCGAGTTCGGCTTCACCGCCGTGGTCGTGACCCACGACCTGCCCGAGGCCCTGGCGGCGTGCGACCACCTCGCCCTGCTCGACCACGGCCGTATCCGTTTTTCCGGCACGCCGGCCGAATTCGCCGCCACCCCCGACCCGGTGGTCGCCGCCTTCCGCGACAGCCCCGCCACCCTCGCCCGCGACATCGCCTCCCTCCGCGCCGGCGCCGCCCTCCCGGCCGAGCCGGATTAATCTGCACCGCTCCCCCGCCCTTCTCTTTCGCCATGCAAGCCACTCCCGCCAAATACACCCGCCTGGACCTCGCCGTCGGCCTCTTTGTCCTCGCCGGCCTCGCCGCCCTCGTGTTCCTCGCCGTGAAGATCGGCGGCGGCGCGCTGGTCGGCGCCGACACCACCACGGTGCGGGCCCGCTTCACCAACCTCGGCGGCCTCGCCCCGGGCGCCAGCGTGCTGATCTCCGGCGTCGCCGTGGGCCAGGTGGAAAAAGTCGAACTCGACGAGCGCTACGCCGCCGTCGCCACCCTGCGCGTGCGCCGCGACCTCAAGCTCCCGGCCGACACCTTCGCCGCCATCCGCTCCAGCGGCCTGATCGGCGACAAACACATCGCCCTCAGCCCCGGCTCCGAAGACACCCTGCTCCAA
This sequence comes from Akkermansia muciniphila, assembly GCA_945874545.1. Classification (GTDB taxonomy): domain Bacteria; phylum Verrucomicrobiota; class Verrucomicrobiia; order Opitutales; family Opitutaceae; genus IMCC26134_A. The sequence continues at coordinate 18,730 of CAMCHD010000005.1, read as the reverse complement.
CCCGGCGAGTTGATCACCGACACCGAGAGCGCGGTCGACCTGGAGTCGCTGATCAGCCGCTTCGCCTTCGGCGGCGTGAAGGACAAAGCGGCCGAGAAGTAAGTAGGTGGTTTGTTAGGACTTTGTGACTTCTTCGCATTTTTTATGCGAAAACCAAGATACGTGTTTGCACCCAGCCTAATTTCGGCAAGGGTGCGATTAGGACACCTCATTCAATCCCGCAAAAGATCTTCGCCGCCATGTCGCATTCCCAGCTCCTTTCCTCGTCCGATGTGCCGGAATCCCCCGCCGACGAACTGATCCGCCTGCGACGCCAGAACGAACACCTCGAATCCCTGCTCGCCTCGGTGCCGGACCTGATGTGCGAGGTGGACGCGGAGGGTCGCTACCTGTCGCTGCGCGCCCCCTGTGCGGAGCTGCTGGCCGCCCCGCCGGACGTCCTGCTCGGTCGCCGGGTGCGCGACGTGTTGCCCGGCCACGTCGCCGACCAGGTCGAGGCCGCCCTCGCCGAGGCCGCGGCGGAGGGCTATTCGCTGGGGAGACAGTATCATCTGGATTTGCCCGAGGGCCGGCGTTGGTTCGAGCTCTCCATCCGCCGCCACCTGCGTTTCTGGCAAAGCACGCCGCACTACGTCTGCTTCATTCGCGACATCACCCACCGCAAGGCGGCCGAGTTCGCCCTCGCCGCCGCCCATGAGCAGGCGACCCGCGACCGCGAGACCGCCGAGCAGGCCAGCGCGTTGAAATCCCGCCTGCTCGGTTTTGCCTCGCACGACCTCAAGGCCCCCCTCGCGTCCCTCCACGCCACCTGCCAGCTGGTGGACGAGTTTGCCGACGACCCGGCGGAGGTGCGCTCCCTCGCCCGCTTGATGGCCGGCGAGGCGCGGCGCATGACCCGTCTGGTCCATGACTTCCTCGACCGTTCCGCGCTCGACGGCGGGGCCCTCCGTCTCGAAAAACGACCGCTCGACCTTCCCGCCCTCGCCGCCGGCGTGCTCGGGGAACACCGCGCGTCCGCCGAGATGAAACAGCACACCCTTTCCCTGCTCCCACCCTCGGTCCACCCCGTCCCGGTCCTCGCCGATCCCGCCCGGGTGGAGCAAATCCTGGCCAACCTGATCGACAACGCGGTGAAATACACGCCCTCGGGCGGCCGCATCACCCTCGTGTTCGGCGAGACCCCGGACGCCGTCTGGTGCGCGGTCGAGGACAACGGTCCCGGCCTCACCCCGGGCGATCTCGCGCGGATCTTTAAACCCTATGAAAAACTCTCCGCGCGCCCCACCGGCGGCGAGAGTTCCCACGGCCTCGGCCTGACCCTCGCCCGCGAACTCGCCCGCCTGCAAGGCGGCGACCTCGTGGCCGGCAACGTCCCCGGCTCCGGCGCGCGTTTCCTGCTCACCCTGCCCCGGGCCTAGGCCCGGTCGCGCCTAAGCCACCCAGGCCCGCAGGCGCTCGGCCCGGACCACAAAGACGCAGTCGCTGCCGTCCTCCGTCTCCAGCCACTCCGGGGCCAGCGCGGCGAACTCGCGGTTCACCGCCTTGCGCAGGCCGCCGATCTCGACCGCGACCACCCCGTGCGGCGCCAGCCGGTCCCGCGCCTGGCGCAGGAGCTTGCGCACGATGACCAGTCCGTCCGGCCCGCCATCATGGGCCAGCCGTGGCTCGGCCTTGAATTCGGGATCCTGCCGGTCCACATGCGCGCTGGGCTCGTAGGGCGGGTTGCTGACGATGAGATCGTAACCGCCGACCGGCGGCGGCACCGCGTCGAAGACATCGCTTTTGTGCAAGGTCACCCGCCGACCGGCGTCGTGCGCGTCGACGTTGATCGCCGCCACCGCCAGCGCGGCCGGCGAGAGGTCGAGTCCGTCGACCTTCGCCTCGGGAAACGCCTCGGCCAGCAGGATGGCCAGGCAGCCCGATCCGGTGCAGACATCCACCGCGCGTCGCACCGGGACGCCGTCCGGGAGCAGGTCGCCCAGCCCGGGGAGGAGTTCCACAAAGTAGCTGCGCGGGATGATCACCCGCTCATCGACGTGGAACCGCAGGCCGCCCAGCCAAGCCTCCCGGGTCAGGTAGGCCGCAGGGGTGCGTTTCACCGCCCGGGCGTGCAGGACCTCGCGCAAGGCGACGCGCTGGGCCGCGGTGAGCGGACGCTCCAGCACCTCGGGACCGCTTTCCAAGGGCCAGTCGAGGGTGCGGAGCAGAAGGTAAAGCGCCTCGTCGTGGGCGTTGTCGGTGATCTGCCCGAGGGCCAACCCGGCCCGGGCGTAGACGTCCTCGGCAAAGGCGAGCCACTGCGCCAGCGTGCCCAGTTGCGCGGTCGGCGGGAGAGCCGCCAGGCCGGCGGGACGCGGCGCCGCACCGGGCGCGGCCTTGATCCTGGCCCGGGCCGCGCTCATGGGCCGGGAGCGCGCCGGGGCAGATGCTCGGAGCAAAAACAGCGGTCGTCGGCGGTGTAGCGGAAATCCTCGTCCGGATGGGTGTCGCTGTTTTTGGCGCAGGTCACGCAGCGGTGGCGCGGCCCGGCCGCCTCCGCTTCGCGACGCTCGATCACCCGCCGCCGCTGCCCGTCCATGTGCCGCTTGCCGCTACGCAGGTCCGACACGATGCGCGCGCCGAAAAAGATCAGGAAATTTCCCGTCGAGGCCAGCACCGCCAGCCGGTCGACCGCCCCGCCCTGGACGAGGGTGAAGCCGTAGAAAATCCAGGTGATGAGCGCGAGCCACTTCACCCGCACCGGCAGGATGAAAAAGACGTAGAAGGTGAAGTTGGGATTTAAATACGCGAAGGCCAGGAAGACCGAGCCGCCGATGAAGCCGTTGCCCATGACCGCGTCCGGCGCGATCCAGGACGCTCCCACGGTCAGGGCCCAGCCGGTGAGCAGAAACAGGTTCAAGCGCAGCGTGCCCCACTCCTTCTCCAGCGTGTCCCCGAGGAAATAAACCATGTAGAGCGCGAAGGCCACCAGCGCCCAGTGCGAGGCCGGCGGCATGAGCGCGAAACTCGCCAGCCGCCACCACTCGCCCTGCGCCACCAGGCCCCAGACCAGCACGAGCCGGTCGAGGTTCACCGCCTCGAGCATCGCCGCGATGTAGAAAAAGGTCTGGCCCGCCACGATGGCGAGCAGCACGTGGGGGAATGCCAGCGGCTGGAGCCGGCGTTCGAGCTGGTTAAGAAGGGACATGGACGATGGATCGGACGGAGGGTCGAGGCTGCCGCCGGCCGCCCCGCGCGCCAGCCTATTTGCCCGCCGCCTCGGCGGCGTCCTCGGCGGCGAACTCCGCCAGCAGTTTTTCCCGGCTGGCCCGCAACTCGGAGGCGTCGACCGACTCGACCAGCTCGCGCGCGTCGCCCGCCAGCCCCAGTTTCCAGAGCACCCGCGCCCGGTGCAAACGCACCGCCTGCACCTCGACCCGACCGTCGAGCCGGTCCTCCAGGGCGGTCCATTTCGCCAGCGCCTCCTCCCACCGGGGCGTAGCGAGATCGTAGTAGGCCTCGGCCGCGCGGTAGGCGAAGTCGGTGCGCTCCGGCGCCAGCTTGACCGCCCGGGCAAAGGCGTCGAGCAGGGTCTTGTCGAGGGTCTCGGCCGTCCACGCCCTGGTCTTGAGGAACAGGTCGCGGCCCTCGTCCAGCACCAGTCCGATCTGAAAGTGGTAAAGCGGCTCGCGTGGGGCGAGGTCGCTGGCGGCGAGGAAGTAGTTGAGCGCGTCGATCACGCGCCCCTCCTCGGCCATGAGCACGCCGATCTGGTTTTTCACCACCGGCAGATCGGGGTCGAGGCCGTTGGCCTTGAGCAGCAGCGCCAGGGCGACGCGCCGGTCCTCGACCAGCGGATCGCAGAGGAAGAGCCCGTAGGCCGCCCACGCCGCCGCGAAGTCCCGGTGTTTTTGCAGCAGGTCCTCGTAGCCCTGCACGACGTTCTGCAAACGCGGGCGGACGTCCTCCAGCTCGCTGGCGTCGTCGGCGGCACGGGCCTCGGCCAGAAGGGTCTTTTGCCGCGCGACCAGATCGGCCAGCGCCGCCACCGCCTCGGGCGTGCCGCCCGCATCGGGACGAGGCCGCCCGGTCGACGGATCGACGGCGGAGACCTCCGCCTCGGCCCCGAGGCGCACGAGCCCGGGAGCGGCGAAAAACAAAAGAAAGGCGAAAACGACGCGCGAAAGCACGGACATGGGACCAGCGAGACCGAAGCCGGTGCCGGTGTGGATGTTTTTCTCAGGCGAGGTTTGTGGAATGCGCGCCGATTCGCCCCGACCCACCCGCCCGGGCCCCGCAAAATCGGCTTGGACCCCGCCGCCGCGCTCGCGGATGTTCGCCCCATGCCCGTCCCGCATTTCGATCTGCTCCGCACCGACCCGCACACCGCCGCCCGCCGCGGCCGCCTGCGCACCCGCCACGGCGTGATCGAGACGCCCATCTTCATGCCCGTCGGCACCCAGGGCACGGTCAAGGGCGTCAGCCCCGTCCAGCTGCGCGAGCTCGGCGCCCAGATCATCCTCGGCAACACCTACCACCTCAACCTCCGCCCCACCAGCGAACTGGTCCGCGAACTCGGCGGCCTGCATAAATTCATGGGTTGGGACGGCCCCATCCTGACCGACAGCGGCGGCTTCCAGGTCTTCTCCCTCGCCAAGCTGCGCAAGATGCACGACGACGGCGTCGAGTTCCAAAGCCACCTCGACGGCAAAAAATGTTTCCTCGGCCCGCGCGAGGTCATGACCATCCAGGCCAATCTCGGCAGCGACATCGCCATGGTGATCGACGAGTGCCCGCCCTGGCCCTGCGAACGCGACGCCACCGCCTCCGCCTGCGCCCGCTCCCTGCGCTGGGCCGCGCAGTGCAAACAGATCGCCACCGACTCCGGTTTCCTCGCCGCCGGCCACCATGTCTTCGCCATCGTGCAAGGCTCGACCTACGACGACCTCCGCCGCGAGGCCGCCGAGGCGCTCGGCGCGCTCGATTTCCCCGGCTACGCGGTCGGAGGCGTGAGCGTGGGCGAGCCCGAGCCCGAGATGCTGAAACAGGTCGGCGCCACCACGCCCTTCCTGCCCGCCGACAAGCCCCGCTACACCATGGGCCTCGGCACCCCGCCGCAGATGTTAAAAATGATCGCGCTGGGCGTGGACATGTTCGACTGCGTGCTGCCCAGCCGCGTCGCCCGCAACGGCCTCGTTTTCACCCCGGACGGCCCGCTCAACCTGCGCAACGAGCGTTTCCGCACCGACCCCGGCCCGATCCACGCCGAGGTGAACAACTACGCCACGAATTTCTCCCGCGCCTACCTGCGCCACCTGCTGGTCGCGGGCGAGATCCTGGGCTGCACCCTGCTGACCATCCACAACCTCGCCTTCTACCTCGACCTGATGGCGCAAACCCGCGCCCACCTCGAAGCCGGCGACTTCGCGACGTGGCACCGCGCCTGGATCGCCCGCTACGAAGCCGGCGCGGCGGCGCGCTAGACCGCCCGCATCATTACCGCGGATTATCGGCCCGAACAGGCGGCCGATTACCTGACCGCCCGGACCCGATGCGTCGCAAGTATATGTTTACTGGATCAAATATTCAATTAAGGCTTCCGGTGCTCCTGGTTCGCTCCGTTTCACCCGCAAATTCCGATGCGCCTTCCCTCGTCCTTCCCCGGTGTTCTCGTGGCGGTCGCGTGCGGTTGGGCCCTGGCCGCCGCGCCGGCGCCTGAACCTCGTCTGCTCGAGCCCGGAACGGCCGAACACACCCGGCTGGTCGGCCTGGGCCAACCCGCCGCCGACGCCCTCACCCGGCGGCTTTCCGAGGCGCTGCTCGCCGCTCTGGCCAAGGACGGGGCGGAAGCCGCGGTCGTTTTCTGCCGCACGGAGGCGCTTCCGCTCACCGACGCGACCGGCCAGGCGCTGCCGGGCGTGACCGGACTGAAGCGCACCAGCCTCCGGGTGCGCAATCCCGCCAACACGCCCGACGCCGCCGAACGCCAGGCCCTCGAGCAGGTCGCCGCACAAATCGCGCTCGGTGAAAGACCCGTCCCCTTGGCGCAACGCCTGCCGTCCGCGGACGGCGAGGCGGACGCGGTGCGGCTTTATTACCCCTTGTTTATCAAACCCGCCTGCCTGACCTGCCACGGCGCGCCGGATGCCCAACCGACCGGGCTACGCGCCGCGCTGGCCCAGGGTTACCCCGACGACGCGGCCCTCGGCTACCGCAGCGGTGAATGGCGCGGCCTGATCCGTGTCTCGCTCAAAACCCCGGTCGCGCCACCTGCGCCCGCGGACGGCGAACCTGGTCGGTAAAACACCCGGCGCCGCGCCGAAATCCCATGTCGTTAACGCCCCCTCCCCCAAAACCTTCCCCTCCCAACCCAAACCCTGATCCCGCCATGCAAACCTCCCGCCGTTCTTTCCTCAAACTCGCGCCCGTCGCCCTCGGCGCCTGCGCTCTCGCGCCTCGCCTCCTCGGTCAGGCACCCGCCACCCCGACCGGTCCGGTCGAGGAGTCCGATCCCGCCGCCTCCGCCATCGGCTATAAAAAAGACGCCGCGACGGTGGACACCAAAAAATACGCCCAGTTCAAGGCCGGCAGCAATTGCGCGAACTGCGCCCTCTACACCGGCAAGGCGGGCGAGCCCGGCGGACCCTGCATGGCGCTGGCCAACCGCCAGGTCACCGCCAAAGGCTGGTGCATGGTCTGGGCCGCGAAACCCAAGGCCTAACCCGCCCGCTCCCGCCTCGCCCGGTGGGTTCGAACCAAGCCGCGACCCGCTCCGCCGGCGCAAGCCGCCGGAGCGGCGCCCCGACCAACCGCGCCCGCCCCGCAATCTTCACCCTCCCTTTCCGTTTTCCGCTTTCCGTTTTCCGCTTTCTTGGTGTCCCTTGCCGCCATGCGCATACTTGTCACCGGCGGCGCCGGCTTCCTGGGTTCCCATCTCTGCGATCGCCTCCTCAAGGACGGCCACGAGGTCATCGCCCTCGATAACTTCTTCACCGGGCGCAAAACCAACATCGCCCACCTGCTGGGCCGGCCCGACTTCGAACTCGTCCGCCACGACGTGATCGACCCCTTCAAGTTCGAGGTCGACCAGATCTACAACCTCGCCTGCCCGGCCTCGCCGCCCCACTACCAATACAACGCGATCAAGACGGTGAAAACCTCCGTCATGGGCGCGATCAACTGCCTCGGCCTCGCCAAACGCACCCGCGCCCGCGTGTTCCAGGCCAGCACCTCCGAGGTCTACGGCGACCCCGCCCTTCACCCCCAACCCGAAAGCTACTGGGGCAACGTCAACCCCATCGGCATCCGTTCCTGCTACGACGAGGGCAAACGCGTGGCCGAAACCCTGTTCATGGATTACCACCGCCAGAACCAGGTCGATATTCGCATCGTGCGCATCTTCAATACCTACGGCCCCCGCATGCACCCGAACGACGGCCGCGTGGTGTCTAACTTCATCGTCCAGGCGCTGAAGGGCGAGGACATCACCATCTATGGCGACGGTCTCCAGACCCGCTCCTTTTGCTACGTCGACGACCTCATCGAGGGCTTTGTCCGCCTGATGAATCAGGACGCCGTCACCGGCCCGATCAACATCGGCAACCCCGGCGAGTTCACCATGCTCCAACTGGCCGAGCTCACCCTGAAACTCACCGGCAGCACCTCGAAAATTGTCCATCGCCCCCTGCCCGGCGACGACCCGAAACAGCGCCGGCCCGACATCACCCTGGCCCAAAAGCACCTTAACAACTGGGCCCCCACCGTGCCGCTCGAGGAAGGCCTCGGTCGCACCATCGCCTACTTCCGCACCCAGATTTGAACGGGCTGCCCCGCGGTGCGGCGACCACCGCCGGCCGCAGCGGGCTTGGCACGGCGGGTGCAAAGGCGATGGCATGCTCCTCACTCCGCTTTTTCGCGCCCTGCTTTTTGTCACGCTGTTTTGCGCCGTCCTGAAGGTGGCGCCGGCGGCGGAGCCCTTTCGCCCCAAGGTCGTGGTGGTGGCCACCTTCGAGGTTGGCGCCGACACCGGCGACACCCCCGGCGAGTTCCAGTTTTGGGCCGAACGCGAACGCCTGACCGAGTCCGTCGTCGTGCCCGGGCTCGATCACCCGGTGTGCTACAATCCCGCCACCGGCGTTTTTGGCGTGGTCTCCGGCACCACCGTGCGCTCCGGTCTGCAACTCTTCGCCCTGGGGCTAGACCCGCGTTTTGATTTTTCCCGCAGCTACTGGCTGATCAACGGCATCGCGGGCGTGGACCCCGGCCGCGCGGCGGAAGGCAGCGCGGCCTGGGCGCGCCACGTCCTCGACGGCGACATCGCCTACGAGATCGACAGCCGCGAGGCCCCGGCCGACTGGCCCTACGGCATCATGGCCCTGGGCAACAAGAGCCCGCTGACCAAACCCGTCATCCCCGCCTGGGCCCCGAAACCCATGGCGTGGACGCTCAACCCCGGCCTGGTCGCCTGGGCCTACGCCCGGACCAAGGACCTCGCGCTCGCCGACTCGCCCGCCGCCGCCGCCCACCGGGCCCTCTACGCCGATTTCCCGGCGGTGCAGAAAGGCCCCGTGGTGCTGCTGGGCGACAGCTTCGCGTCCTGCCGCTACTGGCACGGCGCGGTCCTGCAAAAGTGGGCCGACGACTGGGCCGCGTTCTACACCGACGGCCGGGGCGACGCGACCATGACGAACATGGAGGACCACGGCCTGGCCAACGCCCTCACCCGCCTCGACGCGCTGGGCAAGGTCCGCTTCGACCGCGTGCTCGTGCTCCGCACCGGCAGCAATTTTTCCCGCCCGCCGACCGGCCAGTCCGCCGCCGCCAGCATGGTGGCCGAGTATCAGGGCATGCTGCCCGCCCTCGAGGCCGCCCATAAGGTCGGCTCGACCGTCGTCGCCGCCCTGCTGGCGGACTGGCCGACCCACGAGACCACCACGCCGACGGCGGAGTGACCGACCGCCGCGTCCGCACCTCGCGGCCAAAACCGTAGCCACGTCCCCTTCCGATTCCTCAACCCAATCCGAGCAAAGCGCGAAGACGCCAAGAGACACACAAAATATTAAAAATCAGAGCCTTAAGATCGGGCTTTGCGCCTTCGCGTCTTTGCGCTCAAAATTAGACCTTGGTTTGATTGGCGGCGTTACAGCGCCCGCCAGGCCGCACCAAACATCGAGACCATCAGGCCGAGCCGCAACGCGCCCTCGACGGTCAGGATGACCAACACCCAGCGCAGCGCGCACCCGCCGCGCAGGGCGAAACCGCACAGGCTGACGAGCAGCAGACACGCGGCGTGGATACGCGTCGGCCCCTCGCTGAGCAGCCAGAGGAGCCAGGCGTTTTGCGCGCAGATCATCACCACCCAGAGCAGGGCCACCGGCTCCGGCGGCCCCAACTCGCGCGGGTCGCCCCCGGACTGGATCTGTTTCACGCCGAGGAAACGCTCGGCGTAGACCAGCTGCGCGATCTCGAAGACCACGAAGGCCGGCGCGAGGAAGGCGGCGGCGGGCGGGTTTTGCATCGGGTCGAAAAAAGGAAACTTCGGCGAAGAAGGACGGAGCGGCGGACGGGGCGGGCGGCCTAGGCTTGGGCGCGACCGTGCGCGACGGCGACCAACTCGTAAACCTCGTCCCAGGTGCGGGCCCGGAGTTCGTCGCCGAGGTGGCGGTTGGTGGGGTTGTCGAAGATGATGCAGGGGCGGCCGTCCGCGCGGTAGGCCTCGATGTTTTTCGGCGAATCGTCGATGTAGAGGTCGGCGTTGATGGAGAGTTTGTCCTCCACAAAACACAGGTCGCGGTAGGGCACGTCGTGTTTCTCCAGCCACTCGGCGGTCTGGGTGACGGATTCGCCGTGCAGGCCGCCGACGTAGAGGCGGTGGGTGATGATGCGGATGTGCACGCCGAGGCGGGAAAGCCGCCGCAGGGTAAAGGGCGCGAGCGCGATGGGGTCGGCGTTTTTGAAGATGCCGTGCTGGTTTACCGCGTGCTTGTGCAGCAGCGGGTAGGTGAGGTCGTAGCCTCCGGCGCCGGGCACCTTTTCGAGCAGCCCCCACTCCTTCAGCCCGTAGCGAAAGTCGTCGGTCAACTCCTCGGGACGTTTGCCCAGCCACGCGGCGGCGACGGGTTTGAGGGCGCGATAAAAATCAACCACGACCCCGTCGAGATCGAGGCCGAGGATAAACTTGCGCGCGGGCGGGGTGGACATGGGCGGCGGGGAACTAGACGCGTCCGCGGCGGGTGGCGCGGTCGGTCTTTTCCGAGGGGATCTCGTTGTTGGTCGTCATCATGAAGACCGGAGCCTTGGTCTTGATCCAGACCTGCTGCTCCTTGAAGCACTTCGCCGGCACGTTCTCGATCGCGTCGGCCATGGTCTTGGCCGGCATCATGCGGCCCTTCTTGGTGGTGTTGAACTCGTAGGCGGCCTTGTGGATGCGCTCGGGCGCGCTGGTCACGGAGGCGTCCTCGGGGATTTGCAGCACCCAGCCGGTGAACTCGCCGGCGGGCAGCTTGCCGTCCGGATCGGAGATGAGGATGGAGAACTGCTTCTTCACCGCCGGCGGTTTCTCCTCGTCCACCTCGGGCTCCACCGCCTGGTTCATCTCCTCGACGATCTGGCGGAGCAGGGCGGGATCGACGTCGTTGCGTTTAAGGATTTCGGCGACCTGGTTTACTTCGATTTTCGGCATGGCGTGCGGGCGGGGAAAGCCCCACGAAAGGACACACATGGATGGCAAAGTAAAGGGCGGCGGGGCGGCACAGAGCGCGGACGAAGTGTTCGACGTGGTGGACGAGCATGACCGCGTGGTCGGCCAGGCCCGACGCGCCGACGTGCACGCCCAAAAACTCCGCCACCGCGCGGTCCACGCGCTGTGCCTCGACGAGGCCGGACGGGTGTTTCTCCAGCGCCGATCGCTGTTGAAAGATTCCGCGCCCGGCCGGTGGTGCGCCTCCTGTTCCGGCCACGTCGACGCGGGCGAAGATTACCCGGCGGCGGCGGTGCGCGAGCTGGCCGAGGAGATCGGGGTTCACCTGGACGGGCCGCACCAACTGGAACCCTGGCTCCGGCTGGAACCCTGCCGCGAAACCGGCCAGGAGTTCGTCTGGGTCTACCGGGTGCGCCACGCGGGTCCGTTCACCCTTCATCCGGCGGAGATCATGGACGGCGCCTGGCGCACCCGGTCGGAAATCGACGCCGCCGTGCGCGACCGCCCGCGCGACTTCGCCGGCTCGTTTCGCCTCATCTGGTCGCGCCTCGCCTGGTGAACTCCGGGTCCGGCCCGCCGCCGCCTCCGCGCTCAGGCCGGGGCGGATTGCCCCGCCGTGAGCGCATCCTTCCGGGCCACGCCCACCAGCCGCGAAAGCTGTCCGGCGGCCTGCCGAAGCTCGGCGGATTGGGCGTTGAGCTCCTCGGCCGCCGAAGCGGTCTCCTCGGCGTTCGCGGCGTTGGTTTGCGTGACTTTATCCAACTGGGAAAGGGCGACATTGATCTGGGCGATGCCCTCGGACTGCTCGCGGGAGGCCGTCGCCACCTCGACGACCAACCTATCGACCTCGCGCGCCTTTCCCAGGATGTCGTCCAAACAGGCGGTGACTCGGCCGGAGAGTTGCATTCCCTGGGCGGATTTTTGCGTGGCATCGGCGATTTTGTCGGCCGTTTCCCGCGCCGCGACGGCCGAGCGCCGGGCCAGGGCGCGCACCTCGTCCGCCACCACCGCAAACCCGGCCCCGGCCTCGCCCGCGCGCGCGGCCTCGACCGCCGCGTTCAGGGACAGGATATTGGTCTGAAAGGCGATTTCATCGATCGTCTTGATGATTTTGGAGATATCCCGGGACGACTGTTCGATCGCTTGCATCGCCTCGATCATCCGCCCCATCTCGGCGGCCCCTCCCTCGGCGGATTGCCTCGCGTGCGCGGAGGCGGCCTGGCCGGCGGCGGCGTTATCCGCGTTCCGTCTGGTCATGCCCGAAAGCTCCTCCACCGAGGACGAAACCTCTTCCAAGGAGGCGGCCTGCTGACTGGTGCCCTCGGCCAGGGTTTGACTGGCGGAGGAAACCTGCCCGGCGGCGGACGATATCTGCGCCGCCCCATCGCGCAGGGACTCGGCGGTGCGGGTCAGGGTGCGATTCAGACCTCTGACGATGAAAAGAATGGCCGCTCCGCCGAGCGCGATACTGATCCCCAAACCCAGGAAAAGAGTGAGGGAAAGACCGTCGAGACTGCGCTTGGTTTCCTGAATCTCCGCCCCGGCGACCTCGCCGGCGAGTTCGATGAAACGAGTGGTGGCCCGCGCGGCCTGCTCCCCGGCCTCGGCCCGCGCCTCGTTGGTCTCGGCGAGTTTGCGCACAACCGCCAGGAAAGCCTCGGCTTCGCTCCCGAATGCGACCAAGGAGTCGTCCACCTGGGCGAGCCGCGCGATGTTGTCCGCGTTGACCTGGGTGGACCGGATTTCCGCGGTGGTGCGGCGCAAGGCGGGCAAGTCCCCCGCCGCCGTTTCCAGCGCCGCAAACGCGCGATTATCGGCGGCCTGCCGCACCGCGGTGGAGAGTCCGCGCAAGCCGATTTGGATGGCATGCATGCCCGCGATGCGCTCAAGCCGACGGGCGGCCTCGGCATGGTTGCCGGCGCCATGATCCCGACCGGAGGCGGCCAACATGCCGGCCAGCATGGTATCGGCGGCGCCGTCGGCGCGCGCACAAGCCTCAAGCAAGGCCGCGTGGTGCCGCCGGGCGGCCGCGAGTTCATCGGTTGTGCGTTGCAGCAAGGGCAGATAGGACTCGAGACTTTCTTCAAACGCCTGGAAGGCCGCGCCAAGGCGGGCGGCAAGATCGGCGGAGCCCGCGAGACGATCCCTCAGCACGGCCGCGCAGCGCTGCACCTCCGCCAAGGCGCTCATCGTCTTTTCCTGATCGGCCAAAAGGCCGGTGACGCCATAAATACGCGCGTTCAGCCGGAACTCATCCATCGCCGCGAGCAGCGCCGCCGCTTCCGCGTTGGCCGGCACCGCCTGCAAACGAACGATGTCGAGCCTTTCCCTCACCGTTCGCTGCGACCGGTAAACCAACAGGAGCGCCACGGTGATGATCAGGAGCGCGCCGCCAAAAACGAGACCCAGCCGCCTGGCGAGGGTGAGATTGTGCAATTTCATTGGAGAAAAACTCCCCCTTAAAACGACCTTTCCCGCGCTCTATTTACCCACGCGCGAGCGGTATGGGCGAAAACACACGCCTTCATTAGACCGGCTTGTGACGCAGCGTGCGCGCGTTTGCGTCGACCAACCAGATCACCCGACCGAGCACTCCCGGGCCGCTTCCTGCACCACACCTCGGGCCCGGGTCGGAAACTGCTGCCTGATCCACAGGAGCCGAATCTCCCGCGCGCCCCCAGCCTTCCCGAGCGAGCGAAAAACGACCCGGCGATGCGGGTGCACCCGACTCGCGATCGCGGGGGTGAAAGTCAGACCAAAGCCCTGCTCCACCAGACCGAGCAGCGTGTCGATCTGCGACCCTTGGAGATCAAAGTGATCCTGCAAACCGAGCTGTTTGCAGAGCGCCCCGACCTGCCCGGCCAGGCAATGCGCTTTCTCCAGCAGCAAAACCCGCTCCCTGAGCAGATGCTCCCGACCGAGCGCAGGCAACTCCGCCAATCGATGCCCCACCGGCAAGGTCAACATGAGCTCATCCCGCCGCAACACGAGGTGGTCGCACTCCGCCTCGATTTCGCTCTCCGCCCCCAGCAGCGCGTAGTCGATCCGCCCCGTCATCAAGGCCTCCGCCAGATTCGCGCTCGGGCTCTCCAAAAGTTCAAAACGCGCCTTCGGTAACCGACGACGGATCGCGGCCAGCAGCGCCGGCGCGAGGTAAGGCGCGATCGTCGGGATCGCGCCCAGACGGATCGTCCGGGCCTCGTCGTCCTGTTGCCGGGTGACAAACTCCTCGGCCGCCTGCACCTCCGCCAGGATGGCCCGCGCATGTTTAAGAAAGTCCTGCCCGAGCGCGGTGAGACTGACCCGCTCCCGCGAGCGCTCAAAGAGCCGACCGCCCAGCTCCGCCTCCAACTTCTTGATCTGCTGGCTCAACGACGGCTGCGACACCCGGCATACCTCCGCCGCTTGCGTGAAATGTTTTTGCCGAGCCACCTCGACGAAATACCTTAAACGTTGCACATCCATTTATTACAGATCGATCAGGCAATTTATCCAATAGGCTTTCCCTATGTGTGATTAGTTAATTCGTATTTCCCTTATGCAGCGCCACTCTGCTAGGATGCAAGGGTTCTTATCGGATCCGCCGCCACTCCCCGGCCTTCTTCCGCATCCCTTCCCCCGCTTCCTCCGCCTCCCTCAACCCTCCCGCCTCCTCCACGCCATGCATCAAGCCAACTCCTCCTCCCCCGGAAAGTGCCCCTTCCCCCACGGCGACAGCCAAGCCGCCGCCTCGTCCTCCGGCCAGTGCCCCGTCATGCACGGTGGCAACACCTCCGGCCCCTCCCCCACCCAGCCTTGGTGGCCCAAGGCCCTCAATCTCGACATCCTCCACCAGCACGACTCCAAATCCACCCCCTACGCGCCCGGCTTCGACTACCGCCAGGCCGTGCAGTCGCTCGACTTCGAGGCCCTCCGCCGCGACCTCACGGCCCTCATGACCGACAGCCAGCCGTGGTGGCCGGCCGACTGGGGCCACTACGGCGGCCTCATGATCCGCATGTCCTGGCACGCCGCCGGCACCTACCGCATCTCCGACGGCCGCGGCGGCGGCGGCACCGGCAACCAGCGCTTCGCCCCGCTCAACTCCTGGCCCGACAACGCCAACCTCGACAAGGCCCGCCGCCTCCTCTGGCCGATCAAAAAGAAATACGGCAACAAACTCAGCTGGGCCGACCTGCTCATCCTCGCCGGCACCATCGCCTACGAATCCATGGGCCTGAAAACCTTCGGCTTCGCCTTCGGCCGCGAGGACATCTGGCACCCCGAAAAGGACATCTACTGGGGCGCCGAAAAAGCGTGGCTGGCCAGCAGCAGCGAGCGCTACGCCACCGAGGATCGCAACACCCTCGAAAACCCCCTCGCCGCCGTGCAGATGGGCCTGATCTACGTCAACCCCGAGGGCGTGGACGGCCAGCCCGATCCGCTCCGCACCGCCCAGGACATGCGCGTGACCTTCGCTCGCATGGCCATGAATGACGAGGAGACCGTCGCCCTCACCGCCGGCGGCCACACCGTCGGCAAATGCCACGGCAACGGCCGCGCCGAAAACCTCGGTCCCAAACCGGAAGAGGCCGGCCTCGAAGAACAGGGCCTCGGCTGGATGAACCACAAGACTCGCGGCATCGGCCGCGACACCGTCACCAGCGGCATCGAGGGCGCCTGGACCACCCACCCCACCCGCTGGGACAACGGCTATTTTTATCTGCTCTTCACCTACGAGTGGGAGCTCAAGAAGAGCCCCGCCGGCGCCTGGCAATGGGAGCCCATCGCCATCAAGGAGGAGGACAAACCAGTGGACGTCGAAGACCCGTCCATCCGCTACAACCCCATCATGACCGACGCGGACATGGCCCTGAAAAAGGACCCCGCCTACCGCGTCATCTCCGAGCGTTTTCACCGCGACCCCGCCCACTTCTCCGAGGTGTTCGCCCGCGCCTGGTTCAAGCTCACCCACCGCGACCTCGGCCCCCGTGTGCGCTACCTCGGCCCCTGGGTGCCGCAGGAAGACCTGATCTGGCAGGACCCCGTGCCCGCCGGCCCGAGCGGCTGGGACGTCGCCGCCGCCAAGGCCGCCATCACCGCCTCCGGCCTGTCCATCGGCGACCTCGTCGCCACCGCCTGGGACAGCGCCCGCACCTTCCGCGGCTCCGATCTGCGCGGCGGGGCCAACGGCGCCCGCATCCGCCTCGCCCCGCTCCGCGACTGGGAGGGCAACGAGCCCGACCGCCTCGGCCGCGTGCTGCGCGTGCTCCAGGCCATCGCCACCGCCCACGGCGCCAGCCTGGCCGACCTCATCGTGCTCGGCGGCAACGTCGGCGTGGAGCAGGCCGCCCGCGCGGCCGGCGTGGCCCTCGAGCTGCCCTTCGCCCCGGGCCGCGGCGACGCCACCGCCGAGCAGACCGACGCCGCGTCCTTCGCCGTGCTCGAACCGCTGCACGACGGCTTCCGGAACTGGTTGAAAAAATCCTACGCCGCCCAGCCCGAAGAACTCCTGCTCGACCGCACCCAACTGCTCGGCCTCACCGCGCCCGAGATGACCGTGCTCGTCGGCGGCCTGCGCGTGCTCGGCACCAACCACGGCGGCACCCGCCATGGCGTGTTCACCGAGCGGGTCGGAGCCTTGACGACCGACTTCTTCGTCAATCTCACCGACATGGCCAACGTCTGGGAACCGCGCGGCGAGAACCTCTACTACCTGCGCGACCGCCAGAGCGGCACGGTCAAATACACCGCCACCCGGGTGGACCTGGTCTTCGGGTCCAACTCCATCCTGCGCGCCTACGCCGAGCTCTACGCCCAGGACGACAACCGGGAAAAGTTTGTGCACGACTTCGCCGCCGCGTGGACGAAGGTGATGCACGCCGACCGCTTCGACCGCGCGTAAATCACACGCATGCCGCCACCCGGGCCCCGACGAGGGGAAGCGACCACACCTTTCGCCGGCGCCCGGGTCCCACGCTCTCGTCGCCGATCCGAATCACCGCCTGGGCCCGGCGGGCGAGAGGCATTTTGGCGATAGCGCCAAACGCGAGCCCCCAAACAAACCCCCGGCTGGCGAAGACCCGGCGGCGACTCCGTCTCGCGCTTGTCAAAGGTCCGCGCTTGGCGCTCCTTGCGTCCCTTCGCGCCTTTGCGCCAAACTCTCCGTTCCCGGTCTTTCTCGCCCGTCGTCCCACCTCCATGTCCGCCGCCACCTTTGATCCCACCAGCGCCGTCCCACCCGAATTCGCCGACCTCGTCCGCGATCTGCAACACGCCGCCGGCGCCGTGCTGAAACCCACCACGCTCGAGGAGCGCCCGATCTACGGCACCACCGCCTACATCGCCAACTGCCTGCTCGACACCCGCTTCGGCCTGTTCCGCGCCTACGTTTTCCAGGACATCATCGACAAACACTACATCGTAGCCCTCGCCCACGGCGACATCTCGACCGCCGCCACCCTTTACACCCGCCTGCACTCCAGTTGCGTGACCTCCGAGACCTTGCGCGGCTGCGATTGCGACTGCGTGCAACAACTCGAGGGCGCGTTCAAGGTGATCTCGGAAAAAGGCAACGGCGTGCTGTTCTACCTGCTCCAGGAAGGCCGCGGCGTCGGCTACGTCGGCAAGGCCCGCGACCGCATGCTCGTGCAGGCCTCCCTCGACCAGATCTCCACCTTCGCCGCCTACGCGTCCATGGGGCTGAAAAAGGACCACCGCAACTACGAGAATATTTCCCACATCTGCTACCTGCTGGGCATCAAGGCCTCCTGGATCGTCCTGACCAATAATCCGGACAAGGTCGCCGCCCTGCGCGATCAGGGCCTGACCGTCGCCGGCACCGAGACCCTGGAGTTCGAGCCCTCGCCCTTTAACCTCGCCTACCTGACCAGCAAGGCCGCCGGCGGCCACATCCTGAAACGCCCCACCGAGTCCACCCTGAAGCGCGCCCTCCCACCGGAACCGGTCAAACCCTTCCGCCCCCACGTCCTGCCCTCGGCCAAACGCTTTGTCTACTCCGCCAGCTACTTCCTGCCGATGAAGCCGGTGGACAACGATATCCTCCTCACCGAGCTCCAGTTCCGCGAACTCTTCGGCCAGGGCCTGATCGACCGCTACACCGCCGGGGCCAACCCCCTCGTGCTCGGCTACAAGGTCATCCGCGACAACCGCTTTTTCGTTAAGATAAACCCCGACGCGCTCGCCGCCCACCGCAAGGACAACCCCGACGCCCCCATCCTCGACCTCGTCACCACGCCCTACTGGTTCCGCGTGCACGTCTACTACGACATCGTGACTTCCCAGGACTTTGTCGTGCTCACCCACGGCCACCCCCGCATCTACGATATCCCGGTCGTCCGCCTGCATTCCGAGTCGTTGTTCAACCGCTTCCCGCTGCGCGTCGTGTCCAACCGCGACAAGATGAAGGAGTCGGTGAAACACATCGTGACCTACGGCGTCGGCGCCATGCTGCTGGTCTACAACGACGGCCGCGGCGCCGGCTTCGGCGCCTACGCCGCCGACCGCATGATGACGGAGAGCAACCAGGCCCTGAGCTCCGACGAGGCCTACCGCAAACTCGGCATCGACTACGATAGCCGTGACTACGACGCCTCCTTCACCCTGCTGAAACACCACATCCCCAACGAAAAGATCCAGATGGTGATGAACAGCCCCGGCAGCCTGGTGAAGAAGCCCGAATACGCCCAGTCCCTCCACCGCCAGCGCTTCGACGTCGATAAGTGGATCTTCCTCGACGACGACTCGGTCGGCGACTGAGCCCCGGCCGGTTTTTCGATTCTCCCGCCTCTACCGTTCGTTCTTCCGCCGACCACCGCCGCCAAGGCCCGCCCCCGCCATGCCGACGCCGGAAAGCCCCTCCGCCCCACCCGCCGGAGACGCGCACGGCTCCGCCTACCGCCGGCACGAGGGCCTCGCCGTGGTGCTCGCGACCACCGGGGTGGGCGCCCTCGCCGGCCTGGGCGCCCTGCCCGATCGGCTGGGCGTCGGAAGTTTCTGCGCCGGACTCGGGCTCGCCCTCCTGCTGCAAGGCTTTGTCCGCGACCTCAACAC
>CAMCHD010000004.1 GCA_945874545.1 Akkermansia muciniphila | reverse complement strand
TTGAGGGCCAAACGGCAGGCCGCAAGGCGGGGAGGCGGGGGGTATCCTCGAAGAGGCTATCCCCCGCCTCCCCAACGTAGCGGATGCCGGAATGGCCCTCAACCCGCAGGGCGACCGGGAAATACGGCTGGGCCGGCGTTGGGCGCGGCGGCACCACCCTTCCAGGTAGGCCTCCGCCGCCCCCGCCTTGGCCGAGCCGCATTTCCCGGCCGCGCAGACCCCGCCGGAGATTTTAGGAGCTCCCTAAATCCGGTAAATCCTCGTCAACGCGTCTATGCGCCAAACAATTGAACACACATCGAAGCATAAGCCCTCGCTAGCCGGCCGTGCTCACCGCCGCCACCGCAGCAGCGGCGCGCCCGTCCCCTCCCCCGTCGCATGGATCTCGCGGCCCTCCGCGCCAAAGGCAACCGCCTCGCCCTGGTCCAGCCCGTGCGAGCCGAGGACGCGTCCGGGCCGGGCCAGCGCGGTCGCCCAGGTTTCGTCCCACGTTTTCGGATACACCAGCACCTCGCCATAGGTCAGGATCACCGCCGCCGAGCCGTCCGCCGCGAAGTCCAGGCCCGTGGGCTGGGCCCGGAACGCCCCCGCCGGGACCGGCAGCAGCTGCAGCAACTCCGGCGCCGCCGGCAGAGGCGCCAGCTGGCCCACGCGTTCCGCCATCGGGCTCGACGCCCCCGCCGCCGGCCGCAACGGCAGGGTGTAGATGCCGTGCGGATTTGCCCGTTTCGCCAGGAGGTAGACCTTGCCCTCCTCGGCGGCGACCGCGACGGCCTCGCAGTCGCGGGGACCGTCCGGAAAAGTCACCGGAATCCGCCAGGCCACGCCGACCCGCGTTTCGCGGTCGGGCCCCATGTCCGCCGGCTCCGGTTCGGGCACGATGAGCAACGCGCAGTCGCCCCGCCGCGACCCGTTGTCGCCCGTGTCCGCCACCAGCAACCAGGACCGGCCGTCGAGGGTGAACGAGGCCGCGTCCAATGCGGCTACGACTCCGCTACGACTCTATTTGAAATGTTCGAACTGGCCTTAGGGCACGCGGCTGGCGCGCAGGCGGACGAAAAACGTGGGCGAGGCACCTCGCGGGATCGTCACCACGACGGAGTCGGCCGCGATGCCGTTTTCGGCGATGCCGACCGTGACGGCACCCGACACGGAGCTCGTCGCGCCGACCGGCACGACGGTCCACGTCGCGCCGGTGGCCAGCGAGTCGGAGTATTCCACCGCGAGCGTGGCATCGGCTTCGGAGCGGTCGGCGCGGGTGAAGGTGAAGACCGCGTCGGAGCCCGAGACCGTCAGCACGGGGGAGAACGCGGCGTCGGCGTCCAGCGCGGAGCCGCCGAGCACGTATTCCAGGAGGTTGACGCGGCCGTCGGCCTCCGGGTCGATATTCACGGCATCGTTGCCGCCCAAGGTCAGTCCCTGGTCGGTCGCCCACTGGACGTAGGGCGGCACGGGGGCGGCGACGACGCGGAGGGTGCCGTCGACGGCGAGGTCGTTTTGCCAGAGCAGGCCGGGGCCGAGGGCGGGCAAGGTGACCGTGGCAAAGTTGCCACCGGGAGCCTTGTTAAAGAGGGCGAAGGTGTTGCCCGTGACGAGGGCGGGGCCGGTGTTCACCACGAGAAGGGGGCCGGAGACGGTGAGCCCGCCGCTGGCGACGAGGCGGTCGTGGGTGTGGCTGGAGGCGGTATTGAGTTCGAAGATGCTGCCGCCGCCGAGGTTGATGGCGTTGTTGACCGTGAGCGTGCCGATGCCGTTCGCGCCGGGGGCGAAGTCGCCGAAGATCGAGACGGGGCCGCCGAGCGTGCCGGTGCCGCCGAGCACGGAGCCGAAGTTGACCGTGACGGTGGTGTTGCCGAGGGTGCCGTTCACGAACAGATTTGCGCCAGAGAGGGACGTGGCACCGGTGTAGCTGTGGGTGCCGAGCAGGGTGAGGGTGCCGCCGCCGGTGATACTGACCGTGCCGATGCCGCTGATGGGGTTGGCCACGGTGTAGGCGTCGGAGCGGTTAAAGATGAGGGCGACGTCGTTGGTCACGCTGCCGGAGCCGAGCGAACCGGCGGTGCCGCCGACGCCGACCTGGACGGTGGCCTGTTTGCCGGCGACGTTGGGGATGGTCCAGTTGCCGGTGTAGGCGGGGTTGTCCACCGCGAGGCGGAGCAAGCCGCCGTTGCCCTCGGAGGAATCGAGGGTGAGGCCGCCGGAGCCGGAGAGCGGGGCGGCGAGCACGAGCACGCGGTTGGCTTTGTTGGGGTCAAGGATCGAGTTGGCGACGACCTGGAGGTTGCCGAAGACGGTCTGGGTGTTGTCCCAGCCCATGCGGAGGCGGCCGCCGTTGAGTTTGAGGGCGTTGACGGTGATGGAACTATCGCCGGCGCCTTTGAGCAGGATGGTGCCGTTGGCGCTGACGGTGAGGGAGTTGCCGGCGAAGGTCAGGTTGCCGGTGGAGTTGTTTGGGGTGCGCAGCATGTTGCCGTTGGTGACGTAGTCGTTGGCGGCGCTGGGGGCCTGGCCGTTGCTCCACTTGCCGGCGACGTTGAAGGACGTGGTCTCGAAGCCGTCGCCGCTGGTCAGGGTCACGGTGCCGATGACGGGGGTGGTGGCGCTGGACTGGTTGCTGAAGGTGGATTCGCCGCCGAGGTTGGTGGCGGCGACGCGGTAGAAGTAGGTGGTGTTGCCGGCGAGGCCGATGTCGGAGTAGCTGGTGGTGCCGGCGGCGAGGGAGGCGATCTGGGCGTAGGTGCCGCCGGAGCCGGTTTTGCGCTGAAGGATGAAGCCGAGCTCGTTGGTGGAGGCATCGATCCAGGAAAGGTTGATCTGGGTGCCGGTGCCGGTGGTGGCGGCGAGCCCGGTGGGCGCGGCAGGGGGCGACGGGGGCACGGTGGTGCCGGAGACGACGCCGGAGAAGGGAGAGTCGCCGGCGGTGTTGAAGGCGGCGACGCGGTAGTAGTAGGTGCTGCTGGCGGGCAGGCCGGTATTGTCGTAAGTGGTGAGGCCGGCACCGAGGTTGGCGATGACGACGAAGGGGCCGCCGGGGGCGAGGGCGCGCTCGATGCGGAAGCCGGTTTCGTTATCGGCGGTGTCGGTCCAGGTGAGGCGGACGGTGTCGAGGGCGAGGGTGGTGGTGACGAGGGCGGCGGGGGCCACGGGCGCGATGGGCAGTGTGGTGGCGGAGGCCTCGGGCGCGTAGGCGGAGTTGCCGTCGGCGTTGGTGGCGGCGACGCGGTAGAAATACTCGGTTTCGTCCTCGAGGCCGGTGTCGGCGTAGGTGGTGACGCCGGCGGCGACGGTGGCGAGCTGGGCGTAGATACCGTTGGCACCGGTCTTGCGGAAGAGGGTGAAGCCGGTCTCGTTGTCGGAGTTGTCGGTCCAGGCCAGTTGTATCTGGCTGCTGGATACCGTGGTGGCGGAGAGGGCGGTGGGGGCGGCGGGCGTGTCGGGGAAGGTAAGCGCGACGGTGGCGGCGGCGGTGACGGCGCGGGAGGAGAGGCGCACGACGGCGTGGCGGGCGGCGGCGTCCCAGACGGCGGCGGTGGTGTCGCCGGCGGGCAGGGGGGCGGCCTGGACGGGGAGCGGGGTGCCGTTGACCGTGACCTGGGTGGGCGCGGCGGTGAGGCCGTGCAGGCGCACGAGGTAGGTGCGGCTGGCGGAGGCGCCGGTGTAGGTGCCGGTGGCGGCGCCGATCTGGAGCGTGCCGGTGGCGGGCGCGGGGGTGAGGGCGGCCTCGGTGTAGGTGAAGGCGGTGCGGCGTTGCTCGCCGCGAGTGCGGAAGCGCTCGGTGACGCCGTCGTCCTCGATCAGTTCGTAGGCGCCGGACGCGCCGGCGTAGACGTCGAGGTGGAGCTTGGCGTCGGAGAGGGCGGCGGTGGTGACGGCGAAATCCTGGCGCGGGATGATGGAGCCGGCTTTGACGAAGAGCGGGAGGTGACCGGGGGTGGTGTTAAACGTGTGAAAGCCGCCGGAGGTGGGCGCGAAGACGGGGAGATCGGTCCAGAAGTCATACCACTTGGGGGCGGGGGGGATCCAGGCGGTGCGGGATTCGCTGACGCCGTCGAGATGGAGCGGGGGAACGACGAGGAAGGCGTCGCCCCAGTGGTATTGGAGTTCCTGGGCGGGCAGCCAGGCGTCGGGGTGATCCGGATACACCAGCGCCATGGGGCGGGACATGGGCAGGCCGCTTTCGTGGGCGCGATGGGCGAGGGTGTAGATGTAGGGCATCATCTCGTAGCGCAGGGTGCCGTAGCGGCGGAAGGCGTCCTGGCTGGCGGCGTTGCGGTGGAGGGGCCAGCGGGGGTTGTTGTAGCCGTGGGGGCGCCAGATGGGGCTGAAGCTGCCGAGGCCCATGCCCCACTCGGCGTAGTAAACGTCGTTGGGGCCGGGGATTTTCGCGAGGGGGTCGGAGCTGCTGCTGTTGGTGCCGAAGCCGCCGGCGTCGTGGTTGTAGAACGGATACCCGGCGAGGCCCGAGGCCTGCATGCCGACGATGCTGCCGTGGTAGAAGGGCTCGGTGAAATCGATGTCGCCGGTCCAGTGGGTGGCGTAGCGCTGCATGCCGGGGCTACCGCCGCGAATCCAGACCCAGGGGCGCTTGGCCTCGCCGATGCCGGGGGTGGCGCCGCCCTCGGCGTTGTCCCAGCCTTCGGCGACGGCGGCTTGGGCGGTGAGGAAGAAGTAGTAGTTCTTCATCTCGTGCCAGGGGCGGCCGTTGGCGAGGAGCTGGCCGTCGGCGCGGTAGATGCCGTCGGACTCGTCGAGCCAGATGGCGTCGCCGGGGTAGCCGAGGGCGGGGTTAAAGGCCTTGTCCCAGAAGAGCTGCCAGAGCCAGGCGCGGGTGGCGGGGTTGCTGTAATCGGGGTCGGAGGTGTCGGTGGTTTTGGTGTTGGTGGCGTTGTAAGGGGGGATGTTGTAGGACGGGAGCCAGCCGGCGGAGTCGTTGCAGTTGTTGAGGTTGAGATCGAGGGTGAGCATGAGGCCGCGGGCGTCATACCAGGTGCGGAAGGAGGCGGGGTCGGGGTAGCGGGTGAGCTCGAAGGCGAACTGGGAGCCGCCCCACTGGCCGATGGCCCCGCCGGTGAGCGGGCTGGCGGCGCGCCAGTCGTTGTCGTAGACGAGGTGGTCGAGCGGGAAGCCGGCGTCGTGGTGGGCCTGGACCTTGGTCTGCCACCAGGACTGGTTGATGGTGGGCTGGGACGGCTCGTTGTCGGAGAGGTGGATGCCGAAGATGGCCTTGCGCGGCATACGAGGGCGGCCGGTGAGCCGGGTGTAGTGGTCGAGGATGGCGGCGGGCTGGGGGCCGTAGATGAAGAAGTAGTCGGCCTCGGGTGGGGAGAAGTTCTTCAGCTCGACGCGGAAGCTGTAGTCGCCGGCGTTGTTGAAGCGCCCCTCGTGGGTGTAGGTGGTGTGGGCGAAGAAACCGTAGCCCTTGCTGGACATGTAGAACGGCACGATGAGCACACCCTGGGCGCCGCGGCCGGGGTAGCCGTCCTCGCCGTAGTTGCGGCGCTCGGTGCGGCCAGCGAGTTGGAAGGTGTCCTGGAGGGAGAGGCGTTTTTGGCCGTAGCCGATGAAGTCTTCGGTGGAGTCGGGGGTGAAGACGTAGCGCAGGGTGACGGGGTCGAGGTCGATGCCGGTGGAGTCGGCGAGCAGGGGCACCCCGGCGGCGTCGGCGTAGGAGAGGCGCAGGGGGTTTTTGGATACGGTGAGGCGGATGTCGCCGTTGGCGATGAGCAGGGAGGAAGCGGTGTCGGAAAGGATGGAGAGGGCGCCGCCGAGGGCGTGGTTCTCGATCATGAGGTAGCGGTTGTCGGGCGAGAAGGCGGCGGAGGCACCGACCGCCTGCACGCGGACCATGTTGTCACCGTAGGCGCGGAGGCGGAGGCGGTTGCCAAGGGTATCGGTGATTTCGATCCGGGCCGGGTTGGTGGAGACGACGTGGGACTGGTAGTTGCCGAGGGGGGCGGCGAGGGCGGCGACGGGGGCGAGCAGGGCCGCGGATAGGGCGGCAAACAGGAAGGCGAAGACGCGGCGCAGGAGGGCGGGCAGGGGGAGAGGGGAACGTTTCATGGGGGGCGGCGGCAGACGACACGCGCAGGTAGTTTGGCGAGGATTGGCGGATGACGACAGCCGGGAGGTGGCGGGCGTTGTCATGAAAACGCAGGCCACGGGTTTTTCGCGGGCGCGGTCTTGAGGACCCCGACCGGAGGTCGGGGCTATAGGGGCGGGCAGCGGCTTTGGCGCGGAGGGGGCGCGTCAACGCGTTGGGGACGACGCGTTCCAACTCGGGCTAGGGGCGGTTCTAGTTGGAGCGTGGCCAGATTTCTAGGGGACCAAGTGATCAGAGTTTTAGCCACAAAGAACACAGAGATCACAAAGAGAGGAGGATAGCGTGGTTTTGTTGGTTCTTCGACGTTTCCAGTGGGTAGGTGTAGCGGAATGGCAGGGCCATTTCGTGTTTGGGGCGCCTCTCGGACGAAAGCGCGGAGCGCTTCCGCTACGTCAAAGCGGGCTCTGAGCGCACCCTCACCCACCGAAAATGTCGAAGAACCGTTTTGTTCTTTGTGGTCTTTGCGTTCTTTGCGGCTACATTTTTTCTTAAGATGCTCTAGTAGTTAGTAATACTGATTTTCAACGACCGAGATGTTTTCTCCTCCATGACCTCTGTGTCCGAGCTCCGGCTCGGCTCTTTGGCTAATCCGAAAAAATCCGAGATACAGAATACTAGGGGCGGGTGGCGCGGAGGCGGACGAAGAGGGTGGAGGCGGCGCCGCGGGGGATCGTGACGGTCACGGTGTCGGGGGCGGTGGCGTTTTCGGCGACGGTCACGGTCACGTCGCCGGTTGTGCTGCTGGTCGCTCCGACGGGAACGTTCGTCCAGGTGCCGACGGTGAGGAGAGAGCTGCCGTATTGCACCACGAGGGTGGTGTCGGCTTCGGAACGATCGGTGCGGGAGAAGGTGTAAACCAGGTTGGCGGCGGAGTTCGTGATGGTGGGATTAAAGGCCGGGTCGGCGGTGAGCGCGGAGCCGCCGAGGACGTATTCGAGCAGGTTGGAGCGGCCGTCGGCTTCGGGGTCTGCGGTGATGGCGGTGTCGGGACCGGGCGTCAGGCCTTGCTCGGTCGCCCACTGGACGTAGGGCAGGACGGGCGCGATGGTGGTGAAGCTCCAGACGGTGCCGGGGGTTACGCCGCCGGTGCCGACCTCGTCGATGCGCCAGTAGTAGGTGGTGGAGTTGGTGAGTGCGGCGCTCGGGGTGAAGGTGGTGGTGGCTTGTTCGCCCCGGTAGATGCCGGTGGTGGAGGGCGTGGCGGCGGCGACGGCGGCGGAGTCGGTGCCGAGGAAGACGCGGTGCGCGGTGGCGCGGAGGCCGGGGGTCCAGCCGAGGGAGGGGTTGATGGCTACGTTGGTGGCGGCATCGGCCGGGACGGGCGTGGTGGCGGGCTCGGGGGCGGGGGGCGGGGTGAAGGTCAGCAGCAGGCTCGGGCGAAGACCGGTGGACGTGCTTTCACGGGAATGGAAGTGCAGGTTGCTCTGGTTGCCGCCCAGGGTGATCAACATGCCTTGGTTCGGGTAGGTGCCTGCAAGCCATTCCTGGGCGAGGGTCGTGATGTCCCAGGTCAACGGGCCGTTGGCGGCGGGGTCGCTGGTGTTGACGGCGTAGGGCGCGGAGAGCTGGAGGCCGGTGATGCCGACGGCGTCGCCGCCGGGGTTGGTCCAGTTGGTGGTGGCGTCGTATCTGGCCCAGAGCGCGCCGAACTCGGTCCACGGTTTGGTGGCGCGGAAGACCTGCACGGGGTTGCCCATGGTGTTGTCATGGTAGCTGCTGGTCGCGTAGAGGGTGAGGTTGGCGGAGTGGAGGGTGCTGCCGGCGGGCACGGAGGAGAGGTCAAAGCGCAGCAAGGTGCGGTCGCGGCCTTGGTAAACCCCTAGCTGGGTGTCGGCCCCGGCCTGGCCGGCACCGCCGATGTTGAGCATACGCACGTCGGCCGCGACGGAGAGGGCGCTGGTCACCGGCAGCGGGAGCTGGGCGGTGAGGCGGATGACGGTGTTGCGCGGGTCCCAGTTGGCGCCTTCGGGCAGGGTGACTTGGTAACCGTCGCCTTGGGCGGCGAGGGTGACGGGCTGGTTGCCGGGCAGGAGGTGGGCGCTGACGAATTCGCGCAGGTCGAGGGGCGGGGGCAGGCGGAGGCTGCGGCCGGTGGGGGGGCGGAGGACGTGGATGTAGTCGAAGTGGCCGTCGGGCGACATGGTGGCGGTGAAGCCGCCGGAGAGGCGCTCGATGCTGGCCAGGACGGGCGTAGGGAAGGACGTGCTGGGGACGGTGTCGTGGATGGCCTCGGAGACGGGCTCCAGATGGCCCCAGGCGGCCTGCATCTTGGCGAGGAAGTCGGGGTCGAAGGAGCCGTTGCCGAAGCAGCCGGCGGCCCAGGCGACGCCGCCGCCGTGGGTGTTGGCGCCGGCCTGGAGCGCGGTGTATTTCACGAGGTCGTCCACCGAGTAGCGGCCGGAGTTGATCTCGTTGTTGGACGACCACCAGCCGCCGCCGGCGATGAGGGCGATCTGGCGATCATAGGCCAGCCAGGAGCTGACCTTGGCCTGGGTGACGGGGAAGCCGGCGGGGGCGTCCGGGGTCATGCTGTAGGTGCCTTGGTCGATGCTGCCGGCCTCTTTGCAACCGAGGTCGTATTCGCCGAAGGACTGGGCGTTGTTGCCGACGATGATGAGGTCGGGATTGACGCTGCGCATGGCGGTCTTGAGGCCGTTGAGTGCGGTGCTGTTGATGTAGGCACCGTCGAGCCAGAACCCTTCGAGGCGGCTGCCGTAGCGGGTGCCGATCTCACCGACGATCTCGTTCATAAACGAGTTCCAAGTGGTGCGGTCGGCGAGGTCGTAGCCGGTGGCGACACGGTCGGCAGGACTGAAGTCCTGGCCGATGTCGATGTGCATGTAAAAGTGGACCTTGATGCCTTTGAGGGCCATGGCGTCGCAGATCTCGCCGAGGAGGTCGCGGGAAGTGGTGGCGTGGCCGGGGCCGCGCCAGGCGGCCATCTTGGTGCTCGGGTAGAGCACGTTCATGTTGGCGTGGTAGGCGGTAAAGATGAGGTATTCGACCCCCATGCTGGCGACCTGGTCGGCGAAGGTGTTGACGTTAAAGGCGTTGACCAGCTGGTCGATGGTGGTGGGGTAGCCTTGCTGGTAACCGAGGGCGGTGTAGTCGCCCATGAAGCCGCCAAACACGTAGTGAACGAAGAGGCCGTGTTTCCGTTTTTGGAACTCGAAGGTCGGGATGACCGGGACGTGGTTGGCGAGGGGCGTGCTCTCGATGGCGATGTTGCTCGAAATGACGCCGCCGGAGGCGTGGTCGGCGGTGAGGCGGTAGCAGTAGGTGGAGGCGGCGGGCAGGCCGGTGTCGGTGTAGGTGCCGTCGCCCGGGCCGACCTCGGCGAGCAGGGTGTAGGTGCCGGTGGGGGTGGGCGCGCGTTCGAGGCGGAAGCCGGTGGTGTTGAAGGTCTGGTCGGTCCAGGAGAGGTCGATCTGGGAAGGGCCGTTGACGGTGGCGGTGAGCTGGACGGAGCCGGTGATGTTGCGGGTGACGTCGGCGTAGGAGGTGCCGAGGGCGAGTTCGTCTATGGCGCTTTGCGCGCTGTAGCCGGAGTAGAGCACGAAGTTGCCGGCGCTGGTGGCGGGGGTGCGGGGGGCGGTGAAGCCGGTGAGGCGCAGGGTGCTGTTGGCGGCGGGGGCGGCGGAGGGGTTTACCCAGACGTCGAGGGTGTCGGCGTTGGCCGTGGTGGAGAGGGTGAAGCGGCCGACGACGAGGAAGGGCGTGCCGATGGGGGCGGCGCTCAAGCCCGCGCCCGTAGTGGAGCCGCCAATACCGTAGTTGGTGTAGGCGTTGCGCAGATAGACGCGGGCGTTGGCATCGGTGGCACCGGAGGCGGTGAGGCGGGAGTTGATCGCGATGCCCAGACCGTTGGTGTTCTGGCTCTCGGTGGAGTTGCCGAAGGGCAGGATGAGCAGGTCGCTGTTGTGATTAATGTTATACGACACGAGGGCGGAGAACCACACGGTGGTGCCATTCGGAATGGGGGTGGCGGGCTCGAACCACTTGCGGGCGTTGGTGAAGCGGGTGCCGCTGGTGTCGCGCACGGCGTTGCCGGTGGTGACGAGGTTCGGGTGGGTGAGGCCGGCACCGACGATAAGGGGGTCGATGACCGAGGAGTGGGTGGCGGCCAGCCAGGGGCCGCGCCAACCGGTGCCGCCGTTCTGGGCGGTGAGGTTGGCGGCGAGGGTGTAGTTAAAGGGCTCTCTGGTGGAGACGTAGTAGGCGGCGGTGGTGAAGGACCAGACGGGGCCGGCGGTCACGCCGCCGGGGCCGACTTGGTCGATGCGCCAGTAGTAGGTGGTGGCGGGCAGGAGGTCGGCGGGCGGGGTGAAGGTGGTGGCGGTTTGTTCGCCCTGGTAGATGCCGGCGGTGGCGGGGGTGGCGGCGGCGACGGCGGCCTCGTTGGTGCCGAGGTAAACGCGGTGGGTGACGGCTGCGTCGCCGGGCGTCCAAGAGAGGTCGGGCCGGGGCGAGAGGCCGGTGGCGTCGTCGGCGGGGGCGGGATCGGCGGGTTCTCCGGGGGGATTGGCGCCGAGGACGGAGACGGTGCCGTTGACCGCGAGGTTGTTTTGCCAGGTGAGGCCGGCGGGGAGCGCGGGCAGGGTGACGTTGGCGAAGGCGCCGGAGGTGGGGGCCTTGTTGAAAAGGGCAAAGCTATCGCCGGCGACGAGGGCGTCGCCGAGGTTGGTGATCACGAGCGAGCCGGCGGCGGTGAAGGCGCCGGTGACGGCCACGGCGTCGTGGGTGACGGCGGCGGTGCGGTTGAGCTCTAGGCGGGTGGTGGTGGTGGTGGCGAGGGTCAGGGAGCCACCGAAGGTGAGGTGGCCGGTGGAGTTCTGGCCGGTGGCACCGGGGGCGAAGGTGCCCTGGACGGTGACGGGACCGGCGAAGGCGCCGTCGCCGCCGAGGGTGGCGGCGGAGGCGACGGAGACCGTGGTATTGCCCAAGGAGCCGGTGACGAAGAGCGAACCGGTGGAGACGGTGGTGGCTCCGGTGTAGGTGCTGGCGCCGTCGAGGGTGAGGGCGAGGGCGGAGTTGAGGGTGAGGGTGCCGGAGCCGGAGATGTCGCCGGGGACGGTGAGCAGGCCGGTGCGGTTAAAGGTGAGGGCACCGTTGTGGGTGAGGTCGCCGGAGCCGAGGGAGCCGGTGGCGCCGCCGTTGCCGACCTGGAGAGTGGCGCCGGAGTTGATGATCCAGGGGCCGGTGAAGGCGTCGTTGACGCCGGAGAGGCGGACGACGCCGCCGGTGCCGGTGCCGGAGGCGATGGTGAGGCGGCCGGAGCCGGTGAGGGGAGAGGCGATGACGAGGGTGCGGGAGGCCTGGTCGGCGTCGAGGGTGGAGGCGGCGGTGACCTGAGCGAGGGAGCCGGAGATGGTAACCAGATTGTTCTGGTCGCCGACGCGGATGCGGCCGCCGTTCAGGAACAGACGCTCGATGGCGAGGGTGTTGTTGTTGGCGCCCTTGGTCGTCAGGGTGCCGTTGGAGTCGAGGGAGAGCGAGTAACCGCCGAAGGGGGTGGTGCCGGAGGCGCCGGCGGGGCTGCGGAGTTCCTTGTTGGAGGTGAAGTAGTCGTTGGCGAGGGAGGGGGCGGCGGAGTTGCTCCAGTTGCCGGCGGCGTTGTAGGAGCTGGAGCCGAAGCCGTCTCCGGAGTTGAGGGTGACGACACCGCGGGGAGGTAGGGCGGTGGTGAAGCTCCAGACGGCACCGGTGGTGGTGCCGCCGGTGGCCTCGGCGTCCACGCGCCAGTAGTAGGTGGTGTTACCGGTCAGGCTGGTAAGGTCGAAGTCGGGGGTGGCGCTGGCACCGCGGTAGATGCCGGAGGTCGCGGGGGTGGCGGCGGCGACGGCGGATTGGCTGGTGCCGAGGTAGACGTGGTAGAGGGACGTGTTGGCGGAGGGGGTCCAGGCGGCGGTGAGGCTGGTGGGGACGTTGAGCGCGCCATTGGCGGGCACGGGGGCGGTGACCTGGGGGGCGATGAGGTTGGCGGCGGTGGGGAGGACGTAGATCGTGATGGTCTGGGGCGGCAGGGTGGTGGCGAGGGCGTTGCCGGTGACGGTGAGGTCGGGCAGGCGGGCGATGACGCCGGAGGAATCGAGGCGCCAGGCTTGGGCGGTGCCGCGGTGGGCGAAGTTGGCGAGGGAGAAGGTGGTGGAGCGATCGCCGGAGGGCTGCTTGTTGACCGCCATGAGGGTGAGGGCTCCATCGGTGGAGCGCTCGGCGGCGAAAGCGTTGATCTCGTCGGGGTTAGCGGAGGTGGTGGCGGCGACGGAGGTGTCGCCGAAGGAGGAGCGGCGGCCGTCGTAGTTGCGGAACATCTTCATGCCCTTGAAGATGAGATTTGACGGATTGTTGGCGGAGGAGCCCCAGCGAGTGGCGAGGTCGAGGCCTTCGCGGCCGAAGATGCCGAGGACCTCGGCCTGGATGACGGCCCCGGCCATGGAGTTATCAAAGTCGTTAAAGGACCAGTTGTATTCGGTGATGCCGATTTTGGTGCCTGGGTAGTTGGCGGCGACCCAGGAGCGCATGGTGGGGATGAGGTTGATCTTGGAGTTGATCCAGCTCTCGTCGGTGTGGTTGGGATCCCAGAGGGAGCGGGTGCTGCGGTTGAGGCCGAAGAGGCGGTCGAGGGTGCCTTCAGCGCCGGGGTAGCCGGCGTAGTAGTGCACGGTGAGGATATCGAGGGAGCGGCGGCCGGTGGCGGTCTCACTGGCTTGAAGCTGGGCGAGCAGCCAAGGATAGTAGTCGTCGGCCTCGGCCCAGCCCCACTCGCTGGGGCCGAGGATCTGGGCGGCGGGATCGCGGTCGCGGATCATGTTGCCGTAGGCGATGGTGTAGTCGCGGATCTCTTCCTTGGTGACGTTGGAGCCGCCCCAGAGGTCGCGGTGGACGTAATCCCAGAGGCCTGGTTCGTTATCGAGGGTGTAGAAGCGAACCCCGCCGTTGGCGACGGTGCCCCATTGCGAGATGAGGGTGTCGATGAAGCCGCTTTGGTAGGCCAGGGGGTTGGCGGGCAGGTAGTTGGCGTCGTTGCGGTCGGAGCGGAAGCGGGGGTCGGGGTGGTTGGGGGTGAGCTCGACGGTGGGGTTGCCGGCGTTGGCGGCGCGGTCGGCGACGGCGGTGGCGGGGTTGTAAGGGATGATGTTGCCGGAAGCATCGAGTTGGAGGATGCCGATGCCGGCGTCGCCGGAGCCAAAGGGGACGTTAGAGGTTTGGAGTCCGTATTTGGTTTGAGAGAAGGAGTGGGTGCCGGGTTTGGGCATCCAGCCGATGGTGGGCACGGTGACCATGACCTCGGCTTGGGCGTCGAAGGTGGCTTTAATGTAGCCGCCTACCTCGGAGGCAGGGGTGCCGGAGGCGCTGTCGGTCGTGAAATACCAGTTTTTGGCGATGTTATTGGAGTTGGTCTGGTAGTCGTAGCGGGACTCGACCTCGCCGCCGCGGCGGTTGAGGGTAAAGTTCAACTCTCGGAGCTGGGCGGAGTTGGAGATGTTGTTGGTGCCGTAAATGTAGGGGCTGATGGCACGGCGGGAGGCCTGGGTGTTGACGGCGAAGGTGACGGGGGAGTTGTCGAGGACGTAGACCGAGCGGGTGGCGGATTGCTGGACGTAGTCGGCATTTTGGCCGGCGGTGAGATCGTAAACGACGCGGGCGGAGAGCTTGGGCTGGGAGGCGGGGACGTTGGTAAAGTTGAAGGAATACGGGGCGGTGGTGTCTTCGCCGAGCAGGGTGGCGCCGTTGTAGAAAAGGACTTTTTTAATGGTGGCGGCGCCGGGGGTGACGGTGGCGGTGAGCGAGATGGTGGCGGGTGAGGCGAAAAGCTGATCCTGCGAAGGGGTGTCGAGGGTGATGGCGGGGGGCGTGGCGGGGGTAAGGCCGGTGGTGACGGCGGCGTAGGAGGTGCCGATGCGGAACTCGTCCACCGTGCTTTGGGCGGCGCTGCCGAAGTAGAGGAGGGCGCGGCCATCGCTGGCGGTGGAAGAGCGGGAGGCGGTGAAACCGGTGCGGCGGAGGGGGGCGTCGCCGGTGGGGGCGGTGGTTTGGTTTACCCAGACATCGAGGACGTCGGAGTTCGAAGAGGTGGAGAGGGTGAAGCGGCCGACGACGAGGATGGTCTTGGAGGTGCCGAGGGCGGCGAGCAGGCCGGGGCCGGAGGTGGTGCCGTCGGTGCCGTGAAGGGAGGAGCCGTGGCGGAGGTAAACGTAGGTATCGGACGAGCTGGTGGAGCCGTTGGCGGTGGCCTTGGTGGCGAAGGCGATGCCGTGGCCGGAGGTGGTGCTGCCTTTGTCGCCGAAGGGGAGGACGAGGGTGTCGCTGGTGGAGGTATTGGTGGCGCGGACGAGGCAGGAGAACCAGATGGTGGTGCCGTTGGCGAAGCCGGTGGCGGGGGTGAACCATTGGCGGGTGGCGGCGAAGGCACCGCCGGTGTCCCGGAGGGCTCCGCCGGTGCTGGTGTAGCCGGGGAAGTCGAGGCCGGTCGAGGTGATGAGGGGCGAGGTGGCGGGGGTGGGGCTGCCGATGGCTAGCCAGTTGCCCAACCAGCCGGAGCCGCCGGACTGTCCGACGAGATTGGCTCCATTGGTGTAGGCGAAGCCGTCGTGGGCGGTCTGGGCGTGGGCGGAGGGGGCGGTGACAAATCCGGCGGAAAGGCTCGCCAACACGACAAAGAGCAAGGGGAGGACACTCTGCCGAAATGACATACCAAGAGCTGTCCAAGCGGGGAAACTGGGGGCAAAAACCATAGCGATTATTACAAAGGTTGATGAATTGCGAAAACGCAGCCTGTGAATGGGCAAAGGAGTGTCCTCAATTCTCATGAGTTTGTGAGAATTGATACAAAATCGGGCCCGGCACGGCGAAAGCCGCAGAGCGGACAGGGTCGTCTAGCGTTGATCTAAAATCGTTGCGAGTGATGTGCTTACGGCAAAATGACGAGACAAGTTTCAACGCCACCAGAGCCCGACATAAATTCGCCCGATTTGGGCCACGGGCTACTTCTTCTTGGTGAAGCCGAAGCTGCGGAGGTCGGCGAGGGCGGCGTTGGTCGGCACGCCGGAGGCCGACACAAAACGGAAAAAGAGGGCGTGGCGGCCCTCCACTTTTTCCACCGGGACCGAGATCGTGCGCCAGCCGTCGCCGGGGGCGTAGGAACGGGCGTCCTTCTTGGTCGGCTCGATAGTGACGGTGCCGATGCGGCGGCCTTTTTCGGCGTTGGGGGCGTCCAGCCAGACCTCGATCGTGCCGGCGAGGCCGTGGTCGCGCAGTTCGGTGTGCAGGGTCAGCGGGCGGGACTTGGGGCCGAACTCGAAGTATTTGTAGCCCACCACGGCGCCGTTCTTGGTGTTGATGACGGCGCGGGTGTTGTAGTCGAACTCCATTACGTAAGGGCCGCCGCGAAGCACACAGGTGACGTCGGCGGGGACTTTGACCGAGGGGTCGAGGCTTTGCTTAAAGCCGAGGGAGGTTTGCTCGACCTCCTTGATCGTGCCGTCGGCCTCGATGGTGACGCGTTCCGCGCAGGCGCGGCGGGAGAACTCGGCGTTGTGGCTCTGGCGGTGGTAGGTGATATACCACTGGCCGTTCACCTGGGCGAGGCCGCCGTGGATGTTGCCGCCGGGGTTGTCGCCGCGGTTGCGGATGATGGCGCCGCGATAGGTGAAGGGGCCGGTGGGCTTGGCGGCGGTGGCGTAGACGAGGGAATCGCCGGCGGCGTAGACCAGGTAGTAAACGCCGTTGATTTTGCGCGGGGAGAAGCCCTCGAAGAATTTGAAGGGTTCCTCGACCGGGATGATGTCGTTGATCAGGGTGCCGGGGAGGATGTCCACCATGGTCTTGGGATCGAGCTCGGCCATGGCGGAGCGTTTGTAGCCCCAGTAGATGTAAACGCGGCCGTCGTCATCGACCAGCACGCCGGGGTCGATGTATTGGCCCCAGCCGCCGAACTCGTTGTTGGAGCCGGCGGGGGCCTTGATCTTGGAAACAAACTTGAAGGGACCGGCCGGGTGGTCGCTGACGGCGACGGCGCAGGGGGCGCCGACCACGTAGGCGTAGAGCCAGTATTGGCCGTGGTTTTCGATCAGGTCGGGGGCGTATAGGCGGTTGTTGGAGTAGTCGACATCGTCCTTGTGGCCTTCCTGGTCGCGGGTGGAAAAACTGACGCCGTGGTCGGTCCAGGTGGTGGGGTCGGAGAGGGGTGCGGACCAGACACGGTATTGGTAATCACAATACGCGTCGCCGCTGGCGCGGTCGTGCGAGCCGTAGAGGTAGATACGGTCGCCGAAGACGCGGGGTTCGCCGTCGGGGATGTATTCCCAGCCGGGGAGGAAGGGGTTGTAGGCGCGCGCGACGGGCAGCGCGGCGAGGAGGGCGAGCAGGGCGGCGGAGCAGAGACGGAGGGGAGGGGTCATGGATGATGGAAGATGGGCGATGGGAGATGGGAGATGGGCGTTGGGCGGCGCGACTTTTAAGGATGAGTGTAAACTTGGATCTCGGAGAAGTGGGGGAGTTTGCCGGCGTCGTTGATTTTTAGGCGGATGTAGCGGGCGGTGGCGGGGGCGAAACTCTTGCTGTAGGTGTGGCCGATTTTGTTGCCCTTATCGAGGGTGGTCCAGGCGTCGGGGGCGGTGCCTTCGGCGCGGATGAGGAG
Source organism: Akkermansia muciniphila (assembly GCA_945874545.1). GTDB lineage: Bacteria > Verrucomicrobiota > Verrucomicrobiia > Opitutales > Opitutaceae > IMCC26134_A. Next base: position 18,157 of record CAMCHD010000004.1, on the reverse strand, counting down.
TTCGAAATCGGAGGTGCGGGGTTCCCACTCGTGGCCTTCTTCGCGGATGTCCACCCGGTCGAAGCGGCGGTCGGCACCGAGGTCCACCTCGATCCAGCATTGGCGGGAGGGGGAGGTCCACTCGGTGGCGGGGTCGTCGTCCACCACGAGGGCGGCGGTATCGGGGTGGTGCGAGGCGGTGACTTTCTGGAAGCGGGCGAGGGAGCGGGTCGGGACGAGGATGGGCGCGATGGCGGCGGCAGCGGGGCCGTCGGGGGCGAGGGTTACCTTGAGGATGGTGTTGAGCGGGTCGCGTTCGGTTTCGGGGACTTCGAAACGCACGCCGCGCTCGTCCTGGGTGAAGGCGACGGGGCGGCCGTCGAGGCGGGTGACGCTGGCGATGCGGGTGGGGAGGGCGGGGAAAAACTCGGGGGCGTCGAACCAGGAGAGGACGTGGACGTAGAGGGTGCGGTCCTTGGAGGTGCAGGCGCCCCAGGCGGAGGGTTTGTAGGGGCCGCCTTCGAGGGCGTAGATGGACTCGCCGTTCACGCGCAGCCAGTCGCCGATTTGTTTGAGGATGGCGGCCTGGCGGGGCTCGATGATGCCGGTGGGCATGGGGCCGACGTTGAGGAGGAGGTTGCCGTCGCCGCCGACGGTCTGGACGAGGATGCGGATGCAGTCGGCGGGGGATTTGAAGGTGTCGTAGGTTTTCCAGGACCAGGAGGTGCCGAGGGTCATGCAGGATTCCCAGGGGCGGGTGTTTTGGAACGCGCCGACGACCTGTTCGGGGGTGTCGTAGTCGGCGGGCAGGCCGCAGCGGTTGTTGATGACGACGTCGGGCTGGAGCTCGCGGATCATTTTGAAGAGCTCGCGGGATTTATACTCTTTTTCGCCGTAAAAGAGGCCGTCGAAAAAGATCATGTCGATGCGGCCGTAGTTGGTGAGGAGTTCGCGGAGCTGGCCGTAGAGGTAGGGGCGGTAGGCGTCGAAGTCTTTGCGGATGAAGTCGGGGTGGTGCCAGTCGGGCTGGGAGTAATAAAAACCGAAGGCGAGGCCGGCTTCGCGGGTGGCCTCGGCGAGTTCTTTGACGATGTCGCGTTTGAAGGCGGTGTTCATGATATCGAAGTCGGTGAGGGCCGAATCGAACATGCAGAAGCCGCCGTGGTGCTTCGAGGTGAGCACGATGTAGCGCATGCCGGCGTCCTTGGCGACTTGCACAAAGGCGCGGGCGTCGAACTGGGCGGGGTTGAAGGAGCGGTAGAGGTTGTTGTAAACCGCGTCGGGGATGTCGCCCTCGCCGGCGACGTCCACGCGGGATTGTTTGTGCCAGCTGATTTCGACGCCGAGCAGACTGGAGGGGTCCCAGTGCATGAAGAGGCCGAAGGTGAGGTCGTCCCAGCGCTGGAGTGCCTCGGGGCGGGCTTTGAGCCAGGGCATGGCGGACTCGTCCACGGCGGGCTCGGCGGTTGCGGTGCCTAATGCGGCGGGGGCGGTCGGGACGGAGGTGTCGGCGTGGGCGAGCGGGCTGAATAAGGCCAAGGCGGTGGCCAAGGCCAGGCAGAGGGTGCGCATGGTGACGTTAAGCGGCAGGGGTGGCGTCGGCGCGGCGTTTTTCGAGGTCGGTGGCGATGGTCTTCATGCGGGCTTCGCTCAGCGGGTAGAAGATCATGAGCACGACCGAGATGATACCGAAGGCCACGGGGAGGAGGCTGGTGAGCCAGACGAGGCCGTTTTTGACCTGGTCGGAGGGTTCGGCGTTGGCGACGAAGCCAACGGAATCGAGAAGCTGGAGGGCGAAGAAGGCGCCGAAGGCCCAGCCGATTTTCTGGCTCATGGTGGAGGCGGAGAACACGAGGCCGGTGGTGCGGCGGCGATACTTCCACTCGCCGTAGTCGGCGGTGTCGGCATACATGGCCCAGAGCAGGACGGGGAGCGGGGCGCTGGCGAAGGAGCCGAGGGCCTGGAGGATAAAGATGGCGCCGACCTGGCCGGGGCTGAGGAAGAAATAGCCGGCGGTGGTGGCGAGGGCGATGCCGTAGGCGAGGAAGAAGGCGGCCTTTTTGCCCATGCGGACGGAGCCGAGACCGAGGAAAAGCACGCCGGCTACGGAGGCGGCCTGGCCGAGGGTCTGGAAGGCGGAGGTGAGGCCGACGAAGGTGAACTCCTGACCGAGGAAGGTGAGGGCGCGTTCGGGTTGGCCGTCGTAGATGAAGTATTTGATGTAGTGGGTGGAGACGGAGCTGCGCAGGGCGACGAAGAGGATGAAGGTCAGCGTGACCGAGACGAGGATGAGCCAGGGCTGGTTGGTGAAGAGCTGCTTCAGGTCGCGGCCGAGGGAAGTGCCCTCGGGGATGGGAGCGGTGACGCGTTCGCGGGTGCCGAAGAAGGTGATGAGGAAAAAGATCACCGCCACGAGGCCGTAAACGATGAAGGCGAGTTGCCAGCCGAGTTGGGCGTTGTCGCCGCCGAGGGCCTTGGCGAGCGGCAGCAGGGTGGCGGAGACGACGATGCCGGCGCTGAAGGCGAAGATGAACTTGATGGAGGAGAGCTTGGTGCGCTCGGCGGAATCGGGCGTGGCGACGCCGAGCATGGCGGTGTAGGGAATGTTGACGATGGTGTAGAGCGTCATGAGGCCATTGTAGGTTATGTAGGCCCAGATGAGTTTACCGGCATCGTCGAAATTGGGCGTGGTGAAGGTGAGCACGCCGAAGACGGCGAAAGGCACGCAGCCGAAGAGGATGAATGGGCGGAACTTTCCCCAGCGGGTCTGGGTGCGGTCGGCCCAGATGCCGACAAGGATATCGCTCGCGCCGTCGAGGATGCGGCTGAAGAGCAGCATGGTGCCGACGGCGGCGGCGGAGAGGCCGTAGACGTCGGTGTAAAAGAACGTCAGATACACCATGAAGGTGTGCCAGAAGAGGACGGAGGCGAAGTCGGCGCAGCCGTAGGAGAGCTTTTCGCGCAGCGAGAGGCGGTGGGCCAAGGGAGTGGTCATGGGGCGGTAAACTGCAGTTGACGGCGGCGGGAAACGACCGAAAGCGAGTTGAGTTGGGGGACTGACAGGGGTGGCAGTGGCGGGGGCGACTCAGCGTCCGGGAACGAGGCGGACGGCGAAGCCGCCGCGACCGGCGAGGGCGACGGGGAGTTTTTCACCGGCGCGGAGAGTTTTCTCGGCGTGGGCAAACTCGCGCTGGCTCGCGCCGTCGGTGATCACGCTGGCTTTGTAGGAGCCCTTGCCGAGGAACGAGAGGTCCACGTCGAGGGCGAGGGTGGCCTTGGTGCCGTTGATGCCGGCGAGATACCACGTCTTGCCCGAGCGACGGGCGACGATGGCGAGCTGGCCGGGGGCACCGTCGAGGTAGCGGGTTTCGTCCCACGCGGTGGGCAGGTCGGTGAGGTAATCGAGCACGTAGGCGGGTTGCTTGGCCAGGCTGGCGGCGGAGTCGATCACGTGCTGGATGCCGCTTTGGAAAACGACCAGCAGGGCGAGCTCGTGGGCGCTGGTGGTTGTGTTGGGCTGGATGCCGGGGTTGGTCGCGCCGGGCGGGGTGAAGACGGTCGGCGTGTAATCCATCGGGCCGACCGCGTTGCGAGTGAAGGCGAAGATGGTGTTATACATCTGGGCGTCCTCGGCGAAGGTCTTGTCCCAATACTGCTCGCCACCGCGCACGGCCTCCATGGTGAGCAGGTGCGGGTAGGTGCGCTCCCAGCCGCGCGGGATGGTGCAACCGTGGAAGTTGACCAGCAACTTGTGCCGGGCCGCGTCGCGCAGGATGTCGTGGTAGAGCGCGATGACGAACTGTTTGTCGCTCTGCATGAAGTCCACCTTGATGCCCTTCACGCCCATGGCGGCGATGCGGGCGAACTCGGCGTCGCGCAGCAGGGGGTCGGCCATGACGTCGTAGGGGCCGGCGTCGGGCACCTTGTTGTGTTGTCCGGCGGAGTTATACCAGATGAGCACGCCCACATCCTTGGTGGCGGCGTAATCGATCAATTGTTTCACGTCGCCGCCGTTCTTCATCTGGTGCCAGCCGAGGTCGATCAGGGTGTAGGGCCAGCCGAGGCGGGCGGACATGTCCACGTAGGCGATGAGTTTGGTGTAGTCCGACGGGCTGCTCATGTCGCTCCACCAGCTCCAGGAGGCGACGCCGGGTTTGATCCAGGAGGTGTCCTTCAGGACGGAGGGCGCGGCGAGGGTGGTGACGAGGGTGGACTCGGAGATGGCGCCGGCGCGCTCGCCGACGACGACCAGGCGCCACGGGGAGGTCCAGGGCAGCTGGATGGCGGCGGCCTGCGGGGCGACCCCGTAGGTCTCGGGTTCCTCGGGCAAGCGGGCGCGGTAGAGGCCGCCCGGGGCGTTTTGTTCGAGGTGGATGGCGAAGTAGTCGGAGCCCAGGCCGGACTCGGTGACGAGGGCCCAGAGTTGACCGGTGTTGAAAAGCAGCGGCAGCGCCCAGCCTTCGGCGGCGGGGGCGGGGGTGCCGGCGGGCACGCCGTTGACGTAGTTGGCCTCGTAGCCGGGTGCCCAGATATCGACCTTGGAGTAGGGCTGGGCCCAGACGCGGGAACCGGCCGGCAGACGGAAGCCTGTCGCCTCGTCTTTGATGAACAAGGTCTGGCTGCCGCGACCGGGCAGACCGTAGCGGAAGGCGACACCGTCGGCATAGGCGCGGGCGGTGACTTCGAATAGCAGGCCGGTGGGGTTGCGGAAGGTGAAGGTGCGCTCACGGCCGGCGGCGCGCACTCGGCTGACCTTGTCGGCGACGAGCCGGTAGTCGTCCTTCACCACGACCGGCGCACCGGCGGAGACGAAGGCGAGATCCTTCGTGAAATCGGCCTCGGTGCGCACCAGCCCGAGCGGCGAGTCGCCGAGAAGGGGCGTGGTGACGCCGCCGGCGGCGAGGTGGTGCACCTGATAGCTGAGCGCGCCCTGGTCGAGCTTGAGGGCGAAGCGCAGGGTGCCGGCCTCGTTTTCAAGCGTGAGCTCGGAAGCGGCCGGGAGGGCGGGCGAGGCCTGGAGCGCGACGGCAAAGGCCAGGGTGAACGAGGCGGAGAACAGACGAAGCAGGGTTTTCATGGAGAAGACGCGATGCGGAGGCCGACATGGATTCGCCGACCGGGGGGCGCCGGTAAGCGCAGAGTTTGGGCAAGGTCGGGTCGAGGGGCGAAGGGTGCGCCGCTGTCGTCTATTCTAACGACCTCACGGAAACGATGCCCCCTCGTCGCCCGGGGCGGCGTTTGCTTGGCTGTTCCGTCCGCCCCACCCCGTTTCGCGATATGTCCTCATCCTCCTCCGGTTCACCGGCTTCAACTCGTTCCCCCTCGGCGCCCACCTCCGACAAGGTGCCCGTCATCCAAAAAGTCGGCTACGGTCTCGGCACCGTCATCGACATGTGGGGCCACTGGTTGTATCCGAGTCTGGCCTACCTGGTGTTCAACATCACCCTCGGCGTGCCCCCGCAGTGGATCGGGCGGGCGATGTTGTTCAAACTCATCTTCGAGGCGGTCTGGGACTCCTATTTCGGCTGGCGCTCGGACAACACCCGCACGCGCTACGGGCGGCGGCGGCCCTACATCCTCATCGGAGGCATCCTCTCCGGCATCGGCCTGCCGCTGGTCTTCGCCGTCTCGCCCGGCTGGGGCGACAGCACGATCGCCGGCATGGTCGTGCCCAACTACTTCTGGTTCATGATCAGCACGCTCGCGCTCTACGTGCCCGTCATCAGCTGCTTCAACATGCCCTTCCAAAGCCTCGGGGCCGAGCTCACGCCGGACTACCACGAGCGCACCAGCGTGTTCTCCTACAAGAGCGCCATCCAGAAGGTGCCCGAGGTGGCGATGTTCGCCGCCGGTGCCTTCGCCACCGCCGGCGTGTGGGTCGGCGCGACCTGGGACAACGCCCTCTCCCGCGTGCTCACGCTGGGCGGCCAGACCCTCGGCTGGTTCGGCGACGTGCTGGGCTCGCTGCTCACCTTCGACTTCGTGCGCTTCGCCGATGTCATCAACCCCATCTTCGGCTGGGTCGCCGCCCCCGAGGGCCAGGCCACCAACACCGTGCTGGGCGCGCAGGTCTTCTGCATCCTGCTCGGGCTGGTGATGATCGGGACGGCGGTGTTGATGTTTTTCACCATCAAGGAGCGTTACTACCAGTCGCTCGTGGTGGACCGCAAACAGGGCCAGATCTCGATCAAGGAGACCCTTTGGCAAACCCTCCAGTGCCGCCCCTTCCGCGCCAACCTCGGCATGGCGCTCTCCTACGGCATCGGCACGAGCATGGTCGGCACCCTGGGCTACTACGCCACGTTCTACTTCGTCTGCGCCGGCGACGTCGCGGTGGGCAGCGTGTGGAATTTTTGGATGGGCCTCGCCGGCATGGTGCTCGGTGTCTTCGGCATCCCGGTCTACGCCGCCATCGCGCGCCGCAAGGGCAAACGCTTCGCCATGGGCTGCGTGCAGGTCTCCGGCGTGGCCGTCTTCGTCTCCACCTGGTGGCTCTACACCCCGGCGATTCCGTGGCTGCAAGTGCTCGCCTCGGGCATGATCGCGTTTGTCGCGGGCGGCTTCTGGATGCTCTACGGCTCCATCGGCGCCGACATCATCGACTGCGACGAGGTCGAGACCGGCAAACGCCGCGAAGGCGCGTTCTCCGCCTGCGGTTCTTGGATCATGAAGGTCGGCATGGCGGTCGGCGCGTGGGCGGCGGGCGAGTTGCTCAACTTCACCGGCTTCGACCAGGCCCTCGGCGGCAACCAGACCCCGCAGGCCATTTTCTGGATACGCTTCCTGCTCGCCGCCATCCCCATCACCGGCCTCATTTTCGCCATGATCTGCCTAGCCCGCTACGGCCTGAACCAGGAAAAAATCGCCGACATACGCCGCCAGCTCGAAGCCCGCCGCGGCGCGGTGTAGGCGCCAGATCCCTGCTTCTACTTTGTTAACCCAAACCAATCACGCTAAAGATGGCCGCAAGAAGTCACAAAAAGCGCAAAACCAAGCCTTCTTTTTTGCGACTTCTGCGCCTTTTTGCGGCCAAGTTCTGATTCTTACAAAGTAGAACTACCGCCGCCGCCGCAGTGCGCGCGAAGCGTCGCTCGCGTATCCGGGCATTAACGACGGGGCACAAGCACGGGCGCAGGGACGCGCTCGTGCACCTCGACGGAAGCGGCGGCTCGCAGGTGAAGCGCGTTGTCCCCAAAACGAAATCCCCCTCGCTTCCGGACTTTGGGTCGAAGGTAGGGCGTGACCGCTGGGCGCGCCGGCCCGGTTGCAATCACCCAATTGCTGCTCGCGGCGGTCCCGGCGGTCTCGCCCTACCTAAAGCGGCGGAAAACGCCTTGGGGACAACGCGTTCCACCTTCGCTGCATCGCGGAGGGCCTCAGGGCTGGGCGGCCGGTTCGAGGATGAGGGCGTCGAGTTCGAGACCCTTGCCGTCGCGTTGGGGGAAGCGGGAAACCATGAGCATATTGTCGCCGGCCTTGAGCGGGAACTTGCCGAGCTCGATTTCCTGAAAGGACTCGGTGGCGGGGAACTCGCACTGTTTCTCCAGGGGCCAGACGTGCAGGGTGAACTTGCCGCCGGCGGGAGCGGCGTAGCGGGCCTTGACGATCCACTCGCCGTCTTTCGCCACCTGGGCGAGGAAACGCACGGTGTTGTGCGAGCCATCGAAGCCGCGCATGTAGCCGCGGCCGGAGTAGCCGGGGCGGGCGTTGGCAAACTCTACGCGGGCGTGCGCGCCGCCCTGCTGCGGGGCGGTCTCGGCTTCGAGCAGCAGGCGGACGCGGGAGGGGCCGGGCCGGGCGCCGTTGACCGCGACACCGTCCTTGGTGGGGAGGATAGTTTTGATGCGGCCGTCGGCGTCGAATTCGAGGTAATCGGCCATGAGGTTGCGCACCTCGCTCATGCCGCCGGAGAGCCAGGAGCTGTGATAAAAGAAGATCCACTTGCCGCCGTAGTTGACGACGGAGCCGTGGTTGGTGCCGGCGAACTTTTCGTGCGAGTCCATGAACATGCCGCCGTAGGTGTAGGGGCCGGCGACCTTGTCGGCGGTGGCCCAGAACATTTTCTCGGGCCACTGGTTGTTCACCAGGCCGGGGTAGGTGAGGTAGTAGCGGTCCTTGATCTTGTTCACCCACGGGCCCTCGAAAATGTGGGTGAGTTCCTTGGAGAGGTCGCGGTAGGTGCCGGGCACGGCGGACATGAGGTCGTCGGCGAGCTGGACGACGTGGCCCTTGCCGCCGGAGCCCCAGAAGAGCCAGGGGACGTCGTTGTCGTCCACGTAGAGGGCGGGGTCCTGGCCCCAGTCCACGCCCTTGACGGGGCCGAGGTCGGTGAAGGGGCCTTCGGGGCGTTCGCTGACGGCGATGCCGGTGCGGAAAACGCCGTCGGCGGCGGCGACGGCGCAGTAGACGAGGTAGTATTTGCCGTGCCGATACGTGGCGTCGATGGCCCACATGTGGGAGGCGGCCCACTTGGCGTCGGAGAGGTCGAAGACGCGGCCGTGGTCGGTCCAGTTGACGCAGTCCTTGGTGGAGAAGACGTGGTAGCTGACCATCGTAGAGTGGCCGTTGGTCCCGGGGGTGTCGTGCGAGGTGTAGAGCCAGAGGCGGTCGTCGCCGGGCCAGACGTGGGCGGAGGGGTCGGCGGCGAAGACGTGGGGCAGGAGGGGGTTGCCGGCGCGGGCGGCGGGCGCGGCGAGGAGGGCGAAGGCGGCGAGCAGGGTGGTGGAGGCGAGGCGGGGGAGGTGCATGAGAAGGGTGGGAGACAAGCGGGGGCGGGTGGGCGAAAGGGTGTTGAGACGACGGCGGGCGGTTCAGGGCTGGAGCTCGAGGAGGAAGGCGTCGATGGCGAGGTCGGGCAGGCGGGCGGCCTCGTTGATCACGCGGACGCGGTTTTCGCCGGCGTGGAGTTTGACGGTGCCGAGGTCGAGGGTGGTGAAGGACTCGGTGCGGGGGAAGGCGACGTCCTTGCGCTCGTGGGCGTTGACGCGGAGGTTGGCTTTGGCGTCGGTCGGGGATTGGTAGCGGACGGAGAGGCGGTAGGTGCCGGGGTTGCCGGTGAGGGCGAGGACTTCGACGAAGCCGTGCTTGCGGTCGAAGCCGGTGACGTAGCCGCGGCCGGAGTAGCCGGGCAAGGTGGAGGCTACGGCGGCGGAGTCGAGGCGGCCGCCGGCGGCGGCGCCGTTTTCGGCTTCGAGCAGGAAGGTGATGCGGGCGGGGCGGCCGCCGGTGATGCCGGCGTCGCTCGGGGCGATGAGGGGGAGTTTGCCGTCGGCGTCGGGTTGGATAAAGTCGGCCATGACGGTGCGGCTCTGGCCGGCGGCACCGGGGCCGCGGGCGCCGTGGTAGAAGAAGATCCAGTGGTCCTTGTATTGGATGATCGAGCCGTGGTTGGTGCCGGACATGCCGGGAAAGCCGGCCATGTATTTTCCTTGGTAGGTGTAGGGGCCGAGGGGCTGGTCGGCGAAAGCGTAATACATGTGCTGGGGCCACTTGCCCTCGGGCAGGCCGGGGTAGCTGAGCACGTATTTGCCCTTGTAGCGGTGGACCCATGGGCCCTCGAAAAACTCGGGCAGTTGGTCGGTGAGTTTGACCCTGGTTTCGGGGACGGCGGAGCGGAGATCGTCGGTGAGGCGGACGGCTTCGCAGCCGCCGCCGGCGCCCCAGAAAAGGTAGGGGTGGCCGTCGTCGCCGACGATGACGGAGGGATCCTGGCCCCAGTTTACGCCCTGGATGAAGCCGATGTCGGTGAAGGGGCCTTCGGGGCGGTCGCTGGTGGCGAGGCCGGTGCGGAACATGCCGGTCTCGCGTTCCTTGGCGCAGTAAACGAGGTAGTAGGTGCCTTTCCAGAGGATGGCGTCGATGGCCCACATGTGGCTGATGGCCCAGGGCACTTGGTCGAGATGGAGCACGCGGCCGTGGTCGGTCCAGTTGACGAGGTCGCGGGTGGAGAAGACGTGGTAGCCATCCATCGTCGCGTGGGTGTTGGTGCCGGGGACGTCGTTCGAGGTGTAGAGCCAGAGGCGGTCGTCGCCGGGCCAGACGTGGGCGGAGGGATCGGCGGCGAAGACGTGGGTGAAGAGCGGGTTGCCGGCGGCGGGCGGCGTCTGGGCGAAGACGGGGGCGGCCGAGGCCATGGCGATTGCGGTGGCAAGCAGGGCGGGGGAGGCGAGGCGGGGGAGGCGCATGGGGTGAAACGGGCGATCGTGTTCCCACGGGCGCGGGAGACGCGAGCTGGGCTGGGGCCGGGCGCGAAATGAAAAAACACTCCACGCGGGGGAGTGTTTTTCGGGTGGGGCGAGTCGTGTGGAAGGGACGGGAGGCGGACGGGCGGCGGCGACGGGAGGCAGAAACGCGTTGGGGACAACGCGTGCCACCTGGCCTTACTCGACGGGGGCGAGGCGGAAGTGATCGACGAGGAGGCCGCCGGTGCCGGTGCTCGGGCTGCGGTAGAGGCGGATGGGGTTGTCGCCGGGCTGGAGTTGGATCACGCCGACGTCCTTTTCGGCCCAGGCGCCGCCGGTCGACGGGAAGCTGAGAAACCTTTCAAAACGGCCGGGCTCGGGGCTCTGCGGGTCGTCGTAGGTGGTGTAGTTGACCATGAGTTTGTTCCTTTGGTCGGCCTCGGCGGAGTAGCGGATGAAGAGGCGAGCCCGCCGGGCCATGGCGGATTGGGCGATGACGGTGACGCCGGAGAAGGGGCCGCGGAAGGGCGTGACGTAGCCCTCGCCGGTGAAGCCGGGCTTCTCGGTGGCGACGCCGGTGCCGACGAGGGTGCCGAGGGAGGCGGGGCCGTTTTCGGCTTCGAGGTGGAGCGTGACGCGGGACGGGCCGGGAGGGACGCCGACGGCCACACCCTCGGCGGTGGGCACGATGGGGCGGATGGAGCCGTCGGCCTCGTAGTGGAGCCAGTCGGCCATGAGGTTGCGCGAGACGCCGTTGCCGCCGGAGAGTTCGTCGCCGTGGTGGAAGGCGATCCAGCGGCCCTTGTATTCCACGACGGAGCCGTGGTTGGTGCCGGCGCTGTGTTTAAAGAGCGGGATGTATTCGCCGCGGTAGGTGTAGGGGCCGAGGGGGCCATCGGCGGTGGCGTAATACATGCGCTCGGGCCATTTCTTTTCGAAGAGGCCGGGGTAGGTGAGGTAATACTTGCCGTTGTAGGTGTGGACCCAGGGGCCCTCGTAGCACCATTTGAGCTGGCTGGTGAGCTCGACCTTGGAGTCAGGCACGACGGCGCGGAGGTCGGGGGTGAGTTTGGCGGCGAAGATCTTGTTGCCGCCGCCCCAGTAGAGGTAGGGCTGGTCGTCGTGGTCGATAAAGACGGAGGGGTCCTGGCCCCCGGCGGTGCCTTCGATCTTGCCGAGGTCGCGGAAGGGGCCTTGGGGGAGTTTGGAGGTGGCAAGGGCGGTGTGAAAATTGCCGTCCTGGCGGTCGATGGCGCAGTAAACGATGTAGTAGGTGTCGCCGCGTTTCACGCAGTCGATGGCCCACATGTTACCGGCGGCCCAGGGGGCTCCGTTTTGGTGGAAAACGATGCCGTAGTCGGTCCAGTTGACCAGATCGGTGGAGGAAAACACGTGGTAGCTGCGCATCGTGTCGTGGGTGTTGGTGCCGGGCTCGTCGTGCGAGGCGTAGACCCAGAGACGCTCGTCGCCCGGCCAGACGTGGGCGGAGGGGTCGGCGGATTGGACGGTGTTGATGAGCGGATTGCCGGCGAAGAGAGCGGCGGGGGCGAGGGCCAGCAGTGCGAAGGAGGCGAGGCGGGGGAGGTGCATGGGAGCGGGAAGGCGGGAGGGGGAAGGGAGGAGGCGGGGCCGGTTCAGGGTTGGAGAAGACGGGGCTGGCCGGCGCGGAGCTTGGTCGAGGCGGGTTGCCCGGTGGCGAGGCGGACGGGGATGGTGAGGTCTCGGTCGGCGGTGAGGCGGGCTTCGGTGAGGCGGCCGTTTTCCCAGGCGAGGTCAACGGTGACGCCGGGGCGGGCGCGCAGGCCGGTGACGCGGCCGGTGGGCCAGGCGGGGGGCAACGCGGGGAGGAGGTGGAGCTCGCCGGCGTGGCTTTGCAGGAGCATCTCCATGATGCCGTTCGCACCGCCGAAGTTGCCGTCGATCTGGAAGGGCGGGTGGGCGTCGAAGAGATTGGGATACGTGCGCTCGGTGCAGAGGAGCTGGGTGAGCAGTTCGTGGGCGCGTTTGCCGTCGAGCAGGCGGGCCGAGCAGTTGATCTTCCAGCCGAGGCTCCAGCCGGTGGCGGCGTCGCCGCGGATCTCGAGGGTGCGGCGGGCGGCGGCGGCGAGCTCGGGGCTGTGCAGCGGGGTGATCTGGGCGGAGGGGTGCAGGGCGTAGAGGTGCGAGATGTGGCGGTGGTGGCGCTCGGGGGCCTCCATGTCCCAGTCGTCGAGCCATTCCTGGAGTTGCCCGGCCTTGCCGATCTGGTGGGGGGGCAGGCGGTCGCGGGCGGCGGCGACGCGGGTGCGGAAATCGGGGTCGAGGCCGAGCGTAGTGGACGCCTCGATACAGGCGGTGAAGAGGTCGCGCAGGATCTGGTTGTCCATCGCGGGGCCGGCGGTGATGGAGCTGCCGAAGGGGTGGCCGTTTTCGGGGGAGTTGGAGGGGTTGGTGACGAGCCAGCCCTTGGTCGGGTGCTCCTGGAGGGTGGCGAGGTAGAACTCGGCGGAGCCCTTGAGCAGGGCGTAGGAGCGGGCGAGGTGGTCGCGGTCGCCCGTGAAGCGGGTGGTGTCGTAGTCCTGGATGGCGAGCCAGGCGCCGCCCATGGGCCACATGCCCCAGAAAACGCCATCGACGGGGGCGGTGCCGCGCCAGAGGTCGAGGTTGTGGTGGGCAACCCAGCCGGGGGCACCATACATTTTTTCGGCGGTGCGGGCGCCGCTCTGGGCGGCCTCGGCGACGAGGCGGTGGAGGGGCTCGGCGCACTCGGCGAGGTTGCCGGCGAGGGCCGGCCAGTAGTTCATCTGGAGGTTGATGTTGATGGTGTATTTCGAGCCCCAGGGCGGGGAGGCTTTTTCGTTCCAGATGCCCTGGAGATTGGCGGCCTGGGTGCCGGGGCGGGAGGAGGCGAGGAGCAGGTAACGGCCAAACTGGGCGTAGAGGGCGGCGAGGGACGGATCGCGGCCGGAGGCGTAGGCGGCGACGCGGGCGTCGGTGGGGAGGGCGGTGGCGGCGCGGGTGGCGGGGGTGTCTTCGCCGAGGGCGAAGGTCATGCGGCGGAAGAGGGGTTGGTAGTCGGCGAGGTGGGCGGTGCGGAGGTCGGCGTAGGAGCGGCCACGGGAGAGGTCGAGGTGGGCGTCGGTGCGTTTCTGCGGGTCGGCGGAGGTGTCGTTCCAGGAGACGTGGCTGGTGGCGGCGACGAGCAGGAAGGTGACGGCGTCGGCGTCGCGGACAGTGATGCGGGCGTCGCCGGGCATGGCGCGGCCGCCTTCGGGACGGATTTCGAGGCGGGTGTGGAAGGCGAGGGCGCCCTCGCCGGAGGAATCGCCGCGGTTGCGACCGGTGAGGGTGAGGCCGCGCGGGTCGATCTGGACGCGGGTTTTTTCCTGTTGGGAGGCGAGGCGGGCGGCGACGTTGATCATGCCGGGGCGGTCGGCGGTGAGGCGGACGACGAGGGCCTGGGCGGGGGCGCTGACGAAGTGTTCGCGGGTGTAGCGGACGCCGTCCACGGTGTAGGAGACGCGGGCGATGGCGGTGTCGAGGTCGAGTTCGCGGCGGTAGTCGGTGGCGCGGGCGTGGCCGGGGAGGTCAAGGAGGAGGTCGCCGAGGGGCTGGTAGGAGGCCTGCCAGCGGTTGGGTTTGCCGACGAGGGAGCGGTCGGCGAGGTCGGCGGCTTTTTTGTAGTCGCCGGCGAAGACGAGGCGGCGGATCTCGGGCAGGTCGCGGAGGGCGTCGGGGTTGACGGGATCGTAGGGGCGGCCGGACCAGAGGGTATCCTCGTTCAGGGCGATGCGCTCGGCGGCGGGGTCGCCGAGCACGAGGGCGCCGAGGCGGCCGTTGCCCAGCGGGAGGCCCTCGGTGATGACCTCGTAACCGGGAGTTGGATACCATAGGACGGTGTCGGCGGCGGCGGGCGGGGCGGGGGTGGGTTGGGCTGAGGCCGGGGCGGGAGGGAGGAGCATGGCGGCGAGGGCGGGCAGGAGGGTGAGGAGGCGCATGGAGGATGGTCGGGGTTACGGTTGAGTTGAAGGTTAAGGCGGGCCTCAGGGGTGAATGAGGCGGCGGCCGGGGATGGGTTTCTCCTCGGTGCCGTCGGGCAGGCGCCAGCCGATGACGAGGTGGTGGCCGCCGCTACGCTGGCGATATACGCCGGTAAGGCGAATGCGTTGACCGGCGCGGAGGGCGACGGGGCGGGATGTTTGCTCGGGAAAGGTGTCCCACTTCTTGTCGCCGGAGTAACCGGGGCAGCGGGCAAGGGGGCGGGCCGAGGCGGTGGGGGGCTGGCCAGGCTCGGTGAGGTAGAGCTCGCCGGAATCGTCGGCGGTCACGAAGAAGGTGTAGTTGCCGTCGGCGGGGGCGAGGAGCTCGGTGGTAAGGCGGGCGACAAACTCGGTGTCCTTGGAGCCGGGCGCGGAAAAATCGACGGTGCGGGCGGTGACGCGGGCGGGTGGGTTTTTGACCCGGCCGGTGGCGTAGTCGGCGAGATCGACCTCAGCGGCGGGCGCGGGGGGCGCGTTCGTGGACTCGGCGGGGACGCTGGCGGAGGGCCAGGAGACGAACTCGGCGCCTAGTTTTTCGTAGATGGGGATGGTGGCACCGGTTTGGGGATCGACGCCGCGGGAACGGAGAGCGGGGTCGGGCCAAGCGACGAGTTTGAAAGCGTCGCCGACGATGGCGGGGCGGAGGTCTTCGAAGAGGGCGATGCCACGCACGAGCTTTACCCGGCCAAGCGGCGGGGTTCCGGGAGGAGCGGGGTCGAGGGTGAGCGCGATCTCCCCGGAGACGTCGCGGACGGTGCGAGAGTTTTCGTCGAGGAGGGCGACTTCGATCCGCTGAGGTCCGCTGGGCTGGCGGGAGAGCGGCGCGGGCGGGCTGAGGAAAAGGAGGCGACGGGGTTTCCCGGCCGAGGGCGGAGCGAGGGTGGCGAGGGTGGGGGCCACGCGCTCGCGGTTGACCACGCGCGAGTGCTGGTAAACGCGTCGGAGGAAATCGGGATGGTTTACGGCCGGGTCGGTGACGAAGTTTTTGGTCCAGGTGCTGAAGAAGGCCCAGCCGGCGTTTTGGCGGAACATCTCGTCGGGGTCGGGCAGGCCGCCATTTTCGGTGAGGGCGAAGGGCTTGCGGCCGAGGTAGAAGTCGTGGAAACGCCGATACATCTCGGCGTGGACGGGGTGGGTGCCTTTGTCCGGGTAAACGTCGTAGCCGACGATGTCCACGTAGGCGTGGCCGGGGTGCCAGACCTCGACGCCGCCGTGGTGGGCGGTGGGGTTGTAAGTCCAGAGGAGGTTGTCGATGCCGTGTTTTTCGGTGTAGCGCTCATACATGAAGCGCCAGGCGCGGATGAAGTTCTCCGGGCCCTTGGCGCCCCACCAGAACCAGCCCCCGCTGACCTCGTGGAAGGGGCGCCAGATGACGGGGACCTTGGCTTTTTGGAGTTTTTTTAGTTCGCCTGCGACCATATCCATCTCGGTGACGAATTCCTCGTGATCGCGGGTGCCGGGGGTGAGCGCTTCGCCGAGGTCGAAGTCGGTTTTTCCGGTGGAGAAAGCCTGATTGTCCGCGGTTGAGCCGGTTTTCCAGTGCAGGCAGATGTGGACGATGCCGCCGGCGCGATGCCACTCGATGGCGCGCTCGGCGACGCGACCGTCGCGCGCGCCCTGGGTGTAGAACATAAAATCGAAGCCGCGCACGGCTGGGACTTTGCCGGTCTGGGCTTTGATGTAGTCGAAATCCTCCTCGCTGGCGGTGCCGCTCCAAGGGGTGATCTCCTGCTGGCCGGAGAGCATCGCGCGGCCGCAGGCGGAGGCGAGGGTGTGGAGGAGAACGCGGGCTTCAGGGCTTGCGGTGGGGTGGACGGGGGTGTCGCTGAAAACCCGTGGGAAGGGCGGAAGCGGCTCGGCCGCAACGGTAAGTGCGAAGACGAGCCCAATAAGAACAGAGCGTAGCGCACCACACGCTCGAACGCATGGACAGCCTGCTCTGAGGAGAAGTGATGTGATCGTGGCGAGGGGACGGAGCGACATCACGGGGCGGGGCGGGTTTTAATCAGGAGCGGCGCATAGTGACCGCAAGATCGGGGCTTGTCATGAAAAGGGATGACTCCCGACGAGCACGTCGCGATCTGGACTTCGCCCTTGCGACAAACAACTTGTTTCCGGTCAGAAGCCCCGCCTCGCCCCACCTCCTTACCCCACAGTGTTCCCGCCTGTCCTTTTTCGTGCCGTCTGCGTAACCCTCGGCCTGATTTTTTCGAGCGCGGTCGCATGGGCGGTGGATGGCGTCATCCCCAACCGCACCTACGCCCCGGCCGAGCAGTTCACCGCGATCAGCCCGCAGCTCAGTTCGCTGCATCTCAACCAGCCCTCGGTCTACAACGGCTACCTCATCCTCGCGGGCAACGCCGTCCATGAAGTGTGGGACATCGCCGATCCCTACGCGCCGGTGCTGCGCTCGACCTTCCAGAGCAACTTCCGCTCCGGCGAGGCCGAGTCGCACCAGGTCACCTATTCGCGCCGGGCCGATGGCACCGCCTACATGGCGACCATCTCCGGGCGCGGCGTGGACATCTGGGACGTCACCGTCACCACCGCGCCGACCCTCGTCAGCCAGCTCCAGTTGCCCAACATCAACTACGGCGACGTGACCGGCGGCATCTGGGGTGTATCGTGGCATGGCAATTACCTCTACGCCGGCGCGACCACCCACGGCCTCTACATCATCGACGTGAGCGACCCCGCCGCGCCCGCGCACGTCGCCACCCTCTCACGCGTCGCACTGGGCAACGTCCCCGCCGGACCGCTCTTCGCCATGGGCAACACCCTCGTGGTCACGACGCCGAAGACCTTCGCCGGCATCGCCACGGTCGACATCTCCAACCCCCTCCAACCCCGCCTGCTCGACTCCGTCATCCCGAGCGGCGGCGACTCCTACATCGGTGGCTTCTACGACGGCTACGCCACGCTCATCACCCCCTTCCGTGTCTACGACGTCACCACCGATCCGGCCAATATCACCCTGCTCGGCAGCACCAACACGCCCTACGGCGAATACACCAGCTTCGCGAACAACAAGATGTTCTTCGGCGGCATCCGCGGCGGCACGCACGGCGTCTACAAATACGACGTCACCAACCCCGCCGCCCCCGTGCTCGAGGGCCGCTTTGTCGGGCGCGACACGCGTTGGGACGACCAGTTCACCTGCCCCATCGGCAACCTCATCGCCGTAGCCGACGACCAGCAGGTGGACGGCCACTACGTCGGCGGGCTCATCGTGGTGCACGACACCCAGCCCGACACCACCGGACCGAGCGTGTTAAAAGTTTTCCCCGCCGACGGCAGCATCGGGCAGCCGCTGACCACCACGCCGACCGTGTCCCTCAGCGAGTGGCCGGAGCTCGCCACGGTGGACGCCACCAGCTTCATCGTGCGCCCGGTCGGCGGCGCGGCCATCCCCGGCAGCTGGTCCACCACCACGACCCTATTGAGCTTTGGTCCCGCAGCGCCGCTCCTGCCCTTCACGCTTTACGAGATCGTGCTGCCCGCCGGCGGCGTGCGCGATTTTGTGGGCAACCCGATCGCGACCGAGTTTCGCTCGACCTTCCGCACCGGACTGGGAGGCGTGTCGGGCTTCCCGGGCAACGACGCCATCGCCGCCGTGCCGCCCACCGAGCTCGGCCAGTCCACCACCTTCTCGCTCGCGGCCGACCCGGCGGGGGCGACCACCTACCGGTGGAACTTTGGCGACGGCAACTCCGCCACCGGCCCGTTGGTCCACTACACCTACACCTCGCTCGGACGCTACTCCGTGCGGCTCGATGTCGTGCCCACCGGCCCGCGGGTGGATAAGTTCGAGGCCGAAAGCGCCGTGCTCTCCGGTGGCGTCGCCTTCAGCTCCT
The DNA here is from genome assembly GCA_945874545.1 of Akkermansia muciniphila. Taxonomy (GTDB): domain Bacteria; phylum Verrucomicrobiota; class Verrucomicrobiia; order Opitutales; family Opitutaceae; genus IMCC26134_A. The sequence goes on along the minus strand of CAMCHD010000004.1, from coordinate 124 downwards.
CCAACCCCGGCTACACCGGCACCGGTATGGCCGACTTCCCGGGCGGCACCGGCACCAACGTCGCCGTCACCTGGAACCTCAACCTCGCCGCCGCCGCCTGGGTGCACCTCGACTTCCGCTACGC
>CAMCHD010000003.1 GCA_945874545.1 Akkermansia muciniphila | reverse complement strand
GTCGCCCTGCGGGTTGAGGGCCATTCCGGCATCCGCTACGTTGGGGAGGCGGGGGATAGCCTCTTCGAGGATACCCCCCGCCTCCCCGCCTTGCGGCCTGCCGTTTGGCCCTCAACGCAGACCCCGCCGGAGATTTTAGGAGCTCCCTTCTGTTTGATGTAGGCCCGACCGGTGGTCGGGCGTCTTTCCCCGATCACCGATCGGGGCTACAACGAGCCAAGTTTAAGTCTTAAAACGAAATGGAAATCGTATGAGGCGCGCACGCGGCCGCTATTGGCCCGCGCGGAGTTGGTGAGCCATGAAAAACCCCGGCCGTTCACGCGGCCGGGGTTTAGATTTCAGAGGTTCGAAGGGGCCGAATCAGAAGTGCCAGTTGACGAGGGGCAGGACCTTGTAGACGTCGGAGTTTTCGGCGTAGTTGATCAGGCCGATTTGCAGGCCGTCGAGGCGGTCGGCCCAGTTGATAAAGCCGAGTTGGAGGCCGTGAACCTGGGTCGCTTTGTTAAAGAGGCCGAATTGCACGCCGGTGAAGTCGGATTCGACCAGGTTGATCCAGCCGCTCTGCAAACCGGCCGAGCCGGCGCCGCCGACACGCGCCACGAGGCCGGACTGCCAGCCGGTGAACTCGCCTTCGGTGTGGGAGTAGAGCCAGGACCACTGGATGCCCTTGGCGGAGCCGCCCACGAGGTTCGCGCCCGGGGCCCAGCCGAGGCCGACGAAGTCGCCCGTGGTCGAATTGACGACACCGAGGTCCAGGCCACTCACGTTCGCGTTTTCGCCATAGACGAAATCGATGCGCAGGCCTTTGACGTCATCGCTGGCGTCCACGATTTGTAGCTCGGGAGCAAAGAAACCGAATTGGAAGAACGACTCGGCCCGAGCCGTGGCGGACGAGAGCGCAAGCGCCAAAGCGCCGAGCAGGGAGGGAAGGGATTTTGGGAATTTCATGCGCCGCAAGTAAATGCGGTTACGGCGCAATCGCAACCCGTGTGGCCGCGGGCTCCCGGCCATGGGGTTCTGTTCGCAGGTTAACTGTTTATATTAAATCACTTACGTTATCGCGGTAATCGGTGAAAATTGCCGCCCGCCCTTCACAAACTCGCCGCGTGCTCGGTCAGGCCGGCCACGTAGCCGGCGGTGGCGACCTCCAGCCATTCCTGCCCCTTTTCGGCGGTGGCCACGGTGGCATCGCCCATCACGCCGTGCGGCGAAATGTCCTGCGAGGCCCAGGAGTAGGTGGCGGGAGCGTTTTCCGGGCGCAGCTCGCCCGGGTCCTCGATGCGCGCGGGGTAGTGACAGGGGGCGTCCGCCGGGCGGGTGAACTGCGGCGCGGTGGCGTAGAGCAGAGCCGTCTCGGCGGTGTTGGCGTGGAAACCGTAGGCCATTTCCAGCGGGGTGAGGCCCTCGAGTTTGGCGCCGTTGCGGATGAAGCCGGCTTGCATCCCGAGCGTGGCCTCGATCTCGCGCGCGGTGTAGCGGAGCACGGCCGTGTTGCCGCCGTGGGTGTTGAGGATTAACAGGGAGCGAAACCCCCACGCGTGCAGTTGGCGGGCGAGCGCGAGCAACTGGGCGCGGAGCGTGTCCTTCGAGATGTAGAGCGTGCCCGGAAAGCCGACGTGTTCGTTGCTCTTGCCGACCGTGATGGGCGGAGCGACCACCGCGCGCACCTCGTCGGGCAGGGCGGCGAAGATGCGGGTCAGCCAGACCTGGCCGAGGAACGAATCGACCGCGACGGGCAGTTGCGGGCCGTGTTGCTCGATCGCGCCGGTGGCGATGACGACCGGGGTGCGAGCCTTGTCGGGCAACGCGGCGATCTGGGCCAGGGTCATGGCGGGCAGATAACGGCTGCGGTAGGAGGGAAAGGAGGCGGGCATGGCGGCGATGGGCTTCAGGCGGTGAGGGTGAGGAGCGCGCCGTCCCGGGGCAGGGGAGGGCGTGCGGAGATTTCCTGGAGGAGGGCGGCCAGGTGCGCGGCGGCGGCGGTGAGCAACGGCCCGGCGTCTTCGGTCGCCAGCTCGGCCAGCAGCGCGCGGAGCTTGGCGCGTTCTCCGCCGCGCCACGGGGCGAAATCGAGGCCGAGGGCGCTGAGGTTGACGCAAAACATCTGGAGCCCGCGCGCGATGCGGATGTCGCGGGCGGCGGCGTCGCACAGTTCCTCGTTCCACGGGCTGCTGTTGTAGAAAACGATGCGGCGAAAGCCGGCGGCCTGCACGCTCGCGCACCACTCGTCGAGCGCGGCATGGGCCACCGGGGGATCGACCGGGAACGCGCACGCGCCGGTCGGCCCCAGCACAAAGCGCTGGGGTGGCAGCACCAGAAGGCGGCCCGGCGGCAGGGCGGGGCGGGCGGCGGCGGCTTTGAGCACGGAGAGCAAAACCGTCTCCTCCGCGTCGAGCGGGGCGTCCAGTCCCCAGTCGGCAAAGCCGCTCACGGGCACGACAACCGTTACCCCGGGCTTGTCCGGCCAGCGGGCGAAGTCGGTCCAGGGATGCCAGGGCCAGAAGGTGGCGTCGTCGGCGATGCAGAGCGGCGTGGGGGCGGCGGGAAGGTCGGACATAAGGCTTGCCCCCTTCTAGCAGGTGCAAAGCCAAGCGGGGGGAGGGGCAAGTGGTGCTTTTGACCGCAGAGCGGGCGGCCTTTTGGCGGGGAAAACGGTGGCAGTCATCCTGCTAAGCCGAGTGTATGGCTTTTGTTTCCGAGAACCTTGTCGCCGAACTCACCGCCCTTGTGGGGGCGCCCCAGGTCGTCACCGCAGGCGAGAGTCTGGAGAGTTTGTCCAAGGACTTTTATTGGTATTCGCCGGTCCTGAAACGCCAGCTGGAGGAGAAACGCGCCGACCTCGCGGTGCGCCCCGGCAGCGTCGACGAGCTGCGTGCCGTCTTGGCGGCCTGCGCCCGGGCGCGCGTGCCCGTCATCCCGCGCGGCGGCGGCACCGGCAACTACGGGCAGTGCATCCCGCTCTATGGCGGCGTGGTGGTGGACCTGTCTCGTCTGGATAAATTTGAAATCACGTCCGACGGCGTTGTCCGGGCCGAGCCCGGCGCCCGCATCGGGTCCATCGAGCCCGCCGCCCGCGCGGCGGGTTGGGAGATGCGGTGCATTCCTTCGACCTGGGTGAAGAGCAGCATCGCCGGTTTTTTTTGCGGCGGCTCGGGCGGCATCGGGTCCATCACCTGGGGCGGCATCGCCAGCGCGGACAACGTGAAGTCGGTCACGCTGCTCAGCTGCGAGGAGACACCGCGACTCGTGCGGTTGGAGGAGCGGGCCGCCCTCACCGCCCTGCACACCTACGGCACCACGGGCTTCATGGTGGAGCTGGAGATGCGGCTGGCACCGAAACGCGACTACGACCAGTTGATTTTTTGTTCGGCCGATTGGGAGCGCCTGCTGGCGTGGACGGACGCCGCCGCGCGCAACGACGCCTGGCCCAAACGTCTGGCCAGCCAGTTCGAGGCGCCGATCGCGGCCACGTTCAAGCCCCTCCAAAAACACCTGCGCGAGGGAGAGCACGCCACCTTTCTGCTGGTGGAGAAATCCGTCACCGCCGCCGTCGTCGCGTCGGCCGAGGCGGCGGGGCTCAATGTCTGCTACCGGGTGCCGCTTTCCGACCCGCTCAAGCCGCCCTACATCACCGATTACACCTGGAACCACACCACGCTTTGGGTGCTGAAAACCCACCCGACCTACACCTATCTGCAGGCTGGCTTCGGAGACAATTTCCGCGAGCAGTTCGCGCTCCTGCAAACACGGTTCCCGGGCGAAATTCTGCTCCATCTGATGTGGAACGCGGGCAATCCCAAAACCATGCGCGCCGAGGACGATGGGCGGCTGCTCACCGGCGAGGCGGTCGCGATCGGCGGCATTCCCGTCGTCGCTTTTCGCACCGAGGAGCGGCTCCGGGAAATCATCGATTACTGCGCCGAGATCGGCGTCTTCATCGCCAACCCCCACGTCTACACGCTGGAGGACGGCGGCCGGCATCCCAACATCGCCGCCAAGCGCGCCTTGAAGGACGACACCGATCCGCATGCGTTGTTGAATCCGGGGAAAATGCGGACGTATCCGCGAAATCCCTTCGCGGGTGAGGCCCCGCCCGAACCCGCTTCCGCCTGATGATCACCCTGCCTTCCTCGGTCTGCGCGGGCGTCGAGTTGGAGTGCGGGGTCGTCATGACCCTGCGCGACGGTTGTCGCTTGGTCGCCGATGTCTACCGCCCGGTCGCCACGCCCGCATCGCCCGGGCCCTGGCCCGTCCTGTTGATGCGCCAACCCTACGGCCGCGACATCGCCTCGACCGTGGTCTACGCCCACCCGACCTGGTTCGCGCGCCGGGGTTTCCTCGTCGTGATCCAGGACGTGCGCGGCCGCGGCGACAGCGAGGGCGCGTTCTACACCTTCCGCAACGAGACCGAGGACGGCTACGACACCGTGCGCTGGGCCGCCGCCCTGCCCGGGGCCAATGGTCGCGTGGGCATGTATGGGTTTTCCTACCAGGGCTCGACCCAGTTGCTGGCCGCCCTGGCCAGGCCACCGGAGTTGCGCGCCCTCGCGCCGCACATGACGGCCTTTGATTTGTATTCGGGGTGGTTCTACCGCGGCGGGCTCCTGCAGCTTTCGACCACTCTGGGGTGGGCCAGCCAGATGCTACGCGAGGACAGCCGCCGCCTCGGCGCGGCCAGCGAGGTCGCGCTGGACGAAAACTGGCAAAACTCCGGCCGCTTGTCGGGGATGTTGCCGGTGCGGGATATCGCGCCCCTGGTCAACGAAGACCTCCCCGGCTACGGCGCGGACTGGCTGCGTCACGCGGACTACGACGCCTACTGGCGCGAGTTCGACCTGCTCGAGCGGGTCGCGGAACTAGGCCTGCCGATGTTTCATCTCAGCGGGTGGTATGACCTCTACTTGCGCGGCTCGGTCGACGGTTACCGCGCGATGGCGGCGCGCCACCCGAACCAGTTCCTGCTCGCCACGCCTTGGGTGCATTTGCCGTGGGGAAATCTCACCGGCGGGGCCGACCTGGGTCCGGCGGCCGCGCCGGCGGTCGACGAGCTGATGGCCGCCTGGTTTCACCACTGGCTCGACGACGAGACACCCGGCCTCGAACCGCCGCTCGCCGGGTGCCGTTATTTTACCCTGGGCGAGAACGCCTGGCGCGAGGCGTCCTGCTGGCCGCCGCCGGAGGCCGTCCCGACCTCGTGGTTTCTCGCCAGCGCCGGACGGGCCAACTCGCGGTTTGGCGACGGCGTGCTCGCGCCGGACGGACCGGCGGGCCCGGACGATTTGTTCAACTACGATCCCGAGGTCCCGGTGACCGCGCCGGGCGGTAACCAAAATGGTTACGCCGGCTTCGGCCCCTTCGATCTCGCGGCGCAGCAGCAGGGCATAAACCTGCTGGTCTTCACCTCCGCGCCGTTTCCCGCGCCGGTGGTGATGGCGGGCGACGCGGTGTGTGTGCTTCACGTCACCTCCAGCGCGCCGGAGACGAGTTTTGTCGTGCGGCTTTCACGCGTGCTGCCGGATGGACGGGCGATCTTCCTCACCCTGGGTGCGACCGAGGCCCGCGCCCGGGACGGGGCCGAGCTGCGCATCGCCCTCGATCCGATCGCGGTGCGTTTCGCGGCGGGGGACCGGGTGCGGCTGGATGTGGCCAGCTCGGCGTTTCCCCTTTTGATCCGCCATCCCAACACCGAGACCGACCCGGCGGCGGTGTCCCGCCCGGCCGAGTTTCGCCGTGCGTTGCAGGTGGTGCACCATGACCAGGCGCGACCCTCGCGCGTCGAACTTCCCTTCCTTCCCTCGTCATGACCGCTCCCGTTACCTCCCGTCCGCCGCTGGTTCGCTTCACCGACATCGTAAAGCGCTTCGGTGACAAACCGCCGGTCATCGACGGCGTGTCCCTCACCGCCGAGCGTGGCGATTTTATCTCCCTCATCGGCCCCAGCGGTTGCGGCAAATCGACCGTGCTCAAACTCATGTCCGGTCTGCTGCCGCTTAGCTCCGGTGAGATCGTGGTCGACGGAATGAAGCCGGTGAACGCCCGCGAGGAGCTTTTTTATGTGTTTCAGGAGCCCACCTTGCTGCCCTGGCTGACGGTGCGGGCCAACGTCGAGCTCCCGCTCAAGATACGCGGCCGGCCGGCGCCGGAGCGTGAGGCGGTGGCGAAAAAAAACCTCGCCCTGGTGGGGTTGTCCGAACGCGCGGACTTTTATCCCCGGGAGCTTTCCGGCGGGCAAAAGATGCGCGTTTCCATCGCCCGCGCCCTTTCGATGTCGCCCGAGTTGCTCCTCATGGACGAGCCTTTCGGCGCGCTCGACGAGATGACCCGCGACCACCTCAACGAGGAGTTGCTCGCGATCCGCCAGCAGCACGCCTGGACGGCGTTTTTTGTCACCCACTCGGTCGCGGAGGCGGTTTTCCTCTCCAACCGCATCGTGGTGCTCTCGGCCAACCCCGGTCGCATCCACACCGAGGTGAAGGTCGATCTGCCCTATCCCCGGACCGAGGAAACGCGTCTATCCGCCGAATACCAACGCCTGGTCGCGGAGGTCTCGCGTCTGCTGCGCTCGGTCGAGCGCCTGAAGAACGCCGCCTGAGGATGCCGGTCGACGCGCCATGAAAAAATCCCGGATCGATACCTTCCTGCCGGTCATCTCCACCGTCTCCATCCTCGGGGTATGGTATCTGGTGCGCGCCATCATGCCCGAGGAGCAGCACTTTCTCCTGCCCGCGCCGCACCAGATCGTGCAGGCCTTTCAGGAAAAGGGACCGGCGCTGTGGGCGGCGGCCCTGAACACCGGCCGGGGCGCGGTGCTCGGGTTTTCCAGCGCGGTGGCGATGAGTTTCCTGCTCGCGCTTTTTCTCTCCCTTTCGCCCCGCATTCGCGCGAGTTTTTATCCCCACCTCATGGTGTTGCAGATGACGCCCATCATCATCCTCGCGCCCATCCTGATCCTCTGGGTCGGGGCGGGACTGAAGAGCGTGGTGATCATCACCTTCCTTATCTGCTTTTTTCCCATGGTGGTGAACACCACCCAGGGCCTGGTCTCGACCGACGCGAACCTGGTCGATTTTTTCCGCATGTGCAACGCGAGCAAGCGCCAGGAGATCCTCTGGCTGCGGGTCCCGGCCGCGTTGCCCTATTTTTTCACCGGCCTGCGCATCGCGGCCACCCTCGCGCCCATCGGCGCCATCGTGGGCGACCTCTACGCCGGCAACGCCGCCGGCGGCCAGGGCGGCCTCGGGTTTCTCACCATCGTCTACAGTTCCCAGTTCCAGATGGGCGCCCTGTTTGCGACCGCGTTGGTCAGCTGCGCCCTGGGCTTCGTCTTTGTCGGTGTCGTCCTGGTGCTCAGCTGGTGGGGCCTGCACAAGTGGCATGACAGCTACCGCAAGGAAACCTGACCGCGGCGGGCGGCGGACCGGCGCCTATTTGCGGGGGTCGACCAGATTCACCAGGTAGGAAACCGCCCGGTGGGGGCGCAGCAGGAGCGATCCCGGCAGGATGGGATCGATGCCCGGCGCGTCCGGCTCGGGTAGGCGCGACAGACGCAAGACAAGCACGCCGCAGCCGATCAGGGCGGCAAGAAACAGGATTTGAAAGGCGACCAGGTTCATGCCCGCTCCAGGATCCGCCGACCGCAACGCGACTCCCCACGCGGTGGTGGCGAGACCGCCGGCCAGGGCGGCGAGGGCCCCGTGCACGGTCAGGCCGAGCGTGCGTTGTTCCTCGGTCAGCAGTTTCGGCAGGTAACCAAGGTTCCCGGTCATCCAGCAGGTGCCGGCGAAGCCCATCACGAGGTAGGCCGCCAGCATGCCGCCGGCGCCGCCCAGACCGACGCGCAGCACCAGCAACCAATACAACGACAGCACGGCGTAGAGGCCGAGCGAAAGCATCAGGTAGGGTCGGGCCCCGGCCGAGTCGATGCGGCGGCGCAGGGTCCACGCGCACAGGGCGGATCCGCTGTAGCGGATCAGTTCGTAAAGCATGATCCTGCCCGGCGACAGGCCGGTGACCGCCTTCAGATGGTAGACCGCGAAAGGCGCGATCGGCGTGGTCAGGGCGTAGCATCCGATCGTGATCGCGAGGTAGGAGCGAAACGGGGACGCTTTCACCGCGAGGCGGGTGAGGCCCCGGGCGATGCCCCGCAGTCCGATCGCCGGCGGCGGCGGACCGTCCGGCAGGCGTCGCAGGGCCTGGTAGCTGACCGCCGAGCCGAGCATCGCGATCAGATACTGGATAAACAGGGCCGGGTAGGGCGGCAGCAGCGCAAAAAGAAGGGCGCAGGTGATCAGCGTGGCCATGCACGACAACCCGGAGAGCAACTGATCGCTCGCGAAGTAGCGTCCGCGCGCCTCCTTCGGCAGGATGGCGAAAAACCAAGGCAGGCTCGCGGCCATGCCCATGGCGCGCAGCAGGCAAAACCCAAAGCAACTCGCGATCAGCGCGGGCACCATCCACGGCCGGACGCCGATGAAAGGGGCCGCGCCCGCCAGGCCTAGGGGCACGAGCAACAAAAAGCTGCGCAGCCCCCAACCGCCGAGCGTCAGCCTTTTGAAACCGAAGCGGGGCAGCAGCGCGGTGGACAGGATTTGCACCGGCGTGAGCAGGAAAACAAAGCTGTAGGCCAGACCGGCCTGGGCGGGCGACGCCCCCAGTTGCTCGGCCAGCAACACCAGCGGCGTGCCGGTGGCGATCTGCCAGGTCAGGGCGTTGAAAAACGCAAAACGCAGCCCCGGACGAAAGGGCACGAGCGCCGGGTCGTCGGGCAGCAGAAGACGGGAGAGACGGGAAAACATCGACGCGGGCCGCGATCAATGCGGCCGGCCGGCACGCTGCGCAAGCCGCTCGCTCAGTCCGGCAACTCCTCGTCCTTCATCGCCACCAGCAAGAGGGAGATCCCAAAGATCATAAACATACGACCGGCGGCGTCCTGGCCGTTCCAACTTTTGCTTTGCCACATCAGGAACCACTCCGCCCCGACCGTGATGAAGGCGGTGAACCACTGCAGCAGGGTCAGGCCGAGCCCGTAGACCCCGAAGGTCTTGGCCGCGTTGAAAACGGCGGCGGGGGCTTTGACGTTCTTGCAGAGTTTCCACGCCCCCAACGCGCAAAGGGCGCCGGCCGCCGCCTCCCAGGCGATGATGGTCCAGTAGAAGGCGTGGTGAAACCAGTAGGAGTTGTCCTCCGGGGTGGGGTCGGGAAACGCACGCCAGCGCTGCGCCTCGCCGGAGAAAAGCGTGTCCATGCTCAACACGTGCTGCACGAAGCCGTAATTGGACGGGTAGTCGAACACGGCGTTGTTCAGCACGACGATGAGGAAAAAAAACGCGGCGGCGGCGAGCAGGGCGATCTTGGTGTGGCGAAGGGCGAGCATGGACTCCGTTTAGCAGGCGGGACGCCAACCCCGCGTGCTTTCCACCGTGAGGCCGAATATGCCGGGCGCCGGCCGGGGCCGGACTCCGAGCCTCGCCAAGGAGACCTGTGCTGGCATATCGGAGGCCGGCTTTGGTGTTTTGGTCCGCGTGGGCGCGACGTTCGGAGCAAAGGTCAAAATGCGCGCGGTTCCGGACAATCCAGGCGTAGTTAATCGCCGGATACACGGCTAGGTTTCGCCCCGCCCGACACCGGCGGATGATCGTCCGGGGTCGCGCCTCTTTTTATGATACGCGCGGAAACCGACACCGGCTGGATTTTGATTCGCCATCCCGACCACGCCTTTCTGGCCGGCCAGTTCGCCGCCGCCTGGGGCAACACCGAATTCCCGCGGCCGGAGCCTTTCGACCGCATCGTCGCCGCCGTGGCGCACCACGACGACGGTTGGCTGGCGCGCGACGCCGCCCCCGTGCTGACCCCGGAGGGCAAGCCCGAGGGCTTCACCAAGGCCCTGGTCGGGGCTTACAGCGCCTTTGAGGAGATCGACCTGCCGGCCTACCTTGCGGTCCGGGGCGAGGCCACCCGGGCGGCGGCGGCGATCGATCCGCTCGCCGGCATCCTGATTTCGATGCACACGGTCAACCTGCTCAGCGAGCAGGCCGACCTCTCCACTATCGCGCCCGCCCATCGGCCGGCCCATGCGGCGTTTCTCGACGATCAACGGGCCTGGCAGGCCGAGACCGCCGCGCGCGAGGGTTTTTCCGCCGCGGCTCTGGCCCGGGGATTCGAGTTTCTCCAGTGCTGCGACAACCTCTCGCTCATCGCCTGCGCGGGACTCGACCGGGTGGCGACGCTGCGCCATACCCATCCGGACTCGGGCGGGGCGCGTCATGCGCTGACCTGCACGCCGGCCGGCCCCGGCACCTGGACGGTGTCGCCCTGGCCCTTCGCGACGGCCCGGCTTGAATTCGACCTGCCTTACCGGGTGCTCGGGCAGAAGGTTTTTGGCGACGTCGACGCCTACCGCGCGGCCGTCGCGGCGGCGTCCGTGCGGCAAACCCGCGTCGTCATCCACGCCGCCTGAGGCGCACGACCACCCACTCTTTCCACCATGATCGCGCCCACCCCCGGTTTTGTCGCCGTCCCGCCCGATGCGCTCGCCTCCCTCGCCGCCCTCGTCGGCGCGGAAAACCTGGTCACCACCCAGGGGGAGCTGGAGACCCTGTCCAAGGATTGTTACTGGTATTCGCCGGTCCTGAAGTCCCGCCTGGACCCGCGGCGGGCCGCGGCGGCGGTGCGCCCGGGCTCGATGGCCGAGCTGCGGGCCGTGCTCGCCCTCGCCTACGCGAAGGATCTGCCCGTGACGGTGCGGGGCGGGGCGACCGGCAACTACGGGCAATGTATTCCGCTTTGCGGCGGGCTCGTGGTGGACATCGGACGGCTCGATCGCGTGCTGGAGGTTTCGGCCGACGGTTTGCTTTCGGCCGAGCCCGGCGCGCGGGTGATCAAGCTGGAGCAGGCGGCGCGAGAGCACGGCTGGGAGCTACGTTGTTACCCCTCGACCTGGGTCAAATCTACCCTCTCGGGGTTTATCGCGGGCGGCAGCGCGGGGATCGGTTCGATCACCTGGGGCGGCTTGCGGGACAACGGCACGATCAAGCGGATCAAGCTCCTCACCCTCGAAGCGGAGCCACGCGAAATCGTGCTGGAGGAGGCCGATGCGCTGAAGGCCTTCCATGCCTACGGCACGAACGGCGTCATCACCGAGATTCAGCTGCGCCTTGCGCCGGCGCGTCGTTGGGAGCAGTTGATCGTGACCTCGCCGGACTGGGCGGCCCTGACTTCTTTTGTCACCGGGGTCGCGCGCGATGATGCGGTGCCGAAGCGTCTGGTCTCGTTGCAGGAGGCGAGCTTCGGGGCGGCGTTCAAGCCCTTGAAAAAGTGGATCGCGGACGGCCATGCGGTCTCGTTTTTCGACGTGGAGGAGTCGTGCGCGCCGGCGCTGGCCGAAGCGGCGCGCGCTTCGGGCCTCACCGTGGCGTTGACCATTCCCCATCATGAGCCGCGGCGGCAGCCGATGTTGGCCGAGTATGGCTGGAACCACGCCACCCTCTGGATGATGAAGGCGCGTCCGGGGCACACCTACCTGCAACTCGGCATGGGCCGGGACTTCGCCGCCCAGGCGGAGGCGCTGCGCGCGCGTTTCCCGGACCAGCTCCATCTGCACTATGAGTTTGTGCGCGGACGCAGCGTCGCGGGCGCGCCGGCCGAAGTGGTGGCGGTGTTGATCCCGGCGGTGCGTTTCCAAAGTGAGGAACAACTGCGGGCGATCATCTCGGCGGCCGGCGAGCTCGGCATCGCGAGCGGCGATCCGCATACCTGCTATGTCGAGGACGGCGGCAAAGACCCGGGCGTCGAGTCGAAGTGGGCGCTCAAACGGGAGACCGATCCGAAGGGTCTGCTCAATCCGGGCAAAATGAAGGCGGAATGGGCGGCGGACGCCGCCGGGCCGCGCGATGTTTTCCCGGTTTTCCTCCAGCCGTGATTTCCCGGGCGGCGCGGTGATCGGCGCCGGCCGGTCCCGGTTTACTCGGACAAGCGCGCGTAGGGCGGCGGGGTGGGGGAGATCAGGACGCCGTCGCGCACCAGCCGGCGCGGGGCGGCGGGGCGGGCGAGCAATTCGTTCAGCGTGGTCGCGGCCGTGACGACGAGCGCGGGGTGGGCGCCCGGGGCGATCCGGCCATGGTGGGGCAGGCCCATGATGTCGGCCGGCGCGGTGGTCACCACCGAGGCGGCGGCGTGCATCCGCGTATCCAGATGGCCGATGCGCACGGACTGCTGGAAAACCTCCAGCAGGTCGTAGTCGCCCCAGGCGTAGAAGGCGTCACGGACGTTGTCGCTCGCGCAGGCGACCGGGATGCCGCGGTCCCAGGCCTCGTGGACGAGCGTGAGGCCGCGCCAGCGGGGGGTGCGGGCGGGGCCGCGCGCGCCCTCGGGCGCTCCGGCCGGCGCCGCGGCGCGGTCGCGGGCCTGAAGGTAGAGGTTGCACAGCGGCAGGGAGATCAGCCGGATGCCGGCCTCCTTGACCAGATCGAGGGTGGAGGCGGAGCGGGCGGGATCCTGGACGGCGAGGGAGCAGTTGTGGCCGCAGGCGACGGGGTGGGGGAACTGGTTGCGCAGCACGGCCTCGGCGGTGGCGCGCAGGCACTCGGCGTGGGGCAGCCCGCTCTCGTCCACGTGCAGGTCGAGGCCGATGCCCAGTTCGTGCGCGGCGGCCATGAGCGAGTCGAGTTGGCCGGGCAGGTCGGGATTGGGTTGGGGGAAACCACCGAGCGCGGTGGCCCCGCTCCGGGCGGTGAGTTCGATGATGCGCGCGCCCTCCCCGTCGGCAAAGGCCTGCAGGTTGCACAGGCTCACGGTTTGCAGGGCGATGCGGCCGGCCCATTCGGCGCGGAGCCGGTTGATCGCGGCGAAGGCGGCCGGGCCCACCGCGCCTCCGGAGTCGAGATGGGTGCGCAGGGCCACGGTGCCCTGGGCGTAGGCGGTCTGCAGGGCGAAGGAGGCGCGGCGGTAGACGTCTTCTTCCGTCCAGCGGGCGCTGTCGGCGTGGAGGATGCGGCAGGCGTCCCAGAATTCGCCGTCAGGATTGGGCGAGCGGTGCCAGGTATGGGTCTTGTCGAGGTGGGTGTGGACGTCGAGCAGTCCGGGCAGGACGAGGGCGCCGCCGAGGTCGGTCGCGCCTAGAGCGCCATGGCCGAGCGGGGTGGCGGGGCAGACGGCCACGATGCGTTCGGCGTCGAGCTCGATGTCGACCTCGGCCCAGGGTTCGTTGATCGGATCGATGGCGGAAAAGCCCGGGGGAAGGCAGGTGAGCGGAACGCGGGCGCGGCGGAGGAGCATGGGTGCAGGGAGCGGGGACGGAGCGCCGGCGCGAACGCTCAGGGCAGAAATTCGGTCGTCATCACGGTGTCCGGCGTCAGTTTACCCGGGCTCACCAGGCCGAGCTCCTCCAGCGTCGCGATTTGAACCGCGAACCGTGACGCCTCGATCCGTCCGGCGCGGGTCAGATCGCCGGCGGGAGAGGCGTCACGGCCGCCGACGAGGCGTTCGTCGATGATCTTTTGGCGCGACCAGGCGAGGAAATCGTCGGTGTTGTTCGGGTTGGCGACTTTGAGCGCGACCTGTCCGGGGGCGGGATCGCCCTGGAGGTAGTCGCGCCAGCCGGCGGCGTAGGCGGAGAGGAAGGCGCGCAACTGCTGGCCATGGTCGCGAGTCCACGCGCGATTGGCATACAGGGCGGTGTAGGCGTCGAAACCGGCGTCCCAGACATAGAGGAATTTGGGCGGCTGTGCGCCGCCCCGGATGATGTGGAAAGGCTCCGCGATGTAGAAACCCTGCTGGATAAAGTCTTTGTCGGCGATGAAGTTTCCCACCTGGAAATTCTGCGGGATGACGTTCACGGTCACCTTGTATTTCTGTTTCAAATACCCAAGGAACACCCACTCGGGCCGGGCCATCAGGGTCTTGCCGTCGAGGTCCTCGAAGCGCGTCACCGGATTGTCCGCGTGCAGCATCAACACGGAGGGATCGTTTTGGAAAACCGCCCCGACGTGCACCAGCGGCAGCCCTTCGGCGATGGCGAGCAGGGTGGTGGTGCTGTCCGCCTGTCCGATGTGGGCCTGACTGGTCGCGACTTTCTGCGGTCCGAAGGTGTTTGCGCCGCCGGGAAGCAGCTCCACCTCAAGGCCGGCCGCGGCGAACCAGCCGCGGGCCTGGGCTTGGAAAAAGCCCCCGTGTTCGGGCTCCGGGATCCAGTCCAATTGCACGACCACGCGAGTTTTCCCGGGGCTCGTATCGGTCGCCGCGGGTGGTTTGGGCGAGCACCCGACGAGGAGTGCCACCAGTCCCAGGCCGGAGGAGAGTCGCAGGCCGGAGTGCCGAAGCCACCCGCCGGTCGGTCGTCCCGGGGATTTTTTCGGAGGAGCGAGGATGCCGGACTGAAAGGAAGCCAAAGGGGCCATGAGCGATCGCGGGGAGTCTCGGCGAGCGTTTAGGCTTGGGCGATGCGCGCCTGTTCCTGCGAACGGAAGCAGCCCGGCGACATGTTCATGCGCAGACGGAAAAACCGGCCGAAATAGGAGGGATCCTGAAACTGGAGTTCGTAGGCGATCTGCGCGACCGTCATCGGAGAGTATACCAGCAGGCGACGGGCCTCGAGCAGCAGGCGTTCGTGGATGTGGTCGCTGGCGGACCGGCCGGTGTGCACCCGCAGTTCCTCGTTCAGGTGGGAGCGGGACACTTGCAGAAGTTTCGCGTAGTCGGAAACTTTTTGCAGGCGCGGAAAATTCTTATCCAGCGCGATGCGAAAGCGTTGGGGGAGGGAGGAGACGGCCGGTTCGGTGCGTGCCACGGACTCGCGGGTCAGCAGGTGCTGCCGGGTCTTGCACAGGATGATGGTGATGTAGGCGTGCACGATATCGTCGCGCCCGGGCAATTCGCGCGCCGCCTCGGCCAGCAGTTGGGAGAAGTGCCGCGCCATGTCGGTGGCATCGGCTCCGGCGAGGGCGAGCAGCGGGCAGCCCGTCTCATTCAGGTAGGGGAGGCGGCCGATCAGCCCGGGTGTATCGGTGTCGGTGTTGAAAAAAGAGGGGGGGAAACCGAACATCACCCCGCGCGGCTCGATTTCGTGGTTCCAGGAATGAAGGCGTCCCGGGGCGAAAAACGCCAGGGTGGGTCCGGAAAATTCGTGCACCGAAAGATCGCATCGCAGCGTGCCGCGGCCTTCGTCCAGCCAGAGGATTTGGAAAAAGTCGTGACGATGCGGCTGGGTGCGAACCTGCCGGGGATCGAGGCTCTCGTGATACCGAAACACGTGGAATGCGCCGGGGCTGTGATAGCCCTGGCGGTAGCCATTGAACGGGAGTTCGGTCACTGCGGACGTGGAAGAGGCGGGACGCAGAAGTTTCACCATGACCACGGTCAGCATTCGCCATACCGCCGGCGGGGTGCGGGAAGGGGTGGTGTCTGTTTATGCACGCCTGAGCACAAAAACACCACACATCGATGGCCTGTCCGGGCGGCGTTTCTTGGGGCGGCATGCGGTGTGCTGTTTTGGGGGGAGGTCAGGTCCGGAGACCTCGCGCGGGTTGCTTCGGACCGGTTTTTTCCCGCGACGTATTCACTACAAATGTTATGAATGGTCGGTTTTTTTCTCGTGCTTATCGTATCGCAATAAATGTATTTTGGGGTGTCATTCCTTTATCGGGCCACGCATTGGAGCTACATCGAGACAAAGCATCCCCATATGATCTCGCTTTGAAGGGCAGGCTTGAGGGAATGGCTATCGATGACGTCCGTTACCTGCGCTGGAGTGAGTTGCGGTCGTTGCCCACGACCAAGATTCGAGTCGACGGCGAGTTTGTTCCCGGAGAACAGGAGGTCACGATTGTGATGCTCGACGATGTGTTGACCAAGCTACCGCGCTCAAGCGATGCGGATGCGATTATTTCTTTTTGTAACGACGGCTACGCATCCATTTACACGACCGAGTTCATGGCCGAGCGTCGACCTTTCATCGTCCTTGAGATCAACGGAGAGGGGCCGGAAAAATGGCCGCCTCCGGGGATGAAATTCAATCCCGGCCCGTATGTGATTAGTGTTGCGGATCAATTCTCCCCCGGCGTTTCCAAGATACAAGACGCTGGCCACAAGCGGCCGTGGGGGGTGGATACCTTGGAGTTCATCAATTACCGGGAGCGATTTGCGCGGCTTTATTCGGGCGCTTTGGATACGCCAGTCGAATCGGTAAAATCCGGACGAGATATCTGGATCAACTCGTGTTTTAGCTGTCACAACGTTCCGCAGGAAAATCTCGGCGGGATCAAGGCCGCGCGGCCGATTCAGATATTGGCGATGCATGCGACCTACAATCCGGATTTTTTTCGCACCTACGTTCGAAATCCAACCAAAATAAACCCGATGGCGAAAATGGAGCCTCATCCTCACTACAGCGATTCCCAACTTGAATTTCTGATCGCCTTTTTAAAGCTCACGGCGACTCCGTGAGCTTAATTTCCTACCGTTCCTACCGTTAAAAATTTGATCAGGGGCGGTAGGGGATTTTGATAAAAGCCTTGGAAGGCCAAGGAGCGTGCGGTTCATCTTCGTCGTATGTGGGCATGAGTCCTAACTTCTGCAGGTGGCCTACGTTGTCGTCAAAATACTCGCACCATAAAATCATGCGGCCATTTTCTATGCGGCCAAATCCGAGCGTGCTTTCCCACTGCTTAAATCCGTCGGTGAGATCGGTGGCACGGTAGCTCCACTCGACCGCGAACCATTGTCCATCGTAAGCGTAGTTCCGGTTAAATATCAGCCAGTTGTTGGTGAGGGCATGTTTGATAGCGATTTTAGCTAGCCATGTATCATGATGCAGATTGGAACGTCCCCCGGGAAACCATCCCTCATATTCGGGATGATAGTGATTCCACCATTGCTCGCCGTAGAGGGGCACCCATTGGGCGGCGGTTAAATTGGGATCGTATACGGCCGGTTTCGGCGCTTCAGCGGCATGGCCCAGAGGGGATGATGTCATCCAGAAGCCGGACAAAACGAGAGACTGAATCAGGTGACCCATGCTTCGGCGGAGAGTGTGATTCGATGAGGTTGTTTTCATAGATTTCAGGTTCCCGCAATACATTAGTCGATCGTGTCAAAACGCAGCCAGACGGAGGATGGCCAAGGGAGCACACCGCCTTCGTCGAGCGGGAGATCTCCCGCTTTTTGACGTTGGGCGACTTCCGAGTCCCAATACTCGCGGAAGGCGATGATAAGCC
The DNA here is from genome assembly GCA_945874545.1 of Akkermansia muciniphila. Lineage (GTDB taxonomy): Bacteria > Verrucomicrobiota > Verrucomicrobiia > Opitutales > Opitutaceae > IMCC26134_A. Next base: position 19,116 of record CAMCHD010000003.1, on the reverse strand, counting down.
CTTCCTTCACCTCACCCGCCACGCCGGTTCCCACCGCGAAGCGCTTGCCGGTTTCCCGGTCGGTGGCGGCGAACTGGTAGGCAGTGTAATGCCTTGGGCCGTCGCTGACAAAGAAGTCTGCGAGGTAGATTTTAATGTCTCTTTTCTTTTCGGGATAACTCTTGAAAGTAGCGATGAGTTCGTCGCGTTTCAGGATGCCGCCGGGATACTTGAACACCACATCGGGGTGTAGGCAGGCGGCGAAGGTTTCGGCATCTCCGGTTTCCCATGCCTTTAGAAAGCGGGTGTAAAGCGATTGCGCTGCGGCGTCGATGGCGCGGGCCGGGGCGGCAAAGCCCACCATGAGGAAGACGAGGGCAAACACGGTCTTGGGGAGTCGAAGGTTCATGCCTTACATTCAAAGCACCGACCGTGCCCGTCTTCCGGCTTCAACGCCGGCAGGGCGTGAGATGCCACAACGAGGGGAAAAACACCGCTTGATCGAGGCATAAAAAAGGCGGGGACCGGTAAGTCCCCGCCTCGCAACTTGATCGGCTTATAGTCTAGAACTTATATTTGACCGAGACCTCCCAGTTAAACGGCTCGGCCTTGGTGACGATCATGGTGGGCGCAAACGAGGAGCCAATGAAGTAATCCTCGTCCGTCACGTTGTTTAGCCGCAGGAAGACCTCCCAGGTGGTGCCGCGATAGAATAGATTGGCGTTCCAGATCAGCGCCTCAGGGAGCTTGATAGTCTTCTCGTTGTCGTTGTAGAATTCACTCTTGTATTGGGGACCGAAACCGGCGCCAAACCCATTGTCGAATTCATAAATGGCGAACACGTTGGCGACCAAAAGGGGGTATCCTTGGCGGATCTTGTCGGGATTGTTGGCGTAGCGCACCGATTCTGGGCTGACCACGTCATACTGAATCGCTCCAGCAGTGAGGGCGACATCTTCTTCGCTAAGCGGGGCGGTGGTAAACGGGAAACCATTTGTATATTTGGATTCCTGCTCGCCGATGTTTGCCAACATGCTAAAGTTTTTGGTCGGTTTATAATTGAGCTCAAGTTCGTAACCGATCGACTCGTAGGACGACTCGCCGGTGCCGATGACGGTATTGCTGAGCACGGTTTTCTCAAATTTGTATACGGAAGCGCTTAGGAACAGCTTTTTATCAAGAAGCGCGAATTTGGTGCCGGCTTCATAGAACGGGGCCTCGATGAAGTTGGATGGACTGCCGATGCCACCGGTCTGGCCGGGGGCCAGCGAGGTGCCGGCTTGGGCGACGCCGTAGATGCTCCACCAGTCGGTGGGTTTGAGGACCGGGTTGATTGAGTAGTTTTGATACTCCTCGTTCCCACTCACGAAAGGAGCGTTGCTTTTGGCTTCACGTGGAGCCCCTTTTGAAAATTCGGTCAACTCGTGCCGGATGCCACCGTAAACCGTGAAATATTTGGTGAAGTCGGCTTTGGCTTGCAGGAAAGCTCCATATTGGTCAGATCGCGACTCGTCACCGGCCAACGCGGCCCAATCCACGACCGGTCCGGCAAGCGAGATAGATGCAGGAAGGATTTCTCCGGAGCTGATATCGCGACGGCTGAAGGGTTCGTAAAAGAAATCGATTGCATCGTTGACGACCGTTCGACGGTATTCGAGCCCGTATTGGAAGGTCATCGGTATGGGGCCGATATCATGCGTCTCCTCGATCAAAAGTTTCTCATTGACGGCGTAGCCCTCGGAATCGTGGGCGAAGCCGTAACTGGAAAACTTCTCGGTCTCGGACGATTCTACGAGTGATTTGAGGGTGATGGTGCGACTATCGCCTTTCCAGACCAGATCGCCAAACCACACGCCGATCTGAGAGTTTGCGTAGTCGTTGCGGTCGGACAAGACGGTGCTGCCTTTGATTTTGCGGGTGAGCGCCCTGCCACCGGCCGCAAAGTATTCCGGGGTATATTTATAGCCGTAGAGGTTGCCACCCAGGTTTACCACAGTCATCTCAGCGGCCGGACCGGAGGTGTAGGTGCCTCCGGGGCCGGTGGGGGCGCCGTATACTTTCTGGAAATCCGCCGCTTGCACGACCAAGGCAAGGTCTGGATTGTAGCCACCGAGGACAGCTTGATTTTGGTCGGGGAAAAACGCCCCGTAGGTCGATACGTCGGCATAACCCTTGTAAGGGCCGGAGGTGGCGATAAGGTTGGGATCAGCGTCACCGATGATGTAGTTGCCGTTGTTTATCAGGTCCTGCGTGACACGATTCCAGCCCGCGTTTTCGTTGGACTTGAAATTGTAGTATTCTCCACCGGTAAAGAACGTGAGTTTGGGTGTAAGTTGGCCCTTGATGGCGCCATAGACGGACGTGTAGTCGTTCTTGACGTTATCGTAGTAGCTCTCGGCTTGCTGCTGCGTGACGGAGACGCGGTAGGCCATCGGTTTGCCCAGCACCTCGACCGGACCGCCGACGTCGAATTGACCTTTGTAGCTGTCATACTCGCCAAGGGTAAACTCAAATGAGCCGCGCTGCTTGTCGAAATAAGGGGTCTTGGGAATGGTGGCGACGTAACCGCCCGCGTTGGTGATGCCGAAGTGAGCGGGCGCGGGTCCCTTTAGAATCTCGAAGGATTCGAACGAACCGAAGGACGTCGGCGTCTCGTTCTGGTTGGCGATGCGCATCATTCCGTTGAAGAATACGCTGGCGTTGTCGCCGCGGATAAACGGCAGGCCGGGGATGCCGAAGATGTTTGGACGGCTCAGGCCGGCGCCCACCCGGTCTAGGTCTTCAAAACCATCCACGGCGAGTTGCTGCATGTCCTCGGTGCTCAGGATTGTCGCGGAACGAGGCAATTCAAGCGCGGTGATATCGCCCAAAAGCGCTCCCCCGACTGGGCGTTGGGAAGGAAGGATGGCGTCGAGCGAGGCGGTGCCGCTTTCGCGAACGATAAATTCCTCAAGGGTTACGACATCGGAGGTGCCCGGCGCGGCCGTCGGGGCCGGGGTTTCCTGTCCAAGCGCGATCATGGGCATGGCCAGAAGGCCGGCCCCGTATCCGCTGCGAATTAGCTTACGCTTTAGCGATTTCATTTTGTTTGTTGGATTTTGGTTTGCTGGAGCCGTGGCGGCTTTGTCCCTGTGTCGTGGAAATTCCACGACAGTTTCGGGGTTTGTCTTCGCAGATGAGATGCCGGTTTGACGCTGGCCGATGGTGTTTATTGCCGGAGAAAGGAAAATTGGGCACGCGGCATGTGCGGGATTCATGGCGGGCGGCTTTCGATCGTCTAGTGCGAGTGATTCGAGGGAATCGGCCCGAGGGTAATGTTGGTCGCGACTCGTTTTGCCACCTCGGCGCGAAGGTTGGCCCAATCATGTCGGACCGGTTGGTCGTCGCGCACGAGACACTCTCCGCCCACCCTGACCTCCACGATTTGTCGGGTCGTGCCGACGAAAACCAGGGAGGCCCACGGATCGAAAATCGGGCCGAAATCCCCAGGATCGAGCACAAGAAAATCGGCCTGTTTGCCGGTTTCCAGGCTACCGATTCGGCTTTCGGCACCAAGCACCTCGGCTGCGCCGAGAGTATGCATGCGTGCGACCTGGTAAGGCGAGAGAACGGTGGCGTCCTCCTCGCGTGCCCGGACCGCATAAAGGCCGGCCCGCATGTTTTCAAAAGGGTCGGCGATGTCGGCACTGGCCTGCCCGTCCACCCCGAGGCCGATACGTAGCCCGGCTTTGCGATAGCCGACGATGTCGGGCGTGCCCGACGCGAGCCGGCCGTTCGAGAGCGGGTTCCAGCTCATCCCCGCCTCCGCCTTGACCGTCTCTTCAAGGATAAACGGGGTCACGTGGATGAAGTGGCCGAAGATGACTTTGTCCGTCACGAGTCCGGCGTCGAGAAACCAGCGGAACCTCGCCTGCTCCTCCCATTTCTCGGGTGGCGATTCCAGATAGTGCAGGTGGTTGCCGAGTCCGAACTGGCGCATGAGAGCGCTCTCCAGGTGGCTTTGCTCCGGTCCGTTGGTGAAGGCGGCGGCGCCGTTGAGCATCACCGATAACAAGCCCGGCGAGGTGGCGCGTTGGGTTTCGATCCAGGCCAAAAACGCTCGCAATCGCGTCGTGGCGGCTTCCACCGTCCTGTCGCCGTCCATGCGGCCGACGTTGTAGCCGTGGACAAAACGAATCCCGCTGGCGACCTCGGCGCGAAATTGCTCGCGGGCGAAATCGCCTTCGCGCCAGCCGCCGTAGTTGAAGTTATAGGCCCCGGTGATGCCGTGGCGCAGGTGGTCGAGGGCGCCGTGCAGCGTGAACCAATAAAAGTCCTCCGGCGGTGCCCGCATCGCGCGTTTCAGGTAGAGCGCATCCACCCAGCCCATCAGCGTTTGATCGGAAGCAAGGCCGCGGTAGGCGCTCTGCCAGAGGTGGCTGTGCGCCGAGACGAATCCAGGCATGATCCACCGGCCGTTGGCTTCCATCGTCTCCGCCGCCGTCCAGGCGCCGGACTCGGGTTCGCCGGGGCCGATTGCGGCGATGGTGCCGTCGGGTGCGACGACAAGGTGGCCGCGAAACGGCGTCTTGTCGCCATCGGCGAGGGTGAGGAGCAGCGCGTTGGTGACGACCAGCCGCGCCGGCTTGGCCTTAGCAATGATCGGGAGCAGGATGCTGGCCGCAAGGACGAGCGTGGGCACCAGGCGGAAAAGGAAGGTGAAATAAATGCGCGGCATGGTGTTCCGCGACTCAGGGTTTTTTCTGCGGGAATGTGGCCGCGATCGCCTCGACCGCGCGGGCTGCCTTGAAGTCGAGGTCGCTGATGCGGTTTCCCTGGTCGTGGGTGGTAAAGGCGACATACACCTTGCCGTAGACATTGCGGAGGTCCGCGTGGTGATCCAGCGCCTCCAGGGGATGCGAGATGCGCACGATGAATGCCACCGCATCCGAGTAGGTGGGAAATGAATACAGACGGACCAGATGCCCGTCTTTTTCGGCCCAGCCCGGCAATCCCGCGAGGGCGGCTTTCAGCTCATCGCCTTCCATCAATTTGGTTCGGGTGGGATTCAATTTCTCATAAACAGGCTGTATCTCCGGAAGGGATTCGGCCGCCGCAAATGTGCACCCCGTGAAAGCGAGGAGGCCCGCGGCGATCATAGAATCAAACATGTGTTTTTTCATACGTCGCCGCGGCGAGCACCGGGCGTGCGCGACTCGCGCCGCTACCGTAAACTCCCAACGAAAGTGCAAACTCACCACGACGCGAGACGCGCCCTGCACGGGGTAAGCTTAACGGGGGTATGTGGATCTTCCTATGTCCTCCGCGCGCGGCCACCTTCCCGGAGCTTCCGGTGCTCGAGTTTATCCCGGTTGTATGCCCGACGTTCCGTGCCGTCGGGTGCGCGCGTGACAATGCCGTCCCCGCGCCCGCCCTGGTTTCCGTCCCCACACTCAACAACCCATGAAACGCCCACTTCTGGTTCTCGCACGTGCCCTGATCTTGGCAGGCCTCTGGTATCCGGCCTTTGCCGCGCCGGTCGACCTGCTGGTCAAAAACGCTCTCCTTATTCCGGTCGATCCAGCCCAGCCGACGTCGTTCCAGGGGCATATGACGGTGGCGGCCGATGGACGCATCCTCACCGTCCAGCCCGGCGAGCCGCCCGCCGAAGTGGTCGCGGGTGCGCAACGCGTCCTGGATGTGGCGGGGAAGATCGTTGCCCCTGGTTTCGTCTCCGCCCACTCGCATCTCTACATGAGTCCTCTGCGCGGACTCGGCCACGACCAGACGCTTTACGGCTGGTTTCGTGCTTGGGACAATTACCTGAAGCATTCGAATGCAGAGGATCTTTATTGGTTCACACTGCACGGTTCGCTGGACTTCCTGCGCAATGGGGTCACCGCTGCCTATGATTTTACCTACGGCGGCACCGAGGAGTGGAAACCCACGATGGGCGCGGGTGAAGCCGCGCCGCAGATGCGGCTCAAGCCTGGCCCTTTTCAAGAAAACCAGATCCGAGGAAAGGCCGACGCCGGCCTGCGTTTCTACAACTCCGTCGGCCTGACGCCGGTCGGAACGCCGGAGGAGATCAAACAGCGCTTCCGCGACCTGCTGGCCCACACGGCCCGAAACCATGGTTCCGACCCGCTATATCTGGGCACGGCTATTTCCGGTGCGGTGCAGTTTTTCCCCGAAAAGAGCACCGCCTTCCTGGAGGCCGAGGTCGCGAAGGAACACGATGTGATCAACCAATCCCATTTTCTCGAATCGCCCGACCGCGTGGCGGACCAACAAGTGAAGTTCGACTGGTATGTGGAGGCCGGTGCTCTCAACCCGAAGTTCATTTTCGGCCATTTCATCCACACCAACGATTACATCCTTGAAACCACCGCCAGGTTCGGCGCGGCGATGAGCTGGCAACCCACCTCGAACGGGCGGCTGGCCGATGGTTACGCCGACATCGTGAAGTATAAGAACGCCGGCATCCGCATCGCGGTCGGCCTCGATGATCAATCCTGCACCGACGTGCCCGATCCGTTTCAAAACATGCGAATCGGCCTCTACACCACGCGGGCCTTCCACAAGGACGCGACCGCGCTTTCCGTCCGCGAGATGCTGCGCCTACACACCCTGGGCAGCGCCGAGGTGCTGGGCATCGCGGACAAGGTCGGCTCGCTCGCGCCCGGAAAATTCGCCGATTTTCTGGTCGTCGATCCGCGCTCGCCGGATACCGGCCCGGTTTATGAGGCTCTCGCCACCTACGTGCTGGCCTGCGATCTGCGCAGCCTGAAGCAGGTGTATGTGGGCGGAAAACTGAAGGTCGAAGGGCTGACACTCGTCGGGGTGGACGAGGCGAAACTGCGTTCCGAGATCGACACCCGCACCGACCGTCTGCGCGCGGCGGCCGCCAGGGTCGCGGCCCAGCCCGTGGCCGTATCCGTCAGCCCGGCTACCGACTGCGTCTGCGACGAAAAACACCCGCCGCTCGTCGCCGCCAAATGAAGACCACCGTCGCCCTCCTCCTGTCCTTTTTCGCGCTGGCCGGCGCGGGCCGGGCCGCCCCGAAAGTCGAGCTGCTGGTCAAAAACGCGCTTTTGATCCCGGTGGCGGACGCGCGCCCGGACTCGTTTACCGGCTATTTCACGGTGGGGATGGACGGCCGCATCATCGCGTTGGAACCGGGCGAGCCCCCCGCCGACCTTCTGGCCTCGGCCGCGCGCTTGCTCGACGTCTCCGGGCAGATCGTCGCACCGGGCTTTATCTCCGCGCACAGCCATATCTACATGAGCCCCTTGCGCGGCCTCGGCCACGACCAGACGCTCTACGGGTGGTTCGAGTCGTGGGATCGTTATCTGCGCCACGCCACCGCCGAGGACTTGTATTGGTTTAGTTACCACGGCGCGCTCGATTTTTTGCGGAACGGGCTGACCACCGCCTACGATTTCACCCACCCGGGTGCCTTCGGTCCGCCCGCCGTCGGGGCGGGCGAGGTGGTGGCGCCTGGCTATGTCTCGCCCGGCCCTTTCGAGGAAAACCAGATCGATGCGAAAATCGTCGCCGGGCTGCGTTTTATCGACAGCGTGTCCATCGTCGAATTGGCGACGCCCGAGGCCACGCGGGAGCGTTTTGATCGGACGCTGGCGCATTTCGCGAAGCGCAAGGCGGAAAGCCCGCTCGCCCTGAAAATGGCCATCTCCGGGGAGGTGCAGTTTCTGCCGGACAAGAAGACGGCCTACCTGGAGGCGGAATACATGGAGCGTTACGACCTGCTCAATCAGACGCACTTCTTGGAATCGCCCGAGCGCGTGGCCGAGCAGCAGGTGAAGTTCGACTGGTATGTGGAGGCCGGGGCGCTGGGGCCGCGCTTGATTTTCGGGCATTTTATTCACGTGACCGATGCCATAGTAAAGGCGGTGGCCACGTCGGGCGCGAAGATGAGCTGGCAACCCACCTCCAACGGCCGCCTGGCCGACGGGATCGCCGATATCGTGAGTTACCGAAAGGCCGGCATCCCGGTCGCGGTCGGGTTGGATGACCAGTCCTGCACCGACGTCGCCGATCCCTTCCAGAACCTGCGCATCGGCCTCTACACCATGCGCGGCCTGCACAAGTCCGCCGCCGCGCTCTCGATCCGCGACATGCTGCGTCTGCACACCCTGGGCTCGGCCGAGGTGTTGGGGATCGAGCGTGATGTGGGCAGCCTTGAGCCGGGCAAGTTCGCCGATTTTCTCGTGGTCGATCCGCGCGACCCCGATTCCGGCCCGACCTACGAGCCGCTCGCGACCTACGTGCTCGCCACGAGCCTGCGCAACCTGAAGCAGGTCTATGTCGGCGGCCGGCTCAAGGCCGACGGCCCTCGTCTCGTGGATGTGGATGAACCGGCCCTGCGCCGCGAGATCGACGTCCGCACCGACCGTCTGCGAGCGGCGGCGTCCGCGGCTTCCTCGCCGAAAATTTCCGCCGCCCCCCTTTCCAAACCATGAAAATCGTTCCGCTCTACCGCGCCCTCGCGCTCCTTACGGTCCTTCTCGGCCTCTCCGGCTCGGCCTTCGCCGCCGACGCGTTGTTGGTCAAAAACGCCATGCTCATCACCATGAAGCGCGGCGAGGAAAAGCCCTACGTCGGCTACTTCACGGTTGGCGGCGACGGCCGCATCACCGCTCTCGCCGCCGGCGCCGCTCCCGCCGGCCACGCGGCGGACCGTGTGATCGACGCCGCTGGCAAGATCATCGGCCCCGGGTTTCTTTCCGGCCACAGCCATATCTACATGAGCCCTCTGCGCGGCCTGGCCACCGACCAGACACTTTACGGCTGGGTCAATGGCTTTGGCCCTTTCACCCGCGGGGCGACCGCCGAGGACATGTATTGGTTCTCGCTTCACGGTTCGGTGGATTTCCTGCGCAACGGCATCACCACCGCCTACGACTTCACCGATTCGGGCTCGCTCGGCACGCCCGCCGTCGGGCTCGGCGAAAAGGTGCCGCCCCCTGTGCTCAAACCCGGACCCTTCGAGGAAAATCAGATCAAAGCCAAGACCGACGCCCGCCTGCGCTTCGTCAACAGCGTCGGTTTGCCCGAGTTCGGAACCCACGATGAGGTGATCGAGCGTCTTGGGAGGCTGGTCGCCTGGGTGAAGGAAACCCAGTCCGATAATCCCTACCTGTTAAAGATGGCCATCTCCGGCGGTCTTCAGCGTGCGCCCACCAAGGCCACCGCCGACCTCGAGGTCCGCGCCATGCGCACTTTCGGCCTGATCAACCAGTCCCACTTTCTCGAGTCGCCCGAGCGGGTGACGGACCAACAGGCCAAGTTCGCCTGGTATGAGGAAGCCGGCGCACTCGGGCCCGACTTTATCTTCGGCCACTTCATCCAGACCACGCCCGACCTCGTGCGCCGCGCGGCCAAGGCCGGGGCGCACATGTGCTGGCAACCCACCTCGAATTCGCGCCTCGCCTCTGGAGTCGCCGACATTCCGCTTTACGAGGCCATGGGCATGAAGGTGGCGGTCGGTCTCGACGACCAGTCCTGCACCGATATCTCCGACCCGTTTCAAAATCTGCGCATCGGAATGGCGTTGATCCGCACGAAATACAAAGACGCCAAGGCCATGTCCACCTACCACATGCTGCATCTGCACACGCTCAGCACCGCCGAGGTGCTCGGGGTTGCGGACCGGGTCGGCAGCCTCGAGCCCGGCAAGTTCGCCGACTTCATCCTTGTGGATCCGCGCGCGCCCGACACAGGCCCGGTGCACGACGTGATCGGCACCTATGTGCTCGCCTGCGGCCTGCGCAACCTGAAGCAGGTCTATGTCGGGGGCGAGCTGGTGGTGGACGGCGAGCGCCACCTCAAGCAGGACGAGGCCCTCCTGCGCCGTGAGGTGGATACCCGCGTGGCCCGCCTTGCGGCCGAGAATCGACTCACCATCGCCATGCCGTGAGTCGGCCGCGTCCCATGCGAACACTTCGCCTCCGTCGGTTTCTCGCGCTGCTCGTCTGGTGGCCCGCGATCGCCTACGCCGCCGAACCCGTCGCGATGCTCTTGGAGGCTCGCGCCGCGCGCTCGGCCAAGGAAGTCACACGCGCGGTCGAACTCGGCACCGCGCTTATCGCCCTGCAGCCCGCCTCGGGCGATGCCTACCTGGAGCGCGCCTTCACCTACCTCTACTCGGGCGTGCCGGAACACCGCGCGCTGTCCGCCGCCGATTTCAAAAAGGCGGTCGAGGTCGATCCGCTCAATGTTCGCGCCATCCTCTATCGCGGCGACCTGGCCTACCGCCTGATCGAGAAAAACTACGCCGCCTGCGAGGCCGATTACTCGACGGTGATCCGGCTCGACCCCGAGTTCGCCCACTACCGCGCCTACACCGCCGAGCTGTATCTCTACATGAAGAATCCGGCGCGTGTCGTGGCCGAGGCTGCGCTCGGCCTGGCCGTCGAGCCTGCCGCGCCGATCCACCGCATTAACCTCGCCCACGGCCTGGCGTTTTCCGGCAACCTGGAGGCCGCGAAAAAGCTCTACGCCGCCGTCGCGAAGGTCGAGATAGGCCATGGCCGCACCGGCGCGGCCTTCGCGCTCGGCGACTTCGCCACCTTCGCCAAACACGACATCACCTATCCGCAGATCGCCGAGCTCACGCCTTTTCTTGAAGCCCTGCGCGACGCGCCCTGATCTACCGCCATGCCGATCATCGACGCCCACATCCACGCCTACCCGCCCGAGGTTTTTGCCGACCCGGTGAAATGGGGCGCCGCCCACCGCGAGCCCTGGTTCACCTACTGCGTCGCGCCGCCGCACCAGCCCACGCTCCAGGGCTGGGCCACGACCGAGCAGCTTTTGCGCGACATGGATTCCGCCGGCGTGGACCAGGTCGTCATGCTCGGTTGGTATTGGGAAAATCAGGCGACGTGCGACCTGCAAAACTCGTGGTTCATCGACTGGCATCGAGCCCACCCGGACCGCATCCAGGCCTTTGCCGCCGTCAATCCCGCCGCCGGGGCGTCCGCGCTCCTGGCGCTGGATCGCGCGCTCGACGCCGGCCTCATCGGGGTGGGCGAACTCTGCCCTCAGGCCCAGGGCGGCCACTTGAATGACGAGAACTGGGGGCGCGTCTTCGCCCTCGCCGCCGCACGCGGTGTGCCGGTCAACCTCCACGTCACCGACCCGCTTGCCATCACGCCCGGCTCCTGCGCCAAACCGACCCCGCTGGAACCTTACCTCGAGATGATCAAGGCCCACCAGGCCACGACCTTCATCCTCGCCCACTGGGGCGGGGGCATCCCTTTCTACGAGCTCAACCCGCGACTGGGGCGCTTGTTCAAAAACGTCTACTACGACACCGCCGCCTCCCCTCTGCTCTACGACCACAGCGTCTACCGGCGGGTGGCCGACATGATCGGTGCGGAGCGTATCCTCTGGGGCACCGACTACCCGCTGTTCACCCACCCGAAAATCGCCGAGGACGTCACGTTCCAACGCGACCTGGACGACGCCCGCAGCGCCCGCGCCGCGCTCACCCCGGCCGAGCTGGACCTCGTGCTCGGTGCCAACGCGGCGCGTCTGCTCAAGCTCTAGCGCTCGAGCGCAAACCGGCGCGTGTTTTCGTTGAACGGGTCCCGATGTCCGAGACCACGCACCAGATCCGTAGCGTCCACCTCGGCAACGAACGCGCGATCTGGATACGCCGGCCGCCGCGCGACGCTTCCCATCTGGTGGTCGTGCTCGACGCCGAGCTCTACCGGGAGCGCGTGGGCGCGCGCGCGTTGTTCGACGAGCTGGAGGGACGTGGCGAGATCGCTTCGGCTTGGGTGGTGTTTGTCTCGATGCACAGTTTCGAGGCGCGTCGGAAGGAGTGTCCCTGTCATCCGGCCTTCGCGCGGTTCATGGGCGAGGAATTGTTGCCCTGGCTGGAGCGCCTGCATCCGGAACTGGCCGGCCCGGACTTGGGGCGAGTCTTGGTCGGTCTGAGCTACACCGGCCTGGCGGCGGCCTTCGTGGCGCGGGAGTTGCCGGGAAAGTTTGGCCGGGTGATCGCGCAGTCGGGTTCGTTTTGGTGGAACGATTGCTGGCTCGCGTCACGTTTCGGCGAGCTCACACAACCGCTGCCGACGGCGTTTTATCTGGATGTGGGCGACCGGGAGACGACGACCAATGTGCGGCACGTGGACGTAGTGCAGGTGGTCTCGCAGATCGAGGGCGTGGATCGGTTCGAGGCGGCTTTGCGCGCCACCGGCCATCAGGTGGTGCGGGTGGATTTCGAGGGCGGACATGATTTCGTGGCGTGGCAACAAAGCCTGCCCGGCGCGTTGCGCTGGGCGCTGCCGCCGGCGCGGTAGTCGTGTCCTCGTTGTGGGAAAGACGTTTTCCGCGTCGGAATTTGCGCGACAAGTCCCGGGCCGGACCGCCAGTGCCAAAAAAACGCCGCGTCTTCCGCCGGGCCCGGCCTCGCCCCGCACGCGGCCTGCTAAGCGGTGTTCATGCCTGAAATCGGAGCGCCATCGCCATCGCCCTCGGGCTTTGTCCCGACCGGACCGGAACGGCGGGTGGAATTCATCGACTCGGCTTCGATCGCGGGAGCGCCGGTGGCCTACGTCATCGTGCTCGCGGCCGTGGTGGCCGTGCTGTCGTTCATCCCTTTTTCCATCGTGCTCTCCGGCGGCAGCAGTTTCCCCATGGCGCAGGGGGTATATCCGCTCACCGGTTGGCTGCTCGGGCCCTGGGCAGGGGCGGTCGCGAGCGGCACGGGCGCGTTGGTGGGGGCGTTTCTTGCCCCGCATACCGCCGGATTGGTCTGGTTAAGCGTCGGTGGCGCGATGCTCGCGGCCCTGTGCGCGGGCTGCCTGGCGCCCGGCCGAAGGCACTGGCGACTGGGGCTTTTGCTCTCTGTGGTCGCGCTCGCCGCCCCCGTTTTTTACGGCGACCATGCGGTAAACGCGAACGGGGTGTCGTTGCGCGCCTACCTCTTTGCCTACCCGACGCACTTTTTGGCCATTGCGCTGTTTGTCCTTCCCACCCGCCGTTGGATCGGCGCCCTCGTCTCGGGGGCTAATCTGGGGCGCGGCGCCGTCGGGTTGTTTCTCGGCACCTGGTCGGCGGCCGGGGTCATGATGATGACCGAATCGGCGATTTCCTACTACCTCTTCAACTGGCCCGGCGAGCTGTTCTACTTTTTTGCCGGCGTCGTGCCGGTGGAGCACGCCATCCGCAGTGGAATCGGCATGGTGGTGGGATCCGGTGTGATCGCCGGATTGAGGGCCATGGCGCTCGTGAAACCTCGCGGGGCCGTCTATTGAACGTCATGTCCGACGCGCCGCTGGTTACCCTGGAAAAGGTGTCTTATTTTTATCCCCGCGCGGTCGAGCCCGCGTTGCGGGATGTCGATCTTGTCATCCCGCGCGGCCAGATCCTCGCCTTGGTCGGGCCCACCGGCGCGGGCAAGACCACGCTCTGCCTGACGCTGAACGGCGTGGTGCCCCAGTTTCACGGCGGGCGTTTTTTTGGTGCGGTGCGGGTCGGCGGCGACGATACGGTCGAGCAGCCCATCCATCGTCTGGCGGCGCGGGTCGGCATGGTGTTCCAGGATCCCGATACCCAGCTCGTTTCGGCGAGCGTGGAGAACGAGGTCGCCTTCGCTCTGGAGAACCTGGGCCTGCCGGCCGCCGAAATCAGGGCGCGGGTAAAATCGGCGCTGGCGGCGGTGCGGCTGGCGGAGTTCGCGCACAAGCATCCGCACGATCTCTCCGGCGGGCAGCAACAGCGGCTCGCGTTCGCCGCCGCGCTCGCGCTCCGACCCGACCTCATCGTGCTCGACGAACCCGTCTCGCAGCTCGATCCGCGCAGCGCATCCGAACTCTTCGCCCTGGTCGCCGAGACCAATCGTAGTCACGGGGTGGCCTTCGTGATCACCGGCCACGCCGCCGCCGAACTGGCCGAGACCGCGCACCGGGTGGTCGTGCTCCTCGGCGGGCGTATCGTCGCCGATGGTCGGCCGGACGAAATTTATGCGGACGCCGGGCTGCTCGCCCGCGCCAACCTGCGTCCGCCCGAGGTCACGAGCGTTTTCGCCCACCTCGCCAAGCGAGGGGTTTGCGCCGCCGGTGTGGCGCCGGTGCGCCTGGGCGACGCCATCCGCGCCCTGGCGGGCTTGCCTCGCGCGCGGCCCTACGCGCCGCCGGAGCCGGACTTCGCGGTCAACGGGCTGCCGATCCTCGCTTTGCGGAATGTCGAGCATGTCTACCCGGATGGCACGGCGGCGCTGCGCGGGGTCGGTCTCGACCTCTTTCGAGGCGACTACGCGCTCATCATCGGCCAGAACGGGGCCGGCAAAAGCACCCTGCTCAAGCATCTGCTCAACCTCCTGCGACCCACCGCCGGCGAAGTGCTGATAGACGGCGCGCCGTTGGCGCGTCAATCGGTGGCGGAGCTGGCGCGTCGCATCGGTTACGTGCCGCAGAATCCGGACCGGCAGATTTTTAATCCCACGGTCGAGGCGGAGGTGGGCTTCTCCCTCGTCCCGCTCCGCCTGCCGCCGAAGGAATCGGCCCGGCGCATCGATGCCGCCTTGCGGGCGCTGAAACTCGAGGCCCATCGCCGCGTCCACCCTTTCGCGCTGTCGAAGGGCGACCGTGCGCGCGTGGTCATCGCGGCGGTGCTGGTGATGGAGCCGGAGGTGCTCGTCTTCGACGAGCCCACCACCGGGCAGGACGAGGCCGGATCCCGCGCGATCCTGGACCTGACGCGCGAGCTGCACGCGGCGGGCCGGACCATCGTGGTCGTGACGCACCACCTGCATCTGATGCCCGGCTACGCGCGGCGCGCGATCGTGATGGGCGGCGGGCGGGTGCTGCTCGACGCGCCGTTGCGCGAGGCCTACCACGCCCTCGAAGTCCTCGAAAGCACCCACCTCGCCCCCACGCAGGCGGTCGCGCTGGCGCGTGCGGCGCATGCGGACAGCCGGGCGCTCACCCCGGAGGAGCTGGCGGACAGTTTTGATCGCCCGCCGGAAGGCCTCCTCGTCATGCCGGGTGGAAAGGAAGGGGCGGCATGAACGTCCCGCGTTTCCAGACCGTGGCGCGTTCCACCGTGTTCTCCCGGCTCGATTTTCGGGCGAAGCTCGCGATTTTCCTCACCCTCACGGTGGTGGGGGCGGGGTGGAGCGATCCGCGCCACGCGTCGGCCTTGTTGGCGGGGGTAGGCGTGGCGTGCGTCGGCGTGGGCATCCCGTGGCCCTACCTGCGCCTGATGTTACGTGTCATGGCGCCCTTCGGCCTCTTGATGTTGTTCACGCATGGTTTTTTCAACAAAGAGCACGTCGCGCGGCTGGTGGGGGTGGAGGCGAACGGATTGACCCCGTTGGTAACCTTGCCCGAGGCATGGTGGCTGATCGGGGGGGCGCAGATGACGGTGGAAGGCGTGTGGTATGGCACGGGGGTTTTCTGCCGGAGTCTCATGCTGCTCCTGCTGGTGCCCCTGTGCGTCTTCACGACCCATCCCGACCGCTTGGTGCTCGGTCTGGTGCGACTGCGGGTCCCCTACAAAATCGTCTTTGTGTTCTCCTCGTCGCTGCGATTTTTCCCGCTCATTTTCGATGAGATCCGGGCGGTGATGGAGACGCAGCGGTTGCGCGGCTACGCCTTGGAGGAGATGGGCGCGTTGCAGCGGGTGCGGGTCTATGCGCGCATCGCGGTGCCGGTCATCCTCGGCGCGATGTTCAAGGCCCAGCAGATCGAGGTGGTGCTGCAATCCAAGGCGTTTTCCGGGAGTCCCGCGCGCACCTACCTGCACGACGCGCGGCTGCGTCCGTCGGACTGGTGGGCGATTGCCGCGAGCGCGGTGGTTTGCGGCGCGGGAGTATGGGCGGCGGTGCGGCTTGGTTTCGGGCGTTTTGGAGCGGATTGAACCCCGGGCGGACCTCAGCGCTTAATCGTTACAATGCTGGAGTGTGAATACTGGATGCCGAAGGTTGGGTGGACCTTCAGCTCGAGGGTCGCGGCCGTCACCGCCGGGTAGGTATCCAAGAGTTTTTTCGCCAGATCGCGGTTAAAGGGTTCCCAGTAGGCGCTTTTGTCGGGGTAATCCTTCATCCAGGCGAGCAGGTTGCGGTAAACCTCCTCGAAGTCGGGGTATTCCTTGCGGCCGATATCGAGTTTGTAATCGAGGCGGACCTTGAGGTCGATGACTTGAGGGCCTTGCTGGTCGATCGGGTGTTTCTCGATGGCGAAGGTAAGGGCGTCCTCGGTGAAGTTCGTGGCGGGCGCGAGCGATGTGGAGGCGACGGAGAGGGTCAGGGTTAAAAGGAGTGGCGTCAGGCGCAGGGTCGTGAGCATGGGATTGGAGGAGAAGTATGTTGGAGGTTTTCCGCATGCAGGGCGCGGGCCGGTCGCGGGCGGGGCGCGGGCCGGATATCGATAGTTCCAGCGTTCGTGCGGAGTTGCCATGCCTGGAGCGCGCGGGGGGCCCGGCGCGTGCATAGTGGAGGGCATGAATCATCCGGGTTCTCGTGGCTGGGTCGGGTTGGTAGTCGCGCTCGTGTGCATAGGCGCCGCGGTTGCCGAGCCAGCGGCGTGGCGCGACGAGGCGGCGGCGCTCATCGGGCAGTGCCGGCTGGTAACAAACGAACAGGGGGTGATGTATTTCGACGGCGACGACGTGGACAAGGCGTGGCGCGCCGCAGCCATGCAATCGCGCGCGATAAACGCCGAGCCGGACAACGGCGAACTCTGGGCGGATCGCGCGTTGAGTTACTACTTTCTCCGTCAATTGGAGCTGGCGCGGCGCGATTGCGCGGTCGCGACCGCCGCGCGGCCCGAGAGCGGCAAGGCATGGATCCACCAGGCCTACATCGTGGATAGGATGATCAACGGCGACTTCGCGGCGGCGGCGATCAGCATGGAGCGGGCGAAGGCGGCCGGAGCCAATCCGTCGGAGTATTTTTCTTACGCGGCGGATCTTTATATCCACTGGGGAAAACCCGAGCTTGCGATTCCGCTCGCCGAGGCGGGGCGCGCGGCCGATCCGGCCACGACCATCCACACGCTAAACCTTGGGCACGCCCTTCTGTTCACGGGCAAAGAGGCCGAGGCGCGCGCGCTTTACGCGGGGGTCCTGGCCTTGCCCTCCGAACAGGGACTGAACGGGGCGGAATTTATTTTGCATGATTACAAGATGATCCAGGCGCGTGGCCTGGTGAAGTATCCCCAGATCGAGGGCGCTTACGCGTGGGTTCACGCGTTTATGGCAGCGAAGAAATGATGGGGTTCCTCCTTTGCAGTTCCGACAAGATGGCCGATCCTGAATCAAAGGTGCCTCGGCGCGGAATGGACAGGGGGGCGCGTGTTTTTCGGGATGAGACCGATACCCCTTGGCTCGCGTGACCGCGATCTTTCGCGCGGACTTTGAATGCGCCGTGCTGCGTAGGATCGTTCGAGTGCTTTGGATGGAGTGAACGTCCCGGGTGGGGGCTAAGTTGCGTTCGGCCTGTATCCGTTTTTTCGTGGCGTTTGCGATTCGCAACCGGCCTTGGCGTGCCAATCTACGCTGAAAATCACCAGTGGCCGCGCATGATTTGCGCTATGTCCGGGGCGTGTCCCGTTCTGCCGCCGTATTCCTCCTGCTGGCTCTGGCCGGTCAACCGATGCCGTCTTCAACGGAATCGGCCGTCGAGGCGGTGACGGCGCGGCGCTGGGCGGATGCGGTTCGGTTGGCCGATGCGGCGTTGGCGGCGGCCCCGGGTGACCTCGAGGCGCGGCTGGCGCGGGGACTGGCGCGAGCGCGGCTCAAGGACTTCGCCGGTTCGCTGGCCGACTTCACCGCCGTGCTCGGCGTGCGGCCGGACGAGGCGCGGGCCTGGCATGGCGCGGGCAAAACCCTGCGCATGCTGGGCGACCTGCCGGCGGGGCGGGCGGCGAACGACCGCGCGCTCGCGCTCCGGCCGGATGAGCCGGACTACCTCGTCGAGCGCGGGGTGAATCTGTTCAACGCCCACGAATTCGCCGCCTCCAGCACCGTCTTCGAGCGGGTGCACCTCCTCGCGCCGGGGTATGCCGGGATCAACGCCTACCGGGCGGAGGTGTTCTTGTTCCTGAAGGACGCGTTGGAGGCCGAGGCGGCGGCGCGGGAGGGCCTGGAGCGCGAACCGAACTACGGCATCCACCGGATCAATCTGGCGCATGCGGCGCTTTTCTCGGGCGACCTGCCCAAAGCGAAAGAGCTCTATCTGGCCTGCGCGGACCTGATCGACATGGACGGCGTGACGCCCGGGCGGGCTTTGGTGCCTTTGGATTTTGCCAAGATGCGCGCGGCGGGGGTCACCGTGCCGGGCATGGCCGAGATCGAGGCGCTGTTAAAGAACTGACGCCTGGCGCCGGGTGGATCAGGGGCTGAGCGCGGCGGCTTCGGCGGCGATCGAAAAATCAACCCACCCGGACATCTCGCCTAGTTTCGCCTCGGGACGACTGGAGAGGAAGGCGCCGGCGTTTTTCAGCCAGGTTTCGGGGGTGGTGACGCCCATCTGCGGACTCTCGATGGTGAGGATGGAGGCGATGGCGGCGAGCGAGCGGGTCTGGTATTCGAGCCCGAGCGAGGGCTCGTGTTTTTCCACGATGAAGCGGGCGGTGGCGGGCACGTCCACGAGGGCGGCGCGCCAACCGCGGTTGTTGGCGGCGATGAACTTGACCAGGGCCTCCCGGTGTTTGGCGAGGGTCGCTTCGGACACGAAATAGACCTGGGAATAGGCGGCGTAACCGTGGGCGCCGAAGGGCAGGGCGACCATGTCGTGCCCGTCGACCTGCATCTGGATCAGCTCGTCCACCAGGTAGCCCTGTTTGGCGTCGTAGGTGCGGTCGAGCAAGGGGGCGTTACCGTATTCGGCTTCCACTACGGTCAGTTGTGAGCGGTTCAGTCCGGCGCGTTGCAGGACGGCGTCCAGCGCCTCGTGTCCGTCTCCGTGGACGGCGATTTTTTTTCCCACCAGATCGGCGGGGCTCCGGATGCCGGTGGCGCGAAAACTCATCAAGCCGAGAGGGGTTTGCTGGAACATGGCGCCGAGAGCCACGATGGGCAGGCCCCGGGCGCGGCCGGAGAGAAACAGCCCGCTCTCGATCGATCCGACGGTGTGGTCGGAGGCGGCGACGAGGTCGGCGATCTGGTCGTAGGCGCCGG
>CAMCHD010000002.1 GCA_945874545.1 Akkermansia muciniphila | reverse complement strand
GGCGGCCTCCCCGGGCGAACGTGCGGCGCGGGTTTGGCCGAGGCCGACGGCGGCGAGCAGGCCGTTGCAGAGGCACTTCCGGCCGTCGGTCGCTTCGCCCGCGCCGCCTTTCGTCGCGTAGGCGTCGGTCGGTTCGGCCGGGCAGCGGTAATCGAGCGAACCGTCGGCGTGGCGGAAGGGCTCGCGCAGGTAACCGAGATCGCAGCGGCGCGGGTGGGCGGCGTAGGTCGCGGGTTCGGAGAGGGTGTCGTCGAGCGAAAGCACCTTGAAGGGAAACCCGGTCGGGGAGGCGCGGGGGTCGGTGAAGATCCGGACGCGTCCGGCGCGGCTGAGCGCCCGCACGCGGGCCTTCAGGGCGGGATCGAGACCGGACTCGGTGCAAAAGGCGAACGCGGAGCCCACCTGCACGCCGACCGCGCCGGCGGCCTGGGCGGCGGCGAGGCGTTCGGGGGAGGCGCGTTCGCCGGCGAGCCAGAAGGGCAGGCCGAGGGCGCGAAATTTTTCCAATTCCGGTTCGTCGCGGGGTCCGTAGACCGGTTGGCCGTCGGGGCCGGGGGTGCGGATGCCGCGAGGGGGCGCGTTGTGGCCGCCGGCGGCATTGGTTTCGACCACAAAGCCGTCGACCTGGCCGGTGGACTTGCGGGCCAGCGTGGTGGCGAGCGCGGCGGAGCCCACGATGGCGAGGAAGGCGGGCCGGCGCAGGCGAAACGGGGGCGCGGCCAGGAGGTCGGCGGGGTCGAAGCGGAGCGTGGTGCCGGTCGCGGAATCGCCGGTCACGTCGAGGGCGAGCGAGGCGGCGCCGCCGCCGGCGAAATCGTCGAGCACGCCGGGAATCGCGCGGGGGATGCCGGCGCCCATGAGGACGACGTCCACCCCGGCGAGCATCGCGCCGTAGAGGGAGGGCAGGGTGGCGGTCTGGATCTTTTCCAGCAGGTTCAAGCCCACCGGGCCGTCGTGGCCCTCCTTCGCCAGCCAGACCTCGGTGAAATTCGCCGCCACGGTCAGTTCCAGCCAGTGGCGGGAGGGCGTGGCGGACGGCATGGGCACGGCGGCGAAGGGTGCGGCGGGGGCCTTGCCGCCGGGGATGAAATAGCGGGCGAGCAGCGAGGCGCTGGTCGCGGGGTCGGGAAACGCCGCGAGGGCGCGGCGGAGTTCGCCGCCGGGGTCGCCGAGTTGCAGGCGGCGGGCGAGCACGACCGGAAGCAGGGTTCCGGACACGACGCCGAGTTGGCCGGCGGTGGACACGGCGCGGGCCAGGCGCCAGCCGGAGACGGCCACGCCCATGCCGCCCTGGATAAGCGCGGGCAAACGACGGGGCGGGGCGGGGGTGGCGGAGGGGAGCCGGGCGAGAATGGACAAGGGCATGCGAGGCGTGGGCCGGAGTCTCCTCGCCGGGCGGGCGAGTCGCGACGGCAAAGCCCTCGCGTATCTTGGCCAAAGCGGCGCGTGGGCTGACGCCCGGCGGGGGATTTTAATTCGTGACTTCACACATTTTTTCGGCCCTCAACTTTGGGTGACTACTTCCCCAAAAAACGGTGTGAGACCCCGGTTTGGCGGGGGGCGTCGCCCGCATCTTCGATGACCTTGCAGCCCCGCGTCCTTCTCGGCCTGGCCGTTCTGGCGGCGGGCGGAGCCGTCCGCGCGGCGGATAAGGTGGATCAGGTGGAGCCGTCGGAGCCCTCGGTCTTGCGCGACGCGACGTTTGAGGAATTGGGCGGCCTGACCATCAGCGCGGTCTCCAAGGCGGCGGAGGATTTTTTCCGTTCGGCGGCGGCGGGCGCGGTGATCACCGCGGAGGACATCCGGCGTTCCGGGGCGCTTACCCTGCCCGAGGTCCTGCGCCTCGCGCCCGGCGTCGAGGTGGGCCAATACAACAGCCGCAGCTACGCGCTCACCGTGAGGGGATTCAACGGCACCTCGGCGACCAAGCTGCTCCCGCTCATCGACGGCCGGTCCCTGTATTCGGCGCGTTTTGGCGGGACCATCTGGGACGTGCGCGATGTGCCGTTGGAGGATGTCGAGCAGATCGAGGTCGTGGGCGGGCCCGGAGGCACGACCTGGGGCACGAACGCCGTGAACGGGGTGGTCAACATCATCACCAAAAGCGCCCGGCAGACCCAAGGGACCCAGGTCGCGGTGGGCGGCGGGGTTTACGAGCAGGCCTTCGCTTATGTCCGCGAGGGTGTGCAGACGGGGCCCGACGCCTGGCTGCGGGTTTACGCCAAGGCGTTTTCGCGCGGCGAGACCGAGCCGGGGCTGGGCGGGACGGAGGTCAACGACGCCTGGCGGCAATATCGCTCCGGCTTTCGTTTTGACCACGAGCCCTCGACCGCGGCGCACACGGTCGTGACCGGCGATGTGTTTTTTTCCGATGCGGATCAATTGATCGGCGGTCGGGCGGATGTGGCGAAGGCGAGCGGCGGGCATCTGCTGGCCCGCCGGGAACGCGAGCTCGATCCCGACAGCCGGCTCAGCCTGCAGGTCTACTACGATCGGGTCGACCGGGACTCCGCTTCGAATGTCAGCAGCGCCGACGTGCTCGATGCGGAGGCGCGGCACGAGTTCGCGCCGGGCGAGCGTCAGCACCTGTCCTGGGGTGGCAACGTGCGGGTGAGCCGCCTCGAGGACAAGGTGCGGACCGCGTCGGGCTTTATCCGTGTCATGCCCGATGTGCGTTACCTCAAACAAGGGGCGCTTTTTGTGCAGGACACGATCTCGCTCGCGCCCGACACCTGGACGGCGACCTTGGGACTACGCGCGGAATACAACGATTTCACCGGGGTGGAGGCCCTGCCTTCGGCGCGGCTGGCCTGGACGCCCTCGGATCGATTGACCGTTTGGGGGGCCTACTCGCGGGCGGTGCGCATCCCTTCCCGGTTTGAGAACGATCAATCCTCCGAGCTGGCCATTTTCGGGCAGACTTTTCGCACCATTCCGAGCCGCGAGGTCGACTCCGAGACGTTGGATGCTTTCGAGGCCGGGGCGCGGCGGCGGGTGTCGACCTGGCTCACCGCGGGCGCGAGCGTCTATTTTAATCACTATCACGACCTTATCACCGGCGAGACCGTCGCGGGCGGGGCGCCCGGGCTTTTTGTCACGGAATTCGGCAACCTGGCCGAGGGGAACAGTTGGGGTGGGGAGTTCAGCGCCACGGCGGAGGCGACCGAGTGGTGGCGTTTGATTTTCACCTGGTCGGCCATTCGCATCGATATCGATTCGGACCCTCGAAGCACCGACGGGAGTTTGCCGCCCATCGCGGACAAGAGTCCCGCGCACCAACTGGGGCTGCGTTCCCTTTGGAATCTGGGCCGGACCTGGGAGGCGGACGCGTGGTTGCGCTGGGTCGACGAGTTGCCCGATACACGGCCGGTGCCGGCCTACACCAGTCTGGATTTGCGACTGGGCAAACAACTCGGGCGGGGCTGGGAGGTGTCGCTCGTCGCGCGCAACCTGCTCGAGCCGAGTCGGCCGGAGTTTATTTTCAGCAGTCTGCGCAGCGAGGTGCCGCGCAGCGTTTATCTACGGGTGGACTGGCGGCGATGAAAGAACGCGCCAACCGCATCCTCTTTCTCCCCCGGGTGCCGGGCGGGCTCCGGGCCGGCGGGCTGGCGGTCCTGCTGTTTTTTCTCGGGGGACCGCCGGCGCAGGGCGCCGGGGTGATCTCCGAAGCCCAGGTCAAGGCGCGTTACCTCGAATTGTTTGCCCGTTATGTCGAGTGGCCCGGTGCCGGGCGGCCGAACGATGCCTTGGTGGTGGGTGTGCTCGGGCACGATCCTTTCGGGAGTGCGCTGGAGGCGGCTTTTGCCCGGCAGATCGCGAACGGGCGGCCGGTGGTGGTGCGGCGGGTCGGCTCCTCCGCCGAGGCGCAGGCCTGCGATCTCGTCTTCATCAGCAAGGAGGAGGCGCGGCGCCAGGCGGTGTGGTTGGCGGAATTGGCCGACGCACCGGTGCTCACGGTCTGCGACCACGAGGCGGCGCTGGGCGCCGGCGCGGCGATCCTGCTGGTGCGCGAGGAGACCGAGGGCGGCGGGCGGCTGCGTTTTGATGTCAACCTCCCCGCGGTGGAGCGGGCGGGTCTGCGAGTCGGGTCCGACATGATGAAATCGGCGCGGCGCGTCCTGCGGGGCGACGTGTCGGGGAGCTGAGGCCATGCGTTTCGCCGACCTCCCCATCCAGCGAAAACTCCTGGGGAGCGTATTGCTGGCGGTGACGGTCGCGGCGGTGGTGCTCGTGCTTTCCATCACCCTCTACGAAACGACCACCTTTCGTCCTCGTTTCGTGACCGGCGCGCGGGCCGACGCGCGGATGCTGGCGGACCTGCTGGTGCCGGCCTTGGAGTTTTCCGACGACCGCACGGCGGCCGCGCAGCTGGCGAGTTTGGAGCGCCGGCCGGAGGTCTCCGCGTCCGCGATTTTTTTGGTCGACGGCACGCTCTTCGCCTCGCGTCACCGCGTGGCGGCGGCGCGGTTCGACCGGCCGCCCGCGGCCTCCGCCCCGCCGGTGGCGGTGGTGGGCCGGGTGGTCACGGTCGTCGAACGCATCGAGGGAGTGAATGGTGAACTCGGGCTCCTCTGCATGCGCATCGATTTGCCCACGGTGGCGCGCCGTTTTGCCGACCACGGCATATTTGTTTTGGCCTCGGTCGTCTCCCTCGGGGTCCTGGCGGTTTTGCTCTCCTACGTGCTGCGGCGGGCGGTGTCCGGACCGGTGGAAACGCTGGTGGAAGCGGCCCGGGTGGTCTCGGAGAAGAAGGATTACGCGTTGCGGGTGCCCGTGACCGGGCGGGACGAGTTTGGGCGTCTGGCGGAGGCCTTTAACGAGATGCTGCAGGCCATCGGCACGCGCGACGCGGCGCGCCACCGGCACGAGATGCGGCTGGCGCGCTACAACAGCGGCCTGGTGGAACTGGCCCAGGTGGAGATGACCGCGCCGGACGATCCCGAGCGGCGTTTGCGCCTGATTTTGTCCATCCTTTGTCGGGTGCACCGCGTTCGGCGGGTGGGGTTCTGGGTTTTGGACGAGGGTGGGACGCAGCTGCGCTGCAGCGCGGGGTATGATCGGGAGGAGGACCGTCATTTCTCCGGCGATCTCCTTCGGGTGGAGGAGGCGCCGACCTACTTCGCGGCGCTCAGGTCCGAGACCGTGCTGGCCATCTCCGAAACCGCGACCGATCCGATCGTGGCCGAGTTGCGCCCGGGTTATCTCGAGCCCGAAGGCATCACCTCCATGCTCGATCTGCCGGTGCACCGAAACGGGCGTTTGATCGGGGTTCTCTGTCACGAGCACACCGGGCCGGCGCGGCGGTGGGAAAGCCAGGAAATCAACTTTGCCTCCGCGGTCTCGGACCGGGTGGTTTTTGTCTTGGAGAGCGAAGATTTGCGGGCGGCCCAGCTGGCGCTGCAGGACAGCGAGGCGCGTTATCGTGAGATGGTCGAGGCCGCGCCGGATGCGATTTTCACCATCGATCGCCATGGGCGCGTGCGCGAGCCGAACTCGGCCCTCGGGCGCCTCACCGGGTGGCCGGAACAGCGTTGGCGGGAGATCAACTGGGAAGAGGCCCTGGTGGCGGAGGATCGGGTGACGGCGGCGGCGGCCTTCGCCGAGGTGACCTTCACCGGCGCGCCGAAGGTCGTGACCATCCGCTTTGTGCGGCCGACCGGCGACCCGGTCGCCTTGGAGTGTTTCCTCGCGCCGCGGCGCCAGACCGCCGGGCCCGGTGCGGTGCTTTGTGTCGGCCGCGATCAGACCGAGCGACTGGGGGCGCTCGCCGCGCGCGCGCGTCTCGAGGAGCAGTTGCGCCACGCCCAAAAAATGGAGGCGGTGGGCACGCTCGCGGGCGGCATCGCCCATGATTTTAACAACATCCTCACCGCCCTGCTCGGCAACCTCGAGCTCATCGGACTGGAGTTGCCCGCCCGGCACGAGGCGCGGCCTTTCCTGCAAAACACGCTTCAGGCGACCCACCGGGCCAAGGACCTCGTTCGCCAGATTCTCACCTTCAGTCGTCGGCAGGAATCACGGCGGCGTCCGGTGCGGTTGGCCGACACGGTGGGAGAGGCGCTCGGGCTCCTGCGTGCCTCGTTGCCCGCCAGCATCGAAATCGTGAGCCGGAACAATCCCGCGACCCCGCCGATTCTGGCCGATGAGACCCAGATCCATCAGGTGGTGATGAACCTCGCGACAAATGCGTTTCATGCGATGGAGACCACCGGAGGACGCTTGACGGTGGAGGTCGGGATGGGGGCGGTGGGCGAGCCGGACCGAGTGCGGCATCCGCAACTGAGCGCGGGCGAATTTGTGGTGCTTGCGGTCGAGGACACGGGGTGTGGCATGGACGAGGCCACCCTGGGGCGTCTTTTCGAGCCCTTCTTCACCACCAAGGCGCAGGGGCGAGGCACGGGTTTGGGCATGGCGGTGGTCCATGGTATTTTGCAAACCCACGAGGCGAGGGTGGCGGTGGAGAGCGCGGTGGGTCGGGGCACGAGTTTTCGAATCTACTTTCCGCCGTGGAGGGAAGCCGCGGTCGTCGCGCCGGCGCCCGGTCGGGTGGCCGTCGGCGCGTCGCGCTCGGGCTTGGTTCTCCTGGTCGACGACGAAAGACCGGTTCTTCAAGTCGCGGATCTTCTGCTACGGCGACAAGGATTCACGGTGCGGGGTTTTCTGGATCCGCGGGATGCGATTCGCGAATTTGAAGAGCGGCCGGCGGCCTTTGACCTGATCGTGACCGATCTCACGATGCCTTATTTGGGCGGACTGGATCTCGTCCGGCGAGTCCGGACACGGCGACCGGACTTGCCGGCGTTGATCATGACCGGATATGGGGGCGACCATGACGCCCGGACCTTTTCGGCGGCGGGGGTGTGCGGGCCGCTGCAAAAGCCCTTCACGGCGGACGCGTTTAACGAAGCGGTGGCCCTCGCGCTGCGGGGACTCGGCTTGGGCGGAGAAGCGACTTAAAGCACTGCGGATTCGGGCAGGGTCGGAAGGCGGCGCTTGAGGCGATGCGTATGAACCCGGGCCGGGGGAGCGGGGGCGGGGTTCGCGACGGGGGTGAGGATCAAATCAGCCCGAGTTTCATTTTCCCCTCTTCGGAGATCATCGATTGGTTCCAGGTGGGTTCCCAGACGATGCGCACCTCGGCGGTGGCCAGGCCGGGGACCAGCAGCAGTTTGCCCTTTGCATCTTCCGCGATGGCGGGCCCCATGCCGCAGCCGGGCGCGGTCAGGGTCATGGCGACGTCGGCCCGGTAACCTGTCTCGGTCGAGGAGACATCGAGCGAGTAGACGAGGCCCAGATCGACGATGTTCACCGGGATTTCCGGATCGTAGACTTTGCGGAGTTGATTCCAGAGCGCCTCCGGGTCCGGTGCGCCGTCGGCGAGCGGTGCGGCCTGGACCGATTGATCGGCCACCTGCTCGCCGATCGCATCGGCGTCCTTGCCGTCGATGCGATAGAGGCCGGCGTCTCCTTGAACCGTATAGGTGCCGCCGAGGACCTGGTGGATGAAGACCTTCGCGCCGGCGAACAGGGTATGTTTGTCTCCGCTGGGGATCTGGGTGACGACGATGTCGCGGGAGAGAAGACGATCTTTATTCATGGGCGAGGGTGGTATTCGAGGACGGTAGGGGAGGAGTGAGATGATGAAGGGGGCTGATAGTCGGGCGCTTGCGTTTCGTAAACGGTTTAATCTAATCAATCAAATCATGTCTGCGGTCATGTCCAACCCCGCGTCCGTAAACCGGAAAATTTTTTGGTCGTCCCGAGCCGGTCTGCTGACCCAGGCCTGCGGGTTGATCGCGTTGGATTTTTTGACCGGCCCCACCGTGCAGTTCCCGGTGTTCTTTGTGGTGCCGGTGATTCTGGCGGCCTGGTATCATGGTGCGGCATTGGCCTTTAGGTTTGCTTTGGTTTTTGTTTTGGCCCGTTTCGCCTGCCACTGGGCCTGGGGTTTTCCGATGGAGCTTTTCCCCGCGATTCTGAATAACTTGATGAGGGGGATGGTGTTGGCCGGGCTGGCTTATGGCACCGCGCTCATCGCGGTTCGCATGAACTCCCTACGCATTCGGGTGAATCAGCTGGAGGCCCGGCTCCCGATTTGTCCGGGTTGCGGGTTGGTTCGGGATGAAGCGGGGACTTGGTTGCCCTTGGCGGAGCTGCCCGCGCCGAGCGTCCGGCCTTCCTGCGCCGCTTGCGAGGAACGCACCCACGGGCCGATTTTTTGAGTCCAAAGGGGTGGGGCGGCGTCGTTTGGGAGTGGTTCCGAAGACGAGAACGGTGCGTTTTGCATTCGTCTTTGGCCTGCAACCTGCTCGTGGATCTCGTGATTCCAACGCCTTTAGTTGATGCCCGGTTCGCGGAGAAGCGGGCGTCTCGTCGCGGGGTGTTTTCAGCGAAGCGAAAACGTAACGGTAACCCGCCGGTGGCTTGGAGTAAGTCTGCGAATCTGCCCTTGATTTGCTTTGAATCTCTGTTCGCATGCTCCCTTCGGTGCTGGGTCCGCGCTCTTGCACCACTCCGCCCTTCAGCTTGTTCTTAAATAAGTTAGTCCTTTCTTTTTCTCACTTTCCGCCGGTTCCAATTTTATCACGTCATGAAAAAAGCATTCATTGTTAAGGGGTCGCTTGCGCTGCTCGCGATCGGGGCGGGCCATCAACTGCATGCGTTTGCGCAGATCGCCCGGGGCACGCTGGTGGCTGACGTGGATCTACGGTTTACCTACGATACCAACGTTTTCGGCAATAGTTCCGAAGAGGACGACGTGAGCACCACGCTCAGCCCCTCGCTCTCCTACACCCGGAATGTGGCGCGGGTCACCACTTCGGCCTCCGCCGGGGTTTCCGCCATCAGCTTCACCGATTACACGGAGCAGAACACGATCGATCCCAACGCGAGCCTGCGGTTTGACTACGATGCGGCCGACAACGGCAACGCCACCGTGGGTTTGGATTACAGCCGCAGCACTCAGACCAATGAGGCGTTGCTCACCCGCACCTCTTCGGACGAGTATCGTGGCTCGGCCACGGTGAATTATTTCTACAGCGAAAAGACCGGCGTGCGGCTCAACGGCGGTTACCGGGTATCGAATTATTCCACGTCCGGTTTTAACAACGTATCGTCCTACAATTTGGGTGGTGGTTTGGTTTACCGCTATTCGCCGAAATTGACCGCGTCCTTGGTTTATGGATTCAGCCCGGAAAAGGCGTCGAATCTGGCTTCGGGGGTAGGTGATCCGAGCAGCAACAATCATCGTGTGTCGCTCGGTTTTGAGGGCCAGATCGCGCCGAAGGTCACGGGAAACGTAAGTGGCGGCGTGGTTCATCGTGATTTCGACGGCGCGCAGGATTCCCAGACCGCGGCGCTGGCCAACGTCGGGTTGTCCTGGCGTGCCGCGCAGAAGACCACCGCGACGCTCTCCATCTCCAACGATTTCGACACCACCGCGTCCGGCCAGTCCGTGCAGAATTTCAGCGCCCGGGTCGGAGTTCGCCAGACGCTGACCGAAAAACTCTCCGGCGGTGCGACGCTGACCTACGCCCAAAGCGAATATGAGGCCTCCGGGGTGGTTCCGGCTCGTAGCGACGACTCGCTGACCGAAGCGATCGATCTGAGCTACTCGGTCAACGACTACCTGAGCCTCGGCGCCGGTGCCTCCTATCGCCTCAATAACTCGGATTCGGCCACGGCGGATTACGGTCGTTTGTCGCTGTTTTTGAGCGCGAGCCTGAATTTCTGATCCTTTAGATGTTTCGTAGTTTATTGCTTCTGGTGGCGGCCGCGGGCCTGGCCTTCGGTCAGCCGTCGTCGTCGGTGTCCGATTCTGATGTTTACCGGCTCTATCCCAGGGACTTGATCAAGTTCGGAGTCTACGGCGAGCCGGACTTATCGACCAGTCTGCGGATTGCCGGTAACGGCAACATCAGCGTGCCGCTTTTGGGGGAGATCAAGGTGGTGGGGCTGACCCTGTCCGAGGCGGAAAAGTTGATTCAGGAAAAATACATCTCCGAGCAAATCCTTATCCGGCCGCAGGTGGCGATCCAGGTGCAGGAATACAGCAAAAAGGAGATACTTGTCCTCGGCCAGGCGGGCCGGCAGGGCAAGATCGAGCTCCCGGCCGAATCGTCGTCGCTCAGCATCGTGGAAGCGATCACGGCGGCGGGCGGCTTCAGCCGTATCGGCAAAGGCGACAGCGTGCGTGTGACGCGGAAAAATCCCACGACGGGTGTCGAGGAGGTGTTTGTGGTGGATGCCGAGCGATTGATTTCCGGCAAGGGCGGCAACGAGATGTTTTACGTTTTGCCCGGCGATGTGATTTTTGTTCCCGAGCGTCTGTTCTGATCCCCTATCATGTCCGCATCCGAATCGCGTCCGGCGAGCGCAAACCCGTCCAAGAAAAAGAAGGCGTCGTCGGCTGCCCCGGTGTCCGGAATGCCGCAGATCGATCCGAAGCAGATGCTGTTGTGCATCAAGGATCGTTGGATTTCCGCCACCATGATCGCGGTGGTGGTTTGCGCGGTCCTCGGAGGCTGGTTGTTGAGTCAACCGAAGGTCTACCAGGCGTCGTCCCGGTTGTTGGTGGACCGCACGGAGCGGGTGGTGGATATCACCCAGGTGGTCGACCAGTCGGTCAGCGGGGCCAAAAACGACGCGATGTTCGAGACCTACCTGGCGCAGATCACCAGCCGGCCGATGGTGGTCCGGGTGGTGGATTCGTTGTCCGAAAAGGAGCGCGCCGAAGTCATGGCCCCCTACCTTGACGGCGGTTCGGCTTTGTCCGGGGAGATCTTGAAGAAGTCGCTGGTCGGTTTGGTCGGCTCCCTGGCTTGGGCGAATCGCGCCGGAGGGACCTTCTTTATCGTCGTGGGCGTGCGCCACCGCGACCCCGGTGCGGCGGCGCTCCTGGCCACCCGTTTCGCCGAGCAGTTTATCGTGCATCTGGTGGATCGCAGCAGCGCGGTGAACAACTCCGCGCTCGATTTTCTGCGAGAGCAGACCGAGGAGCTGCGCAAAAAGGCCGAGGTTTCGGAAATGGCGCTGCAGAAATACCGCGAGGCCAGCGGGATGGTGTCCCTGGACGAGAGCCAAAACATTGTCGTGGACCGGATGAAATCCCTCAGCTCGACGGTGACGGCCGCGCGGGTCGCGCGGCTCTCCATCGAGGCCCGTTTGCGCCAGGCCGAGACCATTCTGGAAAACAAGGGAGACCCGCTGGAACTGGCCTCCACGGCGGAGTTCTCCAATCTGGCCACCGTCCAGGCCCAGATCGACAGCCTTCACGCCCGGCGGGTGATCATGGCGGAAAAATACGGTGTCCGGCACCCCGCCATGCAGGAGAATCTTCGTTCCATGGAGGCGCTCGAGCGCCTGCGTGATGAGCTGATCAAGGTCGCCATGGCCAACCTGCGGAATCAACGCGAGAAGGCCCTGAGCGAAGAGCGGGAACTTTCCCTGCAATTGGCGGCGGCCGAGCAGGAGAGCCTCCGCCTGGACCAGATGAGCATTCAATTCAATGTCCTGCGGCGCGAGGCCGAGACCAACCGCGCCACCTACTCGCAGTTGTTGAACCGGCTGAACGAGACGATGGTTTCCTCGCAGTTGGAAAACTCGAACATCCGCCTCGCCGACCGCGCGGGCGTCCCGGGCGTGCCGATCGAGCCGGATGGCAAAAAGATCTCGATGATGCTGGTGTTCCTCGGTCTCGGGATCGTGGTGGTGTATCCGATCGGCCTGGAAATGTTGTTTAACCGGGTAAAAACCTGGTCCGACATCGAAAATTTCCTCGGCACGCCGCTGCTGGCCGAATTGCCGGATCTCAAGAAACTCGCGCCCAAGGACAAGGCGCACCTTCTGGCGCAGGGTGGGGATGATGATGCCGCCGAAGTGGTGCGCGGCATGCACGCGCAGCTGCGGCTGAATTCCCGCATCGATGCGCCGAAAGTGATCCTCGTCACCTCCACCGTGCCCGGCGAGGGCAAGAGTTTTGTCGCGGTGAACCTGGCCGGCGCCTTCGCCGCCCACGGGCAAAAAACCCTCCTGCTCGATTTCGACTTGCGCCGCCCGGTCCAGCACCGCGCCTTCGACCTGCCGAACACCTTCGGCCTGCTGCGCTGGTTGGAGAAAAACGAACGCATCGAGGCCATCGACACCGACCTCATGCAGGACGCGGACCTGGGCATCCTCGCCACCGGCGAAAACCTCTTTCTTTTGCGCGCCGGCGGCTCCACCCGGCGGGTGACCGAGATCATCAACAACCAGCCGCTCGCGTTGTTGATCAAGCATCTGAAGTCGCGCTTTGATATTATCATCGTGGATACGCCGCCGGCCGGCGTTTTTCCCGACGCCCTCGCCATGGCCGAGCAGGCCAGCGAGCTGGTGTTCGTGGTGCGCTACAACCACGTCGCCCGGCCGGCGGTCAAACGCGTGCTGGAGCGCTTCGTGTCGCTCGGCGTGGAGGTGCCCGGCGTCGTTCTGAACATGATGCCGTCGGGTCGCGGCTCCTCGATGTATTATTCCGGCTACGGCTACTACGGCTCCAAGTATTACAAGGAATACGAGGCGCAGAAAAAAGCCTCCGCCGTCGGCTGACCGCCGGGGGCCGCTCGCGCCGGCGGCACCTTACCGGGCGCGTAGCCGGGCGCAGACGATGCCGGCCGCCACGGCGGCGTTGAGCGACTCGGCGCCGCCGAAGCGCGGGATGGTGACCCGTCGGGTCAATCGTGCGTCCACCGCCGATGAGAGGCCCCGGCCCTCGGCGCCGATCACCACGACCGCATCGGCCATCGGGCCGAGCTCGTAGCAGGACTCACCCGCCAGGTCGCACCCCAGGACGGGCAGCGCGGCGCCGGCCGCCCCGAGCGTGGCGGCCAGGTCGGTCACCACGACCTTTACCCGGGCAAAGGAGCCCATGCTGGCGTTGATGACCTTTTGGGAAAACAGGTCCGCGCAATCCGGCCCGAGCAGGACGCGGGCGAAACCAAACCAGTCCGCGATGCGCAAAAGCGTGCCGACGTTTCCGGGGTCCTGGATGCCGTCGAGCGCGAGGGTGAGGCCCCGCTCCAGTTCGCCCGGTCCGAGTTCCGGGCGCACGATCGCGCCGACCGCGAACACGTCGCTCGGGGTCGGCAACTGGCTGATGCGCGCCAGGTCCGCCGCGGTCACGCGGGTGGGCTCGGGCGCCCCGGCCGGCGGCACGAAGCCGCCCGTGGCGTAGAGGGCGGAGAAACGGTGGCCGGCGGCGAGCAACTCGGCGATGACCTTGGGGTTTTCGATCACGTAGAGACCCGCCGCCTCGCGGTTTTTTTTATCCCGCAGGGAACGCAGGCGGTGGAGCTCGGCCTTGGACAACGGTGTCACGCCGGGGAGGGTGGGCGGGGCGGACCGCGCTTGGCAATGCGGCCGATGGGTCCACGCTTCCGGCATGGACCCGCTCGACGCATTTCCGCCCCTGCGCTGGGGCATTTTTTCCACCGGACGGATCGCGGGCGTTTTTGCCCGGGGCGTGGCGACCACCCGGACCGGCCGGGTCGTGGCGGTGGGCAGTCGCACGCCGGAGAACGCCGCGCGCTTCGCGGCCGAGCACGGGATCGCTCCCACCGGGGCGCACGGCAGCTACGAGGCCTTGCTGGCCGACCCCGGAGTCGAGGCGGTTTACATCGCCACGCCCCATCCGGAGCACGTGGCTTGGGTGGAACGCGCGGCGGCGGCGGGAAAACACATCCTGTGCGAAAAACCCGCCGGCATGAACCTGGCCGAGGGCCGGCGCATGGTGACGGCCGCGCGGCGCGCGGGGGTGTTGTTCATGGAGGCGTTTATGTATCGGTGCCACCCGCAGACCACGCGCATCGCGGCGTTGGTGCGGTCGGGGGCGATCGGCCGGGTCCGGCTGGTGCAGGCCAGTTTTGGCTTTCGCGCGGAGTATTCACCGGCCTCGCGGCTCTGGAGTCGGGCCCTGGGCGGCGGCGGCATCCTCGATGTCGGTGGTTATCCGATGTCCTTCGCGCGCTGGATCGCGGGGGCGGCGGCGGGCGGGGTGGAGGCCTTTGCGGATCCGGTCGAGGTGACCGGCGTGGGGCGCTTGCACCCGGAGACCGGAGTCGACGAGTGGGCCGCGGCCGGGGTCCGTTTTGCCGACGGACTCGTCGCGCAACTCGCGACCGGCGTCGGCCTGGCCCTGGACAACCAGGCCCGCGTATTCGGCACCGAGGGGTGGATCGAGGTGCCGCATCCTTGGATCATCACCCGCGGTGGAGGCGCCCTGGATTTTCGGCTACATCGCCGTGGTGCGGGCGCGCCGGAGACCATCACGACCGAGGCGGGCAACCTCTACGGCCTCGAGGCGGCGGAGTTTGCCGCCGTGCTGCGCGCGGGCGGCGGGGCCGTGCCGGCGATGACTCCCGAGGACACCCTCGGAAACCTGGCGGCGCTCGACCGTTGGCGCGCCGCGATCGGTCTGGTTTATCCCGCCGACGGCGCCGGCGCCGTCGGCGCGAGCGGTTGAGCGCTCACCTTTCGAAAACCGCCGCGCGCCCGGAGGCGTCCAGCTCCGTCCAGACCCCCGGTCGGGCGAGCAGGCCGAGGTCCGGCAGGGTGAGCCGGCCGATGCGCACCCGCATCAGCCGCAGGGTGGGGTGCCCCACGGCGGCGGTCATGCGGCGCACCTGGCGGTTTTTCCCCTCTTGCAAGGCCAGCGACCACCAGCCGTCGGGCACGTTTTTGCGAAAACGCACCGGCGGGTCGCGGGGCGGCAGGCTTGCGATCTCGGCGGCGGTCAAGTCACGCACGCGCACCGGTGCGCAGGCGTGGTCGGGCAGGCGCACGCCCGCGGCGAGGCGAGCGCGCGCGGTCGTGTCGGGCACGCGCTCGACTTGCACCCAGTATTCGCGCTCGTGCCCGTGCCTGGGGTCGAGCAGGCGGGTGTTCAGGCCCGGTTCGTCGGACAGCAGCAGCAGTCCCTCGCTATCGGCGTCCAACCGGCCGAGGGGATACACCCCGGCGGGCAGGCGGGGGCCGCAGGCAAAGGGCGGTGTGCCGAGCGCCGCCAAGGGCCGCCAGGCGGAGCCGGGCTCGGGGGTGAATTGGGACAGGACGCCGTAGGGTTTGTGGATGGCGAGGAGCACGGCGGCGGATTTCGGGTGGCGCGGAACGGGATTCGGGGCTTGGGTGACGGCTCCTCCCACCATGCGTGCCATCCTGCTCACCGCCGTCAATCAACTCGAACTTTGCGAAGTGCCCGATCCGTCGGCGGCGGCCGGCGAGGTGGTGGTGCGGATCGCGGCGGCGGCGCTGAATCACCGCGATGTCTGGATCAAACTCGGACAATACGCCGGGCTCAAGTTTCCCTCCATCCCCGGCTCGGACGGGGTGGGCGAGGTGGTCGCCACCGGTGCCGGTGTGGATGCGGCCTGGCTCGGTCGGCGGGTGTTGATCAATCCCTCCTTCGGGTGGGGCGGGAGCGGGGCCGCGCAGGGCGCCGGTTTTTCCATCCTCGGGCTGCCGCGCGACGGCACGCTGGCCGAGTTGATCGCGGTGCCGCTCACCCAGGTCGCGATGGTTCCGGGGCATCTCGGGGACGCGGAGGCGGCCGCGCTGCCCCTCGCCGGGTTGACCGCGTGGCGGGCGCTCATGACGCGGGCCGGACTGCGCGCCGGGGAACGCGTGCTCGTGGGGGGCGTGGGCGGGGGCACCGCGGTCTTCGCGTTGCAGTTCGCGGTGGCGGCGGGCGCGGAGGTTTGGGTCACCTCCTCGAGCCCGGAGAAAATCGCCCGGGCCCGTTCCCTGGGTGCGCGAGGCGGCTTCGACTACACCCGGTCCGGCTGGGCGCAGGCGGCGGAGCGCGAGGCGGGCGGCTTGTTCGACGTGATCGTGGACAGCGCCGGCGGCGACGGTTTCGACGCCCTCGTCGATCTCGCCGCGCCCGGCGGGCGGATCGTGTTTTTCGGGGCGACGCGGGGCAATCCCGGGGTGCTGTCGATGCGCAAGGTGTTTTGGCGGCAGCTCAGCCTGCTCGGCAGCACCATGGGCGGTCCGGCCGACTGGGATGCGATGCTGGCGATGGTCACGAAGCAGTCGCTCCGGCCGGTGGTCGGTGCGGAGTTCCCCTTCGCGCGGGCGGCGGAGGCCTTCGCCCTGATGGAGCGTGGCGGTCAATTTGGCAAAATCGTGCTGAAACCCTGACGAATTCCGCGCGTCCTAGGTGAAGGTTGCCAAGCGCCGCTCGGCCTGCCTGCCTTTTCTCCCCTTTGTGAAACTCCCCGGCCTCCTTTCCCTTTTGCTTCTCTGCCTCGCGGCCTCCGGGCTGCGGGCGGCGGATTTTCGGACTTTGATCGAGCGTTCCCCCTTCGCCCCGGCGGGGGGACCGCAGGTGAATCTCGGCGAGGCCGCGCCCGAGCCGGGCACCCTGGAGTTTCGTGGCATGGCGGTCGACGCCACCGGGCCCTCCTACAGCGTTTTCGACGCCGCCCAGAACCGCGGGTTTTGGGTCCGGGAGGGCGGCGACGGGCCTCTGCGGGTGCGCTCTTTCAACGCCCAGGAGTCCGTGCTCGAGGTGGAGCAGAACGGCCGCCCGGTGAAGCTCCAGCTCAAGCGCGCCACCTTGCAAAACGGGTCCGCCCCGGTTCCTCGCCCGGTCGCCGGAGTCCTGCCCGGCGGCCAGCCCGCCGCGGTCGGCCCGGGCAATCCCGACGGTCGCCGCCTCGAGGCGGTCGCCGCCGAGGTCCGCCGCCGCCGCGCGCTGCGCAACGCCGCCGCCGCCGCGAAACCGGCCGAGCCGTCCGTCCAGCCGGTCGCGCCGGCGCAGTGAGCGGCGCGCGCGCCCCTTCTTCGCCCGACTTTCCCCCTATGTTCACCTCCGTCCGCCCCCGTTCTCCGCGCGCCGCCCGCCGCGGTTTCACCCTTCTGGAGATTCTGGTCGTGCTCGCGATCATCGGCCTGCTGGTCGGCCTCGCGGTCAAGAACGTCGACAAGATCTTCGGCGACAGCCAGGCGTCCATCGCCAAGATCTTCGTCAACGACACGATCAAGACCTCGCTGGTCCGCTACCGTATCGACCTCGGCGATTTTCCCTCCACCACCGAGGGCCTCGACGCGCTCGTGACCGCACCGTCCGGCAAGGCCGACCGCTGGAAAGGCCCCTACATCGAGGCCAAGGGCGGCAAGCTGCCGACCGACCCGTGGGGCGAGCCCTACGGTTACCGCTACCCGGGCACCCGCAACAAGGGCACCTACGACGTGTTCTCGAAGGGCGCCGACAAGGTCGAGGGCGAGGACGACATCGGCAATTGGTGATCCGGGTGCCCCGCGAACGCTCATTTCCCGCGGGCCGGCGGGCGTTCACGCTCCTGGAGATCCTCCTCGTCCTGCTGTTGATCGCCCTGCTCGGCTCGGTGCTGGTCGGGGGCGCCGTGTCGCTGCTCGACGCCAACAAGGAACAGGATCCCGAGACCGCTTTGCTCGCCCTGTTTCAAAAGGTGCGGGGCCGGGCGGTGGAGTCCGGCCAGATCCTGGAGTTGGTGCAACTGCCCGACGACGAGGGTTTTCTTTGGGGTGCGGACGAGGTCGAGACCCTGCCCAAACGCGAGGGCGGGCCTCGCGTGCGCATCATCAAGGCCGAGTTTGGTCGCGCCTCGCTGATCGGCGGGCAGCTCGAGGAATATCCCCTCGACCGCATGCGTTTTTATCCCGACGGCTCCTGCGATCCGGCCCGGGTGCAGATCCGCCTGCGGGACACCCGTCGCGTGCTGGTGATCGACCCGTGGACGGCCGCGCCGCTGCCGGCCGAGACGGCGGGGGGCGCGTCATGACCTTTTCGATACGCCGCGCCGTTCGCGCCTTCACCCTGGTCGAGGTGCTGGTGGCGCTGGCCATTTTCGCCATCGCGGCGGTCGCGCTCGGCGCCGCCTACGTGAACCTCATCCAGCTGCACGCCGCGCTGAAGGCCCGCGACGGCTCGGGCGACGACATGCAGTGGGCGCGCGCGGTGCTGCTGGTGGAGCCGGACCGCGCGGTGGCCGAGCGCGGCGGCGACGTCGTGCTGCCCGACGGCCGCAACGCCACCTGGCGGGCCACGATCACGCCCACCGGGGTCAGCGACCTCTTCGATGTCGAGATCGAGCTCAACGCCCCGCCGCCGGACGGCGGCGGCGACCTCGTGCGGACCAAGGCCCGGCTCCGGCTGCTGCGGCCGACCTGGTCGACCGCGGCCGAGCGAAACGAGCTGCGCCGCAAGGCCAAGGACCGGCTGAAACGCGAGCGGGAGGCGATCCGATGAACCCGCTTCGTATCCTGGCCGGCCCGCGCCGCCGCCGTGCCGCCTTCACCCTGGTGGAGGTGTTGCTCGCGCTGGCTTTGCTCGGCTCGTTGCTGGTGGCCTTGAACGTCTTTGTCTTCTCCATGGCCGAGGTGTGGGGCCGGGGTCGCGACGAACGACTCTTCGGCCAGCATTGCCGGGCGGTCTCGGCCCACGTGGAGGATCTGCTCCGGTCCGCCGTGCTCGGCCCCGGCGGCGACGGGCTCGCGATCAAGGAGGTCAGGCAGGAGAACGGCGGCGAGGAGCCGGAGTTGTGCTTCACCCTCGCGGACGGCGGTCGCCTGCTGTCCTGGCCGGACGCGGCCCTGCCGGACGTGGAACTGTCCCTCGCGGTCGACACGCGGAACGGCAAGGGGCTCGTCCTCCACTGGCAGTCCCTGCTCGAGATGCGCCGCGACCAGGAGGCCCCGCGTGTCGTCGTGGTTTCGCCCTTCGTGGCCTCGCTCGGCTGGGATTATTACGACGACAGTTTCAAGCGTTGGGAGACCCTGGAGGAGCCCAAGCGCGAGCCCGACGGGACCTATGTCCTGCCCAAACGACTACGCCTGCGTTTCGCCCACGACAAACTCGCCGCCGAGCGCGTGCTGCGCGTCCCGGCCCGCGCGGAGGGCGCGACCGACTACTGACATGCGTTCCCCCTCGGATTTTCTCCGCCCGCGGCGCGGCTCGGTCATCGTGGTGGTGCTCGTCACGCTGCTGCTCGCCTCGCTCATGATCGTGAAGTTTATGGAAAGCAGCGCGGTCGAGCTCACCCTCGCCACCCGCCGCGCGGACCGCGACCGTCTGCGCGAGGATGCCTACGGCGCCCTGGAAACCCTTCTGGCCGTGATGGCGGAGATCAAGGCGGCCGACGACGACCAGCTCAACGACCCCGGCCAGGGCTGGAACGACCCCTATGGCTACGCCGGCGAGTCGCCCCGCGAGGGCGTGACCGTCACCTACGTCTTTCAGGATGAAAGCGGCAAGGCGTCGCTCCCGCGCATGACTTTCGAGGAAATGGTCGAGCTGGCCGAGGCCCTCGGGCTGACCGAGACGGATGCGAAGCGTTTTTCCGACGGGCTCTTTGCCTGGATCAAGGAGAGCCACCTCCCGCAGGACATCGAGGCCGAGGCCTCGCGCTACGAGCGCGACGACCCGCCCATCACCGTGCCCAAACGCTCGCTGCGCTCCTGGGACGAGCTCCGGGCGGTGCGGGTGGCGCGCGAGTATGTCTACGACGAGGACGGGGCGTTGACGCCCTTCGGCGCCGCGCTGCGCGCCAACATCTCGCTCTATGATTTTGACGGCACCAACGTAAACGCCCTCGCCCCCGCGCTCGGCACCGCGCGGGGCTGGGACTCGGTGCAAACCCAACAGCTCGCCGGTTACCGCGAGGGCCGGGCCGGTCGAAAACCGGGCGCGCCGCCCTGGTTTCGCTCCATCGAGGACGTGACCGGCGTGGTCGGGGCCAATGTCGACGTGCAGGGGCTCGACGCCTCGATAAAGCTGCTGCGCGTCACCGTCACGGTGCGCGAAGGCGCCGCCTCTATGAGTCTGGACGCCTTGCTCGGGCTCGCGGAGGGCGTCGCCCTGCCCAAGGCCGCCCTGCCCGCCGGGGAGGAAGGCGTCGCGCCCGCCCCTGGAGCCCCCGGCGCGGGCGAAACGGCTTCGCGCGCCCCCGGCGCGCGCCAGGCCGGGGGCGAGGCGGCCGCCGCCGGCGCGGCCGGGAACGGCGGCGGAGCCGAGGAAAAGTTGGACTACCCGTTTAGCATCCTTGAAGTCATTGAAACCGCCGGCCCCCCGCCGGCCGTCTCCCCGGAAGCCGAAACCACCTCCCTTTGATGTCCGTCCTCACCCAGTATCTTCCCTCCGCCCCGCCTCCGCCTCCGGTCGTGCTCGCGCGCGGCGACGCGTTTTTTGTGCGCCGGGTCGCTCTGGCCGAGGGCGACCCCGTCGAGGCCCAGGTGATGCTCGCGCTCGAGGGCATGGCGCCTTTCCCGCCCGAGCAGCTTTATCACGGCCATCTGCCGGCGGCCGATGGTCGCTCGGCCTTGGTCTTTGCCGCCTTTCGCCGGCGTTTTGAAGCGGCCGACACCGATGCGTGGGCCGGCGCCGCGCTCGTGACCCCGGATTTTGTGCCCCTGCTGGTCCTGCGGCCGGCGGGCGCGGGCATCACCCTGCGATCCGCCGAGGGCCGGCTGACCGCGCTGGCCTGGGCCGAGGGCGAGGATCTGCCGGTCGCCCTGGTGGTGCGCGCGGGCGGGCCCGAGCAGGTCGTCGGCCTTCTCGATGAACTGCGGGCGCGGGCGGGTCTGGCCGCCGATGGCGAGCTGCGGGAGCTTTCCGGGGAGTTTGTGCTCAAGGCCACGGGAGAGGGTGCGTTTTCCGTTTTTGACGGCGACAAACCGGTCGCCTCCCTTCCTGCCGGGTGGACGGCCGGCGCGGACGTGCGCGACCCGGAGTTTCTCGCCGGGCGGCGCCGCGCGGCGGTCCGCGACCTTTGGCTCTGGCGCGGTCTGCTCGGCGCGGCCGCGGCGCTGGCCCTCGCCGCCTTCCTCCACCTCGGCGCGGGTGGCCTAGGCCTGTTGACCGGCCGGCGGGAGTCCCGGGTGAAAACCCAGGCGCCCGTGGTGGCGCAGATCGACGCCGCCCAGATGCTCGCGAACCGCATCGCCGAGCTCAGCGAGAGGCGGCTCATGCCGTTCGAGATGATGGCGGTGATCAACCCCGCCCGGCCCGAGTCGGTGGTGTTTCAACGGCTGGTGACCCGCGGCCTGCTCGGCCTCGAAGTCGAGGCGCAGGCGGTGAATCCCGAGGACGTCGGCGCCTACGCCAACGCCCTCAAGGCGCTACCCTATCTTGCCAGCGTGCAGACCCGCGAGGTGCGGGCCCGCGACGGCGTGACGAGCTTCGTGCTCGCGCTCGAGTTCAAACCCGACGTCCTGAAGAAAGGCGGTGCGCTGTGAACCTCCTCCGCGCCTGGTTTCTCAGCCGTTTGTTGCGCGAGAAAATTCTCGTCCTCGCCTTCGTCGGCCTCGGGGCCGCGATCTGGCTCTCCTCGGCCGCCGAGGATCTCACCGCCAACCTGCGCAAGTTTCGCGCCGCCGAGGCCGAACTCGCCACCCAGGCGATCTGGCTGGGCAACCGCGAAACGATCGAGGCCGCCGCCGCCGCCGCCGCGCGCAATCTCGACGGCGCGAAGACCTACGACGCCACCTTCCTGGTCGCGGAGGTCCTGGGCATGGCCAAACGCTCCGGTCTCGGCGTGGTCACGGAACCGCCCCGCACCCAGCGTTCGGCCCAGTTCGCGGTGCACACCATGCAGGTTTCGATGCGCAAGGCCGACCTCGCGGCGGTCATCCGGTTTTACCAGGAACTCGCCAGCAAGGCGCCCTACCTCGGCCTCGAGCAGATCTCGGTGCAGGGAGACCGCAGCGCGCCGGGCATGATCAACGTCACCCTGCAGGTGACCTCGGTCGAGCTCCTGGGCGCCGCCGCGCCGCCGGTCACGCCCGCCCCGGAAAAGTCCGCGCCGGGCAAGGCCTAGTCGGGCGCCGGCCTCGGTCCGGATCGCATCGCGGCCGACCGGCGGCCTGCTCCTAGGCGGCACCCGGCCGGAGCCACCGCGGGGGTTCTGGCGCGGAAGGCGCGGGGATTCGCCCTTGCGAGTCCGGGCGGGCTGCGTGTCCTAGGACAACAACCCGTTTCCCATGCTCACCGATCCTCGTTTTGATCAACTGGCCGCCGGTCTCGCCGGATTCTCCTGCGAATTGAAAAAAGGCGAACGCGTCCTGATCGACGCCTTCGACGTGCCCGACGCGATGGTCGTCGCGCTGGTCCGCGCCGCCCGCGCCCGGGGCGCCCATCCCATCGTCCAGTTGCACCGCGCGCGGATCACCCGCGAGCTCATGCTCGGCGCCGAGGAGGCCCAGTTCGCCCCCCAGGCCGAGGTCGAGCTGCTGCGCATGCAGAAAATGGACGCCTACATCGCCCTGCGCGGTTCGGACAACATCTTCGAGTCCTCCGACGTGCCCTCGGTCCGCGTGCAACTCTACTCCCGGTTGATGAAACCGGTGCTCGACCACCGGGTGAACAAAACCAAGTGGGTCGTGCTCCGCTGGCCCACCGCCGCCATGGCCCAGCAGGCCGGGCTGAGCACCGAGGCGTTCGAGGACTTTTATTTCCGGGTCTGCACCCTCGACTACGCCCGCATGATCCCCGGCATGAAGGCCCTCGTCTCCCTCATGACCAAGACCGACCGGGTGCACCTCAAGGGCCCCGGCACCGACCTGACCTTCTCGATCAAGGGCATCGGCGCCCGCCCCTGCGGCGGCCAGCGCAACATCCCCGACGGCGAGGTGTTCTCCTGTCCGGTCAAGGATTCGGTCGAGGGCGTGATCCAATACAACACCCCCTCGGTCTACCTCGGCACGTCCTTCGACAACATCCGCCTGGTGTTTAAGCAGGGGCGCATCGTCGAGGCCACGGCCAACAACACCAAACGCCTGAACGAGATCCTCGATAGCGATCCCGGCGCGCGCTACGTCGGCGAGTTCGCCCTGGGCTTCAACCCGCACATCCGCGAGCCGATGCGCGACATCCTGTTCGACGAAAAAATCGCGGGCAGCTTCCACTTCACCCCCGGCCAGGCCTACGAAGGCGTGGGCAACGGCAACAAGAGCCAGGTCCACTGGGACATGGTCAACATCCAGCGTCCGGAATACGGCGGCGGCGAGGTGTGGTTCGACGGAAAACTCATCCGCAAGGACGGGCTGTTCGTGCCCAAGACGCTGCACAAACTCAACCCGGCGTATTTGCTCGGCCAGGACTGACCGCGCCCGCCGGCGCCGCCGCGCCGCGCGTCCGCTCCGTTCAGGCGCCGAGCGGCGTGCGATACAGCCGCGGCACGCGTTTGGTCACCGAGCAGAGCGTCTCCCACGGGATGGTGTCGGCGTGGCGGCTGAACTCGGTGAGCGGGATCTCCGCGTCGAGTTGCCGGCCCACCAGCACGGCCTCGTCGCCGGCCCGCACCTCGGGCAGGTCGGTGACGTCCACGATGGTCTGATCCATGGTCACGCGTCCAAGGATGGGGCAGCGCCGGCCGCGCAGGAGGACCGAGCCGCGGTTGCTGGCGGCGCGGGGGATGCCGTCGCCGTAGCCGGCGGTCAGGACGGCGATGCGGGAGGCGCGCGCCAGGGTGTGGGTGCCGCCGTAGCTGATGCGTGTGCCGGCGGGCAGCGCCTTCACCAGGCCCACG
The DNA here is from genome assembly GCA_945874545.1 of Akkermansia muciniphila. Lineage (GTDB taxonomy): Bacteria > Verrucomicrobiota > Verrucomicrobiia > Opitutales > Opitutaceae > IMCC26134_A. The sequence continues at coordinate 16,159 of CAMCHD010000002.1, read as the reverse complement.
CGGGTGCGGAAACTGAAGACCGGCTCCGCCGGCACCTCGGCGAGCAAGGCGCCGGGCTTGGGCACGACGCCGAATTGGAGCAGGCCGACCCGCACGGCGTTGAACGGGCCCGCCCGCTCGATGGTTTCCAGGCCGGCGGAGTTGTCGGCGTGGATAAACAACGCCTCTCGCCCCGCGGCGGGGTGGTGGGCGTCGAGCGCGGCGAGGAAGCGCCGGCGTTGCTCGGCGGTGAAGGCGGCGTCTTCGTCCGGATTGGAAAAATGGGTGAACACCCCGGCGAGGCGCAGGTAGGCGGCGCAGCGCACCGCTTCAAAGACCGGGCCGGCCTCCTCGTGCCAGACCCCGGCTCGCCCCATGCCGGTGTCGATTTTCAGGTGCACGTCGAGGTGGCGCCGGGCGGCGGCGGCGGCGCGGTCGAGACGTTCGACCTCCTCGGCCGACGATACGGTGACGGCCACGTCGTAGTCCGGTGCGAAGCGCATCTCGTCCGGCAGGAGCGGCCCGAGGAGCAGGATGGGCCAGTCCGGGGTGATCTCCCGCAGGGCGGCGGCTTCGGCGAGGTTGGCCACGGCAAAGAGATCGGCCCCGGCGTGCATCAGACGGGCGGCGATCTGGGGCAGGCCGTGTCCGTAGGCGTCGGCCTTGACCACCGCGACGTAGCGGATGTGGGCGGGCAGGGCGGCGCGAATGAGGCGGAGGTTCCGTTCGAGGGCGGCGAGGTCGATCTCGGCCCAGCAGCGCAAAGGGAGGCCGGACGGGGTGCTCATGGCGCGGCGGGGGCGCGGTGGACGTGCGGCGTCCAGGCGACGTAGCTCGGCGCCTCGTGTTGAAACGTGTCCGGCTCGGGGGCGGGCTGGAAAAAATCCGCGTCGGGCGCGGCGGCGAGCAGGGCGGCGGCGGACCAGGGCAGCTCGGCCGGCACGAGGCCGTCGGGCAGGGCCGACCAGCGGCGGAAAAGCGCGGGCGTGCCGAGCGGAGCGGCGGCGGCGAGTTCGCCGGTGGCGAGGCGGAGCACCTCGCCGGACGCTCCGGGCCGCACCGCATGCCAGGTGTCGCGCCGCGCGTCGGCCACGATGGTCAGCCCGGGGTGGGCCGCGGCGAGCAGGGGCAGGCTGAGGTGGGAGTAGAGCGCCAGCTCCGGCCGCACCGCCCGCCAGGCGCGGAGGGTGGCGGCGGCGAGGCGGATGCCGAGCACCGAGCCGGGCCCGGCGCAGAAGGCCACCGCATCGAGCCCGCGCACCTCCCGGCCGGATGCGGCGATCACGCGGGCGATGGCGGCGGGCAGGGCGGCCGAGGCCTCGCCCTCGATCACCACACGATGGGCCGGCTCCGTGGCGGGGCCGAGCCAGAGCGCGACCTCGACGCGGGTGGAGCAGGTGTCCACGCCGAGCAGGACGGGATGGCGGGCGAGGAGGTGGCGGAGGCTGGGCACGGCGGACGAAAGGCCCCGCAGCAAGCGCCGCGCGGGCCGGTCGGGCAAGCGTGAGAATCGGGCATTGACCGGCTTTTGCGCGGCTGCGTAGGGTGGCCGATTCCATTCGCAAAACCCTCCGAACTTTAGCCCGTGAACATCCACATCCAAGACGTTTCCCCCACCCGCAAGAGCCTGACCGTGAGCTTCGACGCGCACGAGGTCGCCGCCGAGTATAAGTCCGTGATCGGCGAGGTTTCCCGTCAGGCCCGCATCCCCGGTTTCCGTCCGGGCAAGGCCCCCGCGAGCATGATCCTCAAGCAATACGGCAAGGCCGTGAGCGACGAGTTTAAGCAGAAGGTGGTGGGCAAGGCCTACCGCGATGGCATCAAGGAATCCAAACTCGACGTGCTGCAGGTCACCAACGTGCAGCAGGGCGACATCGCCCCGGACAAGTTCGCCTCCATCGTCATCACGGTCGACATCCGTCCCGCCTTCGAACTGCCCGCGCTGGACGGCATCGTGGTGACCGTCGCCCCCATCGAGCCCACCGAGGCCGAGGTCGAGGCCGGCGTGAGCGCCCTGCGTGGCGAGCGTGCCGATTTTAAGGTCGCCGAGCGTCCCGCCCAGAAAGGCGACTACGTGAAGCTCGCCTACGAAGGCAGCGTGGATGGGCAGCCCGTCCTCAACCTCGTGCCGGACAAACAGATCTACGGCAAGGTGCCCCAGACCTGGGAAGAGGTCGAGGGCGAGAACGAGGGTCTGATCCCCGGCCTCGGCAAACAGCTCGCCGGTCTCGCCACGGGCGAGAAGAAGGACATCAGCGTGACCTTCCCGGCCGGCTTTTCCGGCGCGCCCGCCCTGGCGGAGAAGACCGCGGTCTACGCGGTCGAGATCCTCGAGATTCGCGAGCGCGTGCTGCCCGAGCTGAACGAGGAGTTTTTCAAGGCCAACCAGGTCGACGACCTCGCCGGTCTCCAGGCCAAGGTGCGCAACAACCTCCAGGCCCGCAAGGACCACGAAAACACGGTCGGCAAGCGCCGCCAGGTGATCGACCGCCTCGTCGCCCAGGTCGAGTTTCCCGTGCCCGAGAGCCTGATCGAGCAGGAGACCCAGGCCGTCCTCCGCCAGTTCATCCAGGAAAACCAGCGCCGCGGCGTGCCGGCGGAGCAGTTTGAGAAGGATAAGGAGCAGCTCATCGCCGGCGCCCGTAAAGCCGCCGTGGGTCGGGTGAAGACCCAGCTCATCCTCGCGCGCATCGCCGAGCAGGAGAAACTCGCGGTCGAGGCCTCGGATATCGACGCCTTCCTCTACCGCCAGTCCACCCAGACCGGCGTGAAGCCCGAGAAGCTGGTGAAGGATCTGACCAACGACCGCGACCGCCTCCGCGCGGTGCAGCAGAGCATCATCTTCGACAAGGCCCTCGACCTCGTGGTCGGCAAGGCCGTGGTCACCGAGGCCGCCCCGGCTCCGGCCCCGACCGACGCCCCCGCCGCGTAAGGCGAGTCGCCCCGCGCGCCCCGCCGGTTTTTCCCGCCCGCACGTGTTGCGCGGCGGGTTTTTTTTGGCCACGCGGGCTGCATGTCGGCCCGGCGCGAGGGTCGCGCTTGCCTTCCGCGCCTTCCCGGCGAAGTTCACCGATTCCTATGAGTTACTACGTTCCGATGGTGATCGAAAACAACGGCCGCGTGGAGCGGTCGATGGACATCTACTCCCGCCTCCTGAAGGACCGGATCATCTTCATCGGCACGCCGATCGATGACGGCGTGGCCAACGTGGTCATCGCCCAGTTTCTTTTTCTGCAGATGGAGGACCCCAAGAAGGACATCCATCTCTACATCAACTCGCCCGGCGGCGTGGTGACCGGCGGCATGGCGATCTACGACACCATCCGTTTCCTCCAGTGCGACGTCGTCACCTACTGCATCGGCCAGGCGGCGAGCATGGCGACCGTGCTGCTCGCGGCCGGCACCAAGGGCAAGCGTTTCGCCCTGCCGCACAGCCGCGTCATGATCCACCAGCCCAGCGGCGGCGCCGGCGGCCAGGCCTCGGATATCGCCATCGCGGCCAAGGAGATCCTCCGCTGGCGCAAGACCCTCAACCAGGTCATCTCCCGCCACACGGGCAAGACGGTCGAGCAACTCGAGAAGGACTCGGACCGCGACTACTACCTCAGCGCCCACGAGGCCAAGGACTACGGTCTGGTCGACCACGTGGTGGAAAACGCGGCCGATACCGTCGCCATCACCCCGGCGGCCAGCGCGGCCTGAGCCGGGACCGGTCCGGGACGGTTCGGTGTTGGGAAAAAATCGCCGCCGTCGTCGGACTTTTTTTAAAATATCCCTTGCATCCGGCGGCGCCGCATGCACCGTAGAGGTCTCCTCTGTTATGCAGAGGATTTTGGGGTAATTAAGAAAGCAATGGCCGGACGCCTAGGGGTAGGCGTCCGGCCTCTTAATTTTATGGCCATTTTGCCTGCTGATTGCGCAAACCTCTCTATTAAAACAATTTGGAAGACAGGCGTAAAATGCCCCGGCGTGGGGAAGCCGCGTGCGTCGGGGTGGTGGTCGGCCGGGTGGAGGCGGGTTTGGTGTGCGGGCGCGGCGGCCGGTGCGTGGGCGGTGGCGCACGCGACGGATTTTCGTGAAGCGGAGCGGGCGGGGCATTTGCCGGCGGACGTGACGGAGGCCAGCGGCCTGGCGGCTTCGCGGCGCGAGCCGGGTCTCTTTTGGGTGCATGCCGACAGCGGGGGCGAACCGATTTTGCGCGCGGTGGCGGCGGACGGGTCGCCCCGGGGGATCCTGCGCATTGACGGCGCGGGCAACGTCGACTGGGAGGACGCGGCCTCGTTCACCCTCGATGGGCGGGCCTGGCTGCTGGTCGCGGATACGGGGGACAACGCCTCGCGGCGGGGCGACTGCGCCCTGTTCATCGTGCCCGAGCCCGATCCGGCGGAGTTGGCGCCGGACCGGGAGCTGCGGGTGGGCGTGGCGTGGCGGATTCCGGTGGTCTATCCCGATGGTCCGCGCGACTGCGAGGCGGTGGCGGTCGCGGTCGAAGAAGGCCGGGTCTACCTGCTGGCGAAGCGCACCAAGCCCTCGGGCATCTACACCCTGCCCTTGCGGCCGTTGGCGGCCGGTGCGGCGGCGCCGGTCGCCGCGCGGGTGGGCGAGCTGGCGGCCCTGCCGGCGGCGCCGGACGCCCTGCGTCTGCTGCCGGTTCCGGCGGGGGCCTTTCGGGCCCAGCCCACCGGGCTGGACTTCGCGGCCGACGCCTCGGCGGCGGTGGTGCTCACCTATGGCGAGGTCCTGGTGTATCCAAGGGGCGGTGACGAGACCTGGGCGGCGGCGCTGGCCCGGCCGGGTCGTGTCCTGGGTTCGCATGGCCTGGACCAGGCGGAGGCGGTGGCCTTCGCCGCCGACGGCACGATCCTCGCGACCAGCGAGGGCAAGGGTGCGCCGGTCTTGCGGTGGCGGCGGTGAGCGCCCGGCCAAGCAAAAACCCCGGCGTGGCGGCCGGGGTTTTAAGTGGTGGTGCGAGCCGGATTCGAACCAGCGAACAGCAAGCTGAATTGATTTACAGTCAACGTCCTTTAGCCACTTGGATATCGCACCAAAAACGGGAGGTGGACGTTCGCGAGCGGCGGCGGGGAATTCAAGGAGTTTTTTGGCGGCCCGGTTACAAATGTCCCCCGCGGCGGAAACTGTAGTAGCCGAGCCCGTGTTTATCCACGGCGGGATCGCCCACCACAACGTGGTCGTGCAGGCGGATTTCGAGCGTTTCGGCGGCCGAGCGGACCTGGCGGGTGATGCGCAGGTCGGCCGAGCTGGGCTCGGGGTCGCCGCTGGGGTGGTTGTGCGCGAGGATAAAGCCGGTGGCGTTTTCGCGCACCGCCTCGCGCAACACCTCGGCGGTGCGGACGAGGGTCTGGTTGGCGGTGCCCGACGTCAGCTCGGCGCAGCGCAGCAGGCGGTTGCGGTTATTGAGGGCGAGCACCCAGCATTTCTCGACCGTCAGGCCGAAGGCGCGCGGGCGCAGGTAGGCGTAGGCGGCCTCGGGTTCGGAAAGTTCGGGGGCGAGCCGGCGTTCGGTGCCGAGCACGCGCCGGGCGATCTCGAACACGGTGCACAGCTGCACGGCCTTGACCCGGCCTATGCCTTTCAGGCGGCGGAAATCGGGTTCGCGCCAGCGGGCCAGGGCGTGGAGCGAGCCGGCCTCGGCGAGCAGGCGCTCGGCCAGGGTGAGCACGTCGAGCCCGGCGGTGCCGCTGCGCAGGATCAGGGCGGTGAGTTCGAGATCGTCGAGCGCGCCGACCCCGAGGGCGAGGGCGCGTTCCCGGGGGCGCTGGCCGGCGGCGAGGCCGCGCAGGCGGTTGGGGGTGGCGGGCGGGTCCGCGAGTGCGCCCGGGATGGTCGAAACGGGAACCGAGGCGGCGGCGGGCGGCGTCGGTTCGGCGCTCATGCGGGCGGCGGCGGGTGGGCTCAGGCGAGGACGGCGCCGCCCTCCTGGTAGACCCCGAGGTGGCGGTAACGCTCGTAGCGGGTGTCGACCAGGCGGGAGACGGATAGGGCGCGCAGGTCGTTGAGGTGTTTCTGGATCGAATACTTCAACGTGGCGGCGGCCTGTTCGGGGTTGTTGTGGGCTCCGCCGAAGGGCTCGGGGATGACCTCGTCGACCACGCCGAGTTTTTCCAGCACGTCGGCGTTGAGCTTCAGGGCCTCGGCGGCCTTGGGGGCGGCGGCGGGGTCTTTCCAGAGGATGGCGGCGCAGCCCTCGGGCGAGATCACAGAGTAGTAGCTGTTGTCGAAGATCAGCACGCGGTCGGTCACGCCGATGCCGAGGGCGCCGCCGGAGCCGCCTTCGCCGACCACGATGGAGATGGTCGGGGTGCCGAGGAGGGTCATTTCGCGGAGGTTTACGGCGATGGCCTCGGACACGTGGCGCTCCTCGGAGCCGAGGCCGGGGTAGGCGCCGGGGGTGTCGATGAAGGTGAGCACGGGCAGGTTAAACTTCTCCGCCAGCTTCATGAGGCGGAGGGCCTTGCGGTAACCCTCGGGCTGGGGCATACCGAAGTTGCGGGCGATCTTTTCCTTGGTGTCGCGGCCTTTTTGCTGGGCGATGATCATGACGGCCTGGCCGTCGAAAAAGGCGGTGCCGCCGATGAGCGCGCGGTCGTCACCGAACTGGCGGTCGCCGTGCAGTTCCTGGAAGCCGGTGCACATCAACCCGACGTAATCGAGGGCGTAGGGACGGCGGGGGTGGCGGGCGATCTGCACGCGCTGCCAAGGGGTGAGGCTGGAGTAGATCTCGCGCTGGGTGGCGGTGATCTTTTTTTCGATGGCCGCGATTTCCCGGCCGAGATCGAGATTATTCTCGAGCGATTGTTTACGGAGCTGCTCGAGCTGGGCGGAGAGTTCGCGCAGCGGTTTCTCGAATTCGAGCGTGTAGACGGGTGCTTCCATGAAGGCGTTGGGCTGGGAAAACGGCGGAGGCTGGGTGGCCGGGCGGGGACTGTCAACGGGCGGGACGCCGAGGGGGCGGTGCGGGAAGCGTCGCATCGGCTTTGCAACTTTTTCGCGTCCGGGTGGTGGTTTGGGTTGTCAGGCCGAAGGTGGGGCCTATCCCATTGGGGCAAATGAGTTACACCCCGGGCTTGGCCGTCATGCAGGTGGCGCTGGATTGGTGGTCGGAGTTGACTCTGGCCAAGACCATTTTTTTCGGGATCGGGCTGGTTGCGGCGCTGGTCGCGCTCCTGCTCGCGGTCCTGGCCCTGATCGGGATCGAGCACCATGATGCGGCCGACGCCTCGCTGAACTTCGACGAGGCGGGCGGCGGAGGGATTTTTACGGTGAAGCCGCTGACGGGCTTTTTCCTCGGCTTTGGTTGGGTGGGCGGCTTTGCGCTCGACGCGGGCTGGTCGATCTTTGCCGCGACGCTGGCCGCGGCGGTTTCGGGAGGAGTCCTGATGGCGGCGATCGTGGCGATGTTTCGCGGCATCCTGGCGATGCGCAGCGACGGCACGGCGCGCATCCAGGACACGGTCGGTGCGATCGGCACGGTCTATGTCAGCCTGCCGGCCGGGCGCGCGCCGGGCGGGCAGGTGACGGTGAGTTTCCAGGGCCGGCAGGAGACCTATGCGGCGGTGCCGGTCGGCGACGCGGCCATTCCGGGCGGGGCCAAGGTCCGCGTGCGCGAGGTCATCGACGCCGCCACGGTGCGGGTCGAGCCGTTGTGATGCCGCCACGCGCGACGCTTCGTTTTCGATTTTCTCCCGCTCAACCCAGCCCATTCCCATGAGTCCCCTCGCCATCGTCTTCATCGCCCTCGTGGTGATTTTCCTCCTCGTCATCGCGGCCACGCTGGTCTCGCGCTACCGGATGTGCCCGCCCGACCGCATCCTGGTCGTCTACGGCAAGGTCGCCGCCGGCCAGTCTTCGCGGTGTTACCATGGTGGCGCGACCTTCGTGATGCCGTTTTTCCAGAGCTACGCCTACCTCGACCTCACGCCGATCAACATCGACATCGAGCTCAAGGGCGCGCTCTCCAGTCAGAACATCCGCATCGACACCCCGGCGTCCTTCACCATCGGCATCTCGACCGATCCCGAGGTGATGCAAAACGCCGCCACCCGTTTGCTGGGCCGCACCCTCGATGAGATCCAGCAATTGGCGAGCGAGATCATCATGGGCCAGATGCGTGTGGTGTTCGCCTCGATGACGATCGAGGAGATCAACAACGACCGCGAAAAACTCATCTACTCCATCACCAAGGGCGTCGAGGTGGAGCTGCACAAGGTCGGCTTGCGCATGATCAACGGCAACATCCGCGACATCAAGGACCAGTCCGGCTACATCGACGCGCTGGGCAAGGAGGCCGCCGCCAAGGCGATCAACGACGCGCAGATCCGCGTGGCGCAGGAAAACCAGCGCGGTGCCGTGGGCCGGGCCGAGGCCGAGCGCGAGCAGGTGGTGCGCGTCGCGAACGCCCAGGCCGAGGCCAAACGCGGCCAAAACACCGCCCAGACCATCATCGCCAAGTCCGACGCCGACCTCGCCGCCGAGCAGGCCGAGGCCAAGCGCCGGGTCGAGGCCGCGCAAAAGGTCGCCGAGGCGCGTGCGCTCATGGAAGGCTACCACGCCCAGCAAGAGGCGGAAAACGCCCGCGCCGAGCGCGACAAGGCGGCACAGCAGGCCGACCAGATCGTGAAGGCCGAGACCGATCGCCAGCGCGTGCGCATCGACGCCGAGGCCAAGGCCGCCCAGACCGAGATTTTGCAAAAGGGCCAGTCGGCCGCCTATCTCACCCAGAAGGACGCCGAGGCCGAGGGTATCCGCCGCGTGGCCGAGGGCGACGCCGCCGGCATCAGGGCCCGCCTCGCCGCCGAGGCCTCCGGCATCCAGGCCAAACTGACGGCCGAGGCCGAGGGCACGCGCGCCCTGCTCGACGCCAAGGCGCAGGGCTTTGAAAAGCTGCTGCGGGTGGCGGACGACACCGCCGGGGCGACCCAGCTGCTCATCGCGGAAAACATCGTGCGCATCGCCGAGATCCAGGCCGGCGCGATCAAGGGCCTGTCCTTCGAGAAGGTCATCGTCATGGGCGGCGGCGCGGGCGGGGCGGGCGGCGCGAGCGGTCCCGGTCAGTTTGTGCAGGACCTCTACAAGGGCGTGCTCCCGATCAACGAGCTGGCCAAGAGCGTCGGCTTAAACCTGCCCACCTTCCTCGGCACCGAGGCCAAGCCGGGAGCTGGCGACGGCAAGACCGCCAAGGGCGGCATGAACGAGGGCGCGCCCGCCGCCTGAGGCTGCGGTCTGGGGCGGCCGGACTTTTCGAGAAGGTCCGGGTAGGGCCTCCGTTCCGGGTGCGGCGCGGGGCGTCCGGCGCAGCCCGCGAGACGCAGGCGCTACCCGGACCGCGGTTGTCCTGACGTCGGATTCAGCCGCCGCGCTTTACGGGGTGCGGGTGACGGAGACGCGGAGGAAGCGGCGGGGGGTGGCGTCGGACGCGACGGCGTCGCGGTAGGTCACGGTTTCGGTGCCGTCGCCGTTGGGCGTCGCGCTGCCTACTTGCACGGCGTCGGGCGTCCAGGTCGGGGTGCCGGCGAGGTCGGCGGTGCTTTGCACGGCGTAGGCGAGGTCGAGGGCGGGGGCGCGGCGGCGGAAGGTGATCGTGAGGTAGTTGGTTCCGGATACGTTTTGCACGGCGGTGGTCCAGGCGGCGGCGGAGTCGGCCACCCGCGGTTCGCGGCTGAGGGCGAACTCGGTCAGGTTGTTCAAGCCGTCGCCATCGGGGTCGGCGGTGTCGCCGGAGATGGCGGAATCGGCCAGCTCTGGCGTGGTGAAGCGGGTCGCCTGCCAGGCGGCGTAGGCGGTGCGGATCGTCACGACGGCTTGTTGACGCTCGCCTAGCAGGGCGCCGCCGAGCTGGGGCGCGCCGAGGTTGACCAGCAGGGTCTCGGGGGTGTCGGCGGTGGCGTCGAGTGCGAGCGGGATGGTGAAGGTTTTGGCGGCGGCGTCGCCGTCGGCCCAGGTGAGCGCTCCGCTGCTGACGGTGAAGTCGGTGGCGGGGGTGGAGGTGCCGCCGCCGCCGTGGGCGGTGGCGTAGCCGAGGGTGAGGGCACCGAGGGAGCCGCCGACACGATCGACGGTGAGGGTGGCGGAGGCGCCCTCGCTGCCGGCGTAGGCGTCGGTCGAGAACTGGAGCACGCCGGGCAGGCCGGACAGGCCGGGGACCAGGCGCCAGAGGGGGCGGATGTCGGCGGAGCCTTGGAAGCTGTCGAAGTTGCCGGCGAGGAGGACGTTGCCGTCGGGTTGGAGGGCGAGGTCGCGAACGGTGTCACCGTGGCCGCCGGCGGCGGCGAAGGCGATGTCGAGGGTGCCGTCGGGTTTGATGCGGGCGATGCGGGTGGCGGTGGCGCCGCCGATGGTCGTGAAGTCACCTCCGACCAGGACGCTACCCTCGGGCAGGGGGAGGAGGGCGTTTACGGTGGCGTCGGCCAGGGGGAGGAAGGTGGTGTCCAGCACACCGCCGGAGGAGAGGCGGGCGATGCGCCGGGGGGTGAAGTTGTTGCCAAAGCCGGTGAAGGATCCGGCGACGAGGATGCCGCCGTCGGGCAGGAGGGCGACGCGGTTGATGGTGGTCGTGGTGTTGTTGGCGGAGCTGGTGTGGGCGCCGTAGCCGACATCAAGGGAGGTGTCGCGGGTGCCGTCGGCGAAGAGGCGGACGAGGCCGGATTTGAAGCCGGTGCCGCCGCCGCTGCCGAAGCCGTAGGTCAGGCCGCCGGCGGCGAGGATCTTGCCGTCGGGCTGGAGGGCGAGCGAACGCAGGCCGTTGCCGGAGGAGTAGGTCGGGTTGGCGAAGGTGGCGTCGAGCGTGCCGTCGGGGAGGAGGCGGGCGATGCGGTTGCGCGCGGTGCCGCCGTAGTTGGCGAAGGCGCCGGCGATCAGGATACGGCCGTCGGGCTGGATCACGATGTCGCGGACGGTGCCGTCGGGACCGGCGCCGACGGTGAACGTGGTATCGACCGAGCCATCGGTCATGAGCCGGGCGAGGCGGGGGCGGGCGACGCCGCCGACGTTGGCGAAGTCGCCGCCGATGAGGATTTTTCCGTCGGGCTGTCGGGCGAGGGCTTGGATCGAAGCGTCGGCGCCGACCCCGGGATCGAAGTCCGGATCGACCGCGGCGGTCGGGGTCATGCGGGCGATGCGACCGTATTCGTAAACGGTGGAATCGGGGGTCTGGATAAAGGTGAAGGCCCCGGCGACGAGGATGTTGCCGTCGGGCTGAACGAGCACGCGGTTGATGTTGCTGCCGGTCAGCGGCATGGCGAAGGAGGGATCGCGCGCGCCGGGGTCGGCCACGGTGACGGTGGTGGAGGCCGGGGCGACCACGACGCCGCCGACGGGGGCGGAGAGGGTGAGGGTGAAGGTCTCGGTGCCTTCGACGAGGACGTCGATGACGACGGGCACGGTGATGGTCTTGGGGGTGACGTCGCCGTCGGCCCAGGCGAGGGTGCCGGTGGTGGTGGTGTAGTCGGTGGTCGCTGTGGCTGTGCCGGCGGTCGTGGCGTAGGAGACGGAGACGGCGCCGGTGGAGTTCGCCGTGCGGGTGACGGTGAGGACGGCGGAGCCGCCTTGTTCGTTCACGACGTAGGTGGAGGCGACCCAGGCGAGGCGGGGCTGGAGGGTGACCTGGACATCGAGCCACTCGTCGGCGCCGGAGCCGCCCTGGGCGACGGGGCGGAGGGCGATGCCGGCGGCGGTGTCGGTGAAGGTGGTGTTGAGCGGGAGCGGGGCGTTGTTCGGATTGGTGCCGGGGGTGACCAGATCGAGGAGGTTGCCCTGCTGGTTGTCGTTGTATCCCCAAAGCACATACGCGCCGTTGTCGGCGGAGGCGTTGGACGTGGCGCGGCGGTAGCCGATCCAGTAGTCGCGGGTGGTGTCGCGCACGAGTTTCAGGGCGCGGGGCAGGGCGAGGTTGGCGGCGGAGGCGTCGAAGCGGTGGACGCGGAAGGTGCCGGAGGCGGCGGCGACGGTGACCGAGGCGTCGGGAATCCACTGGAGCAGGCTCTTGTTCCAGGGGCTGAAGTGGTTTTCGGAGAAGTCGCCGTCGCCCATGATATCGAAGGGGTCGCCGTATTCGGTGGAGGTGCCGGCGAGGTCGACGGGGTCGGCGCCGGGGACCTGCCAGAGGTTGGCGTGGCGGAGGCCGTGGTTGTGGCCGAGCTCGTGGGCGACGACGCGGAGGTCGAAGGCACCGTTGATCCAGAGGTTGGCGCCGATGATGTTGCCGAGGCCGCCGTAGGTGATCTCGGAGTCGGCGAGGTCGCCGAGGTAGGTGAACACCACGGCGACGCGGTCGTAGGTGCCGACGGCGAAGCCGGCGGTGGTGGCGGCGGCGCGGGCGTCGGAGTGAAGCAGGGAATTGTTGCCCGAGGTCGCGTAGGACGAGGCGGTCCGGGGCAGGCGTAGGACGTCGGTCACATCGCTGGCGGGGTCAAAATCCAGGTCGCTGCTTTCGAAGCTGTTCTCCCGCATGAAGGCGCGCACGCCCGAGGCGCCGTTGATCACGTTGTCGATGTAGGCGGGGGTGATTTGGGCGTTGCCGTCGAATTTGTTGATCGGGGTGCCGGCGAGGTCGGAAAAATCGACGCGGATGACGAGGAGGGCTTTGACGCCCTGGGTCCAGGCGGCGCTGGGGCGGCCGGAGACGGTGCTGGTGCCGCTGCCGGAGTCGGCGGCGTTGACCACGGGGTTTTGCTCGGTGGCGAGGAGGGCGGCGGAAAACGCGGGCAAGTCGGTGGCGGACGGGAGCACGGTGACGCCGCCATCGGCCTCGACGGCCAGGCCGGACGTGGCGTATCCGGGCTCGCCGGGATCGAGCGGGCGATAGCGGGACGGACTGATGGCGAGGTCCGAGTCGAGACCGATGCCGATCAGGGAGGTGGCGGGCAGGGAGGCGTCGCGGAGGCGTGAACCGTAGGTGTGGACGCGGTATTCGCGGCCGGCGATCACGGTGGCGCGGTAGAGATCCTCGGCGGGGTCGTGGGCGGTGCCCGGCGGGTGGAAACAGGTCTGGATGACGCCGAACTCGGCGCGGGCCGAGACGAGCGTCTCCAACTCGGCCGCGATGACGGCGGGCAATTCGGCGCGGCGGGCGCGCGGAAAGGCGGAGGCGAGGGCGGCTTCGGGGTCGGTGCGGATGAGGGCGGCGAGTTCGGCGCGGCGGGCGAGGGCGAGGGCGAGGCCTTCGGCGATGAGCGCGGGGCGGTTGGCGGGGGCGGCGGCGAGGTGGCGATCCAGCCAGGCGACGAGGGCGGCGGTGGTGGCGAGGGGCGGACGGCTGGGCCGGTCTGGGGTGAAGGGGGCGGGTAGGGGGGCGGACGGCTCCGCGAGCGTTTCGGGGGCGGGTGAGGGCAGGTCCACAAGGGAAGCCGCGGCCGGGCGGGTCGGGCCGCGGGTGGCGTTTTCCGCGCCTGGGCGGAGGGCAAGGAAAGCCAGGACGACGGCGGCGAGAGCCGCGAGGGTGAGCCAGGGGCGGAGGTTGCGCGGCATGGTGTCGACTTAGGTGGTTTTGCCGTTGGATTGCAGGTCTTTTGTGGTGACGGGAAGGTAAGAAATCGCGGCTCGGAGCGCGCGGAGGCGCGGGGAGTTTGGGCAAGAAAAAGCCCGGCCGCGCGTGGGGCGCGGGCCGGGCCGGGGGGTGGAGACCGGGCGGAGTAGAACGGAGACGAGGACGAGAACGAGTAGGAGAACGAGAATGATTACTCGCGACGCTCGTTAGCGGAAGAGTTCCTGGTTGAGCAGGTTCTCGAGTTTCTCCTGCTGGCCGCTGCGCGGGGTGGGTTCGCCGAGCTGGTTCAGCACGAGTTTTTCGAGCGACTCGAAGGTGGCCTTGCCGGACTCGATCTCCTTGCCGAAGCCGGTGTCGTAGCTGCCGTAGCGGTCGGCGACGTGTTTGGTGAACTTGCCTTCGGAGTTGATGCGGTGGGCGATCTTCAGGGCCTGGGCGTAGGCGTCCATGCCGCCGATGTGGGCGTGGAAGAGGTCGGCGAGGTCGGTCGAGGGGCGGCGGAGTTTGGCGTCGAAATTGAAGCCGCCGGAGCCGAGGCCGCCGAACTTCAGGATGCTCATCATCGCGAGGGTGAGCTCCTTCACGTCGGTGTTGAACTGGTCGGTGTCCCAGCCGAGCAGCAGGTCGCCGGAATTGGCGTCGATCGAGCCCAGCATGCCGGCGGAGCCCGCGACCTCGATCTCGTGCTGGAAGCTGTGGCCGGCGAGGGTGGCGTGATTGGTCTCGATGTTGAACTTGAAGTGCTTGTCGAGCTTGTAGGTCTTCAGGAAGCCGATGCAGGTGGCGCAGTCGAAATCGTATTGGTGTTTGGTGGGCTCCTTCGGCTTGGGCTCGATGAGGAACTGGCCCTTGAAGCCGATCTTTTTGGCGTAATCGACGGCCATGGACAGGAAGCGGGCGAGGTGGTCCTGTTCGCGCTTCAGGTCGGTGTTGAGCAGGGTCTCGTAGCCTTCGCGGCCGCCCCAGAACACATAGTTTTCGCCGCCGAGCTCCTGCGTGACCTCGAGGGCTTTTTTCACCTGGGCGGCGGCGTAGGCGAAGACGTGGGCGTCGGGGTTGGTGGAGGCGCCGCACATGAAGCGCGGGTTGCTGAAGAGGTTGGCGGTTCCCCAGAGCAGCTTCACGCCGGTCGCCTTCTGGAGGGCCTTGGCGTGGGCGACGATGGTATCCAGATTTTTGTTACTCCCGGCCAGGGTGGCGCCCTCGGGGGCGATGTCGCGGTCGTGGAAACACCAGAAGGGCGCGCCGATCTTTTGGTAGAACTCGAACGCGGCGTCCATGCGGACCTTGGCGACGGAGACGGGGTCCTTCGAGGAGGACTCCCATTTGCGGACGATGGGGCCCGGGCCGAAGGGGTCGGCGCCGGTGCCGCGGAAGGCGTGCCAGTAGGCGATGCCGAAGCGCAGGTGCTCGGCCATGGTCTTGCCGCCGACTTTTTCGTCGGCGTTGTAGTGCTTGAACGCGAGGGCGTTGTCGCTGCCGGGGCCTTCGTAGGCGATCTTGGGGAGGCCGGCGAAGTGCTCGGCGGTTTTGGACTTGGTGGCTTTGGCCATGGTGGTCGGTGGGTTTGGGTGGGTTTGGACGGACGGGAAAGGGGCGGACGGGACGGTCGGAAAGCGGAAAGGGGGTGGAGGGTCAGCGAGGGGCGGCGGTGGTGGCGCCCTCGACCAGGCGGGGGGTGACGAGGGTGAGTCGGCGCTGGGAGGAAGGCTGGAGCAGGCGGTTGACGAGGCGGGCGGCGGCGGACGCGCCGATGTCGGCGTTGGGCACGGCGACGGTGGTGAGCGCGGGTAGGCCGGGGGGGACGGGCTGGCCGTCGAAGCCGGTGATCGATACGTCGGACGGCACGCGCAGGCCGCGGGCGGCGAGGTCGGCGATCAGCTGGTAGGCCTGGTGGTCGGCGGCGCAGACCCACGCGGTCACGTCGTCGCGCCGCGTGATGGCCGCGACGGCGTCGGCCAGGGCGGCTGGGTCGGGGCAAGGCACGGACGCGGGGCCGACGTTGCACACGCGGGCGGGGTCGAGGGGCAGGCCGTGCGAAAAGAGCGCCTCGGCGCAGGCGGCGAAGCGGCGCGAGGCCCAGAGGCCGCCGGCGGGGTAGGCCCAGGTGGCGAAGCCGATCCGGCGGTGGCCGAGGGCGGCGAGGCGGGCGACGAGGACGCGCACGGCGCCGTGGTCGGTATCGACGGTATCGATACGCTCGTCGGCGCACTCGTGCAGGACGGAGACGACGGAGAGCTTGTCGGCCAGCATGGAGACGGTGGCCTCGGGGAAGGGGTAGAGCAGCAGGGCGCCGCGCCAGCCGGCCGAGCGCAGGTGCCCGAAGAGGCGGCGGCGGCCGGCCAGCGGGGTGGTCTCGCCGGGGGCGAAGGGCAGCAGGTCGATCTCGGCGCGGTCGAGGCGGGCGCGGGCGCGGATGCCCTCGAGAATGCGGGGCAGGGCGAGGTGGTCGGCGGGGACGAGGGGTTCGCCGAGGAGCACGCCGAGCTTGAGCGCGGGGGCGTCGGCGGAGCGGCGCACGCTCCGGGCGGGGCTGCCGCGGTAACCGAGCTCGGCGGCGAGGGACTGGACTTTGGCGCGGGTCTCGGCGCTCAGCGCGGGGTGGTTGGCCAAGGCGCGGGACACGGTGGCGCGCGAGAGCTCAAGGCGGCGGGCGAGGAGGTGTTGGCTGGGGGCGCG
>CAMCHD010000001.1 GCA_945874545.1 Akkermansia muciniphila | reverse complement strand
ACGTTGTTGCCAAAGACCCATAAAAACCAGCAGTTGCCCAGCACGTGCGCCACCCCGCCATGGAGAAACATCGAAGTGGCGATGGTCGCCCACTGCGCCGGGTCCGCCACGCCCGCCAGCCAGCGCGCCGGCACCAGCGCGTGCGTCGTCATCCAGTCCGCGAAGGCCTTTTCGCCGGAGAGCATGAGCGACACCTCGTAGCCGAAGACGCCGAGACACGCGGCGATGAGCAACGCGGTGAGCACCGGTGGTCGGTGATGCGGTTGGGTATCCCATAACGGAAGCATGCGAAACACCCCACACCGCCGCGCCGCCGCCGCCAACCCCCAAAAACACCCGCGCCGTCGCGCTTGCCCCCGGTCGCGCGACGCTCCCACCCTGACCGTTCGCATGCCCACGCCGCCGGCAAACACCCAGCCCGCCCCGCCCTCGCTCCACCCCGCCCAACGCCGCACCCTGCGCCCGCGCCTGCGCCTCTCCATCCGCGACGCCAGCCTGACCGATCTTTCCCCCCGCGAGGACGCCTCCGGCCGCTCCCACCACCATTTCTGGAGCCTCGAACCCACGCCGCTCGTGCTGTCGGCCGAGGAGTGGGCCCCGCTCGAGGCCGGGCTCCGCCAGCGCGCCCGTCTGGTCAACGCCCTGCTGGTCGATCTTTACCACCGTCAACAAAGCCTGCGCGCCGGCATCCTCCCCCCCGAGGCGGTGCTTTCCGATCCGTTCTACCGCCGCCCTCTTCTCGGCCTCGACCCCGAACGCGCCAACCCCGCCACCCTGCTCCGCTTCGACCTCGTGCGCACCCCCGCCGGCTGGCGCTGCGTGCAAACCCGCTCCAACACGCCCATCGGCCTGAGCTACGCGGTGCAAAACCGCCGCTTCATGACCCAGGAGGCCGGCGACCTCTACCGCGCCCTGCCCGATTACCACAGCGTCATCAATTTTCCCCTCCAACTCCTCCACGCCCTGCGCGCCCTCGCGCCCCGCGACCGCCCCTCCCCTTCCATCGTCGTCCTGACCGCCGGCCCCCACGACGCGTTTTTTTCCGAACACAGCTTCCTCGCCCGCAAGATGGGCCTGCCCCTCGCCCGCGGCGACGACCTGCTCGTGCTGGACAACACCGTCTACTTCAAGACCGTCGCCGGCCTCGAGCGCGTGGACGTGCTTTACCGCCGCCTGAACGACGCCCACATCGACCCCGTCGTGTTTTCGACCGACCGCGAGACCGCCGGTATCCCCGGCCTGCTCCAATGCATTCGCGCCGGCCGCGTCGCCGTCGCCAACACCATCGGCACCGGCCTGGCCGAGAGCCAGGTGATCGAGGCCTACCTGCCCCGCCTGGCCCGATTCTACCTCGGCGAAAAACTCCTGCTGCCCGCGCCCGAGACCTACGCCTGCGGCGACCCCGACCGCGTCGAGCAGATCCTCGACCAGCACGACCGCTTCGTCATCCGCCCCGCCCACGAGTCGCCGGACAACTACACCGTCGCCCGCCCCGCCCACCGCCGCCCGCTCCTGACCGCCGCCGGACTCGACCGCCGCGTCCTGCGCAATCCCCACGCCTACGTCGCCCAGGCCGCGCCCGAGGCCCTCGCCCTCGACGGGCGCCGCACCGGCGGCCGGTCCGCCGCCGCCCCCTTTTGCCTGAGCGTATTCGTGCTCACCCACGACCGTCGCCACGACGTTTTTCCCGGCGGCCTGGTCCACCTCGGCGCGGCCTACCCGCCGCCGGGCCGCGTGGGCCCCACCGCGGACGCGTTGGTGCTGCTCGGGTCCCACAACTCCGGCGGCATAGCCGACCACGAGTCCCACGATCCCGGCGACTCCCCCCGGCCCTCGCAGCTCGGCTCCCGCACCGCCGAGAGCCTCTTCTGGCTCGGCCGCTACCTGGAGCGCGCCGAGGCCACCGCACGCATGCTCGCCATCCTCGACGACGTGGCGCTGGAGGAGATCCCGGCCCGGGATCGCCGCCACTGGCTGCCCGTCTGGCGCGGCCTGCTCGAAGCCACCGGACACTCGGGCCCCCGCCTCGACGCCCGCACCCGCCCCCACGAGACCTTCGGAGCGGACCTCGCCTGGCGCCTGACCCTCGACCTCGCCACCCCGGGCTCGGTCGCGGCCGCCTCCTCCTCCGTGCTCTACAACGCCGGCCAACTGCGCGACACCCTCTCGCCCGAGGCCTGGCGCGTGCTCACCCGCCTTCACTCCCGCCTGGAGACGCTGCGGCACCGCCCCATCCCCAGGGGCCCGGTCGCCGCCGCCAAGGTCCGCCAGCACCTCGCCCACGAGGCCGAGCAGTTGGTGCTCGATCACGTGCCCGCGTTCCACGCCACCGCCGACCACACCATGCTGCACGACGCCGCCTGGCATTTCCTGCGCCTCGGCGTCTATCTGGAACGCGCGATCATGACCTGCAGCGCGCTGCGCCACGTGCTCGGCGCCCACGCCCGCCCCGGCCGGCTGCGCCCCGGACACTACCGTGACAACCCCGAGTTGTCCGCCCTCCTTCGTATGCTGGGCTCGCAGGACGCCTACCGCCGGCTCTACCAGGCCCGCAGCCAGCCGCGCTACGTCGCCGAGTTTTTTCTCCAACAGCCGGACGCGCCGCACGGCCTGTTCCACCTGGTGCACGCGATCAAACACAGCCTGGCCGCCATCCGCCAGGAGAGCGACCCCGCCGCCGGGCCCGGCGCGCCGGAAAAGGCCGCCCAGGACCTGCTGCTGTTTCTCGGCGAGCTGAAACCCGCCCGCCACTTCCGCGGCGACACGGACCTGCCGCCCCTCGAAAAACTCCTGTCCGGCCTGCTGGAGCGCCTTTACGCCTTGTATCCGGTCTTTAACGACCACCTCTTCAGCCACCAGGCCCGCCTCTCCCCCGCCGAGGCCCAGCCCGAGCTCGGATTGGTCTGAGCGCCCGGAGCCGGCCCGGGGCCCGAAACACAACCAAAGGTGTAGTCCGGCGGTATGGGACATGCGGTTTCGAAGGGACACCCAGTCCCTCATGAAAACCGCCGCCTCCGCCGCCCGCCGCCTGGTCCACGCCCTCGGCTGCGCCCTGCTCCTCCTCGGCCCGTCCGCCCTTCGGGCCCAGCTCCTTCAGTCCTGGCAATTCAACGATCCCGCCGGCACCGCCCTGCCCGCCCTGGCCAACGCCGTGGCGGGCGGAGCGGCCTTCAGCCCCGCCCTGGACGGCTTCGCCGCCGACGGCGCCGGAGGTCTGGCGATCACCTACAACAACGCCGTTTCCGGCCGTTCCTTCGCCGACATCCCGGACGTATCCACCGGCGTGCTGCAACTCGACGTGAACGTCGCCGGCTGGGACTTCACCGGCGCCGACGCCCTGGTCGACACGTTCACCCCTCTCCTGGAGGTCGGGCTCTCGGCCGCCAGCGCCGGCAATAACGCCACCATTCGCACCGCCCACATCTACCTGGAGGTCGACGCCGCCGCCTACGCGGTGAACCCCGCCTACGGGGTGCTGGTCGCCGGCGTGGCCGGAAACACCGGCGGCGATGGCGCCTCCGCCGCCGCCTCGACCGATCCCGCGGAGGACCACCTGTTCGGCTTTGTCCGCACCACGCCGATCACCTTCCGTCTGCGGGTCGATTTCGACACCCTGAGCTACACCGTGTCCACCAGCGACACCGACCACGCCGTGCTCGCCACGGGCGCGATCGCCAGCGGCAAGGGCGCCAACTTTGTGAGCCTCCGCGGTCTCGACGATTTCACCATCGGGGGCAGCGGCGGCCGCTTCACGATCGACAGCATCACCCTGACCTACACCCCGCCCCCGCTGACTCCCAAGACCTGGCGCGACCTGTATTTTCCCGCGCCGGCCGATCCCGCCGCCGCCGGCGATACCGCCGACCCCGATGGCGACGGGATAGTCAACCTGCTCGAATACGCCACCGGCACCGTGCCCACCACGATCGATCCCGCCCCGACCACCGTCGGTCGCGACCTCGCCGGCCGCCTGACCCTCGGGTTCACCAGCATCGCCGATCCGAATCTCACCTACGAAGTCTTCGCCTCCGGCGATCTCTCGGCCTGGACCCGGATTTCCAGCGCCACCGGCGCCGGCCTCGGGGCCGGCCCGCAAGTGGTCGCCGACACCCAGCCGGCCAACGCCACCGCGCGACGCTTCCTGCGCCTCGCCGTCGGACCCACCCCGGCCACCGCTCCCTGAACCCGCTCCTTTCCTCCGCCCTACCATGAACACACACACCTGCTCCTCCGTCCGCTCCGCGCTCGCCCTCGCGACCGCGTTGGTCCTGCCCGTCCTCGCCTCCGCCCAGGTTCTGCACACCTGGAACTTCAACGACACCGCCGGCACCGGACTGAACGCCTCCGCCAGCACCAGTAGCATCTCCTTCAACCTCGGCATCACCGGCGTCGCCACCAACGGCACCGGCGGCCTGGTGATAGCCTACAACAGCGCCTCCTCGACCCGATCCTTCGCGGACGTCCCCGACGTGGGCGCCGGCATCCTTCAGCTCGATGTGCTGGTGGCCGGTTGGGATCTTTCCGGGGTAACCGCCGAGCCCGACTTCGGCCCGCTGGTCGAATTCGGTTTCGCCAACGTCACCGGTAGCAGCAACGGCACCACCCGCACCGCGCTTATCCAATTCGCCGCCGACGCCTCCGGGGCGGAGATCGTCGGCGTGGCCGGCGGCACCGGATCGACCAACACCGCCACGGGCATCGCATTCGGCAAGACCCAGGCCACTCCGGTGACCTTCCGCCTGGTGGCCAACTTTGACGCCGATACCTACACCATTTCAACCAGCGCGGACAACTATTCCACCGTAACCGGCGGGACCCTGGCCGCCGACCGCGGCGCGAATTTTGTTCTCATCCGCACCTTGGACAACTTCACCGAGGGCGGCGGCGGCTTCACCGTGGACAGCATCACCGTCTCCGCCATCCCCGAGCCCGCCACCGCCGCCGCCCTGTTTGGCGTCGCCGCGCTCGCCCTCGTCGGCGCCCGCCGCCGCCGGAGCTGATTCCCCCCCCGCGCCCCTCGTCACTCCATCGCCCCCCGCGCCAACCGGCCGGGGGGCTTTCTTATGTCCGCTCCCCTGCGCTGGAACCTTCGCGCGCTCCCTCCGGCACCGCTCCGCAACCCGCAAAAAAACCGGCCTCGATACCACCTTCGGGGGGCCCGGCCCGCATCCCGGTTGCTTATCCTGAGCGCACCCCCGCCACCCATGCATTTCCGCTCCCTTCGCCTCGCTCCCGGTGTCGCCGCGCTCGTCCTCCTCGCCGCGCCCGCCCTCGCCTCCGCCCAGGCCCTCCATGCTTGGAACTTCGACGACGCCGTCGGCACCCTGCTCCCCGGCGTCGCGAACTCGATCACCCCGGCCGCGCTCTTCGCCACCGACATCCCCGGCGTGGCCACCAACGGCTCCGGCGCGCTCTCGATCCAATACAACAACATCGCCACCACCGCCGTATCCTACGCCCCCGTCGGGCCCTACGCGCCCGCGACCGGAATCTACACCCTGACCATCACCGTGGCCGGCTGGGACCTGCCGTCCGGCACCACCAACCTCCAGACGGTGTATTTCGATCTGCGCAACGCCGCCGCCACCGCCGCCTCGCTCGTCACCGAACTGACCTTCCTCGCGTCCGACGCCGGTGTGAGCGTGCGCTACCGCGATTCCGGCTCGGCCAACAACAACATCTTCCTCACCGGCCTGCCGACGACGCGCAGCACCCCGTTCATCCTCACCCTGACGATCAACCGGAACACCAACACCTTCGCCGTCAGCTACACCGACGGCGGCGTCACCACCGTCGCCATCCCCGAAAAGGCGCTCTCCACCGGCAGCGCCGGTCGCACCATCAGCCATTTCGACTTGCGCACCTTGGGCAACTTTACCGGCGGCAGCTTCACGGTGGACTCCGTCGTCCTCGCCTCCGTCCCCGTCCTCACCCCGCTGCAAACCTGGCGCCAGTCTTTCTTCCAAACCACCGAGCCGCAGACCGAGCCCGTCACCGGTTCCTCCGCCGACGCCGCCGATTTCGACTCCGATGGCATCCCCAACCTGGTCGAATACGCCACCGGCACCAACCCCGCCCTCCCTACCCTCTCGCCTCTCGCCCTCGGTCGCGACGCCGAAGGCCGCCTCACCCTCGGTTTCACCACCATCGCCGACCCGGCCCTTACCTACACCGTGCAGGGCTCCGTCGACCTCATCGATTGGACCACGGTCTCCAGCTTCACCTCCGCCACGCTCCCGGCCGGCCTCCAGCTGGTGACCGACACCGCTATCCCCGGCGACGGTCCGCGGCGCTTCCTCCGGCTCTCCGTGACGCGCTGACCCGGCCCCGCGATTCCACCGCCCGATGCCACCAAGGTCCCACGACGGCGGCACCGCACCTGCGCTATCCTCCACGTATCCAAAAAACACTATGAACACTCCTCGCCTCCGCTCCGGCCTCGCCGTCTTCGCCCTCGTCGCCTGCGCCCGGCCCGCCCACGCTCAGTCGGCCGTCACGTTTTCCACCCTCTCCCCCTACGTCGAGAACTTCGACGATCTCAACACCGCCTTCCCCTCCGGCACCTACGCCACCGCGAGCGGCAGCGTGACCCTGGGCGGCGCCTTTCCCGCGATCGGCGCAAACTCCGGCAACCCCACCGTCCCCGTCCTGATTCAACCCGGCCTGACCTGGGCCGGCGGGGCGACCACCGATTTCAGCACCGGCGGTTTCTACAGCCTCAACCTGAGCTACTCCAACACCAACAGCACCCGCGCCCTCCGGGCCGACAACCTCACCGCCACCGATCTCGCCTTCGGCGGCAAGCTCGGCGTCACCGCCACGCTCACCGGACAATTCTCGAACAACACCGGCGCCGATATCACCGGCTGGAACGTCGCCTACGCCATCGAACGCTACACCGACGGCATCAGCGCCACCCCGACCACCGTCTCCTTTTCCTACAGCGCGAACGGCACCACCTACACCCCGCTCGGGACCGACTACTCCATCGGCGCCGGCACCGCCAACGCGCAACTCGCCAGCATCTCCAGCACGGCCTATGGTCTGAACGTCCCGCTGATGGTCGCCGACGGCGCCTCCATCTACTTCCGCTGGACCTTCGTCGATCCGTCCAGCAACGGCCGCCACGTTGCCATCGACGATCTGGTGGTCACGCCGACCGCCATCCCCGAGCCCGCCGCCGCCTCCGCCCTCGCCGGCGCCGCGCTCCTCGGCCTCGCCCTGGCCCGTCGCCGCCGGCCCTAAATACACCGAAGGGCTTAGGTCGGGGGCACTCCGCCTGCTGAAATCACGCCCACGCCACGATACCGTTTCGCCGCCCGCCCAGCCATGCAATCCTCCGACCTTTCCCTTGCCGTCCGCCGCCGCGCTTCTCGCCGCGGATTCACCCTGATCGAGCTGCTGACCGTCATCGCCATCATCGGCATCCTCGCCGCCATCATCATCCCCGTCACCGGCCAGGTCCGGGAATCCGCCAAGACCTCCAAGTGCGGCGCCACCCAGCGCCAGATCGCCCTGTCCATCCTCCTCTACGCCTCGGCCAACAAGGACACCCTGCCCGGCCCGGTGAACCGCGACATCTCCGCCCCCGACCCCGCCACCCCGCTCGACGCCACCACCGTCACCCTGCGCAACTTCATCCAGCCCTACCTCGGGGACAAATCGGACAACTTCTGGGTCTGCCCCGCCAACTCCGCCGCCGCCGAGGCCAACAATAACCCCACCCAACGCTTCGTCTACCTGCTGAACAACGGCAGCACCGTCCAGAAGTCCCGCCCCTTCGGCAACCCCACCTCCGGCGCCCTCCCCGCCCGCCTGTCCCAGATCCGCACCGCCCGCACCCTCGTCTCCACCGACATGCCCCTGTCCCGCATCTGGATGCTGACCGACATCGATAGCCGCAACTTCGGCTCCGGATCGCCCAGCCTCTCGGGCAAAAAAATTCCCCCGCCCCACCGCGGCGGCCGCAACTACGCCTTCTTCGACGGCCACGTCGCCTACGAGAAGGTCGGCGTCGGCTCCGGCCCCGGCGGCTTCCTCCTCTCGCCCGTCGGCATGCCCGACGATCCCCTCTGATCCGTCCGCGCCCCGCCGGGGAGCGCGCCATGCCTTCCCCTCGATGCCGCCCCCGTCGCGTCCCCGTCGGGCGTTTATCGCCCTGATCGCCCTCTTCGGCCTCGCCGTATCCCCCGCGCTCGCCCAGCGCCCCGTGAAACCCTCCGGGCTGACCAACTACTTCAGCGGCAGCGCCACCGACGACCCCGCCCTGCCCGCCGGCGGCCCGGCCATCCTCCTTATGGGCGGCGGCTCCGAGGTCGACGCCGCCTTCGCCACCAAGGCCTTCCCCATTGTGAACGGGGGCGACATCGTCGTCCTGCGCGCCACCGGCACCAGCGGCTACCAAAGCTACTTCTTCACCGACATCCCCGCTCTCATCCCGGCGGCCACCCGCGCCGCCCTCACCCCCAATTCCGTCGAGACCCTGGTGGTCAACACCCGCGCCAAGGCCGACCTCAACTACGTCCGCTACGCCCTCGATCACGCCGAGATGATCTGGATGGCGGGCGGCGACCAAAACGACTACACCACCTACTGGCGCGGCACCGCCGTGGAGACCGCCTTGCGCGCCGCCTACGCCCGCGGCGCCGTCCTCGGCGGCACCTCCGCCGGCGCCATGGTCCTCGGCGAATACATCTACGACCCGTCCACCACCGCCGTCACCAGCGCCGAGGCCGTCGCCAACCCCTACCGCACCGGCGTCACCCTCTCCACCGACTTCCTCCGCGTCCCGACCCTCTACGACACGCTGGTCGACGTCCATTTCGCCAACCGCGACCGCATGGGCCGCCTCCTCACCTTCATGGCCCGCCTCAGGCAGGACGCCCGCACGTCCCTCATTACCGGCGTCGGCATCGACGAAAACACCGCCGTCTTCGTCAACTCCGCCGGCCTCGGCACCCTGCTCGTGGATGGCAACGGCTCCGGCCGCGCCTACGTGTTGCGCGAGGATCGCCTCGACACCGCCCGCACCCAGGTCGCCTCCGGCCTGCCCCTGATCTACCAACGTATCCGCCGCACCAAACTCGCCCCCGGCCAGACCTTCGACTTCGCCACCGGCGCCACCACCGGCGTCACCACCTTGCTCAACGTCAACGGCACCGGGCCCGCCAGCCCGTATTGATTCCGCCGGTGCCCTCCTTCCGCCCCTTCCTCACCCGTCTCGGCTTCGCGCTGCTCGCCGCCGCCGTGCCCGCCCGCGCCGCCGCCGTCCTCGAGTATTGGACCTTCGACGACCCCGTCGCCCGCACCCTGGACCTCGCCGCCAACTCCGCCCCCGGCCGCACCACCCGCGCCGCGCGCTGGGACGTCGCCATCCCCGGCCTCGCCACCACCGGGTCCGGCGCGCTCCGCGTGCGCGACGCCGCCGACGGCGGCCCCGGCCGCCGCACCACGTTCGTGAACTTCGCCGCCGAGCCCACCGAAGGCGCCGTCGTCCTCCGCCTCCGCCTCGCCGCGTGGGACCTCGCGCCCTCGCCCGCCGCCGGCGCCACGCCTCCGCGCCTCGAACTCGGCTTCATCCAGGGCAACGCCCTCGTCGCCGCCGAACTCGTCCTCGAGGCGACCGCCGCCGGCCTGCGCTACGGCTGGCGCCGCGAGGGCGCCGCCACCCGCTGGCACCCGGTGATCCTCCCCGCCGCCTCCGCCGCGCCCGTCGAGCTCCGCCTCTCCCTCGATCTTTCCTCCCGGCTCCTGGTGCTCAGCCGTATCCGCGCCGACACGACCACGGAATTCGCCGGCGTCGCCGCCCTCCCCGCCGTCGTCAACCGCCTGACCTCCCTGCGCTGGGCCTGCCGGGGCGATTTCACCGACGGCGGCACGCCCGCCCACTTCCTTGACCTCGACGACCTGCGCATCGAGTCGGGCGTCACCACCGAGTTCCCCGGCCTCGCACCCGCCCCCGACGGCCGGCCCGCCCTCCTCCACGCCGCCCTCGGCCTCGACCGCCCGGACATCTCCTCCAGCGACGCCGAGCCCCGGCTCGCTTCCTCCGGTCCCGACAACCTGTCCTTCACCTTTCTCCGCGCCCGCGACGACCTCGACTACTTGGTTGAAACATCCCCGGACCTCGCCACCTGGACACCCGCCGCTCTCAACCCCGGCGCCCCGGGCGCACAGGTCGCCTTCGCCCTCGCCGCGCCCCCCGCCCCCGGCCGCCTCTTCGCCCGCCTGCGCGTGACCGTGCCTGCTCCTTGAATACGGAACCGCCTAGCGGAGTAGCAAAATCAGCCTTGAACGGCTGTTCACGCCGAGTTTCGAAAATATCGACGTCACCTGCTTCTTCGCGGTGAGCAGGCTCTTTTTCAGCCGCGTCGCGATCTCCTGGTTCGAGCAACCTTCGCAGATGAGCAGCGCGATCTCCCGTTCGCTTGGCGAGAGCACCCAGAGCAGCCGCTGTTTCTCCGCCGGCACCCGCGCGCCCCCGCCCGCCTCCATCGGCCCCCGGTCCTCCATCACCACCAGAAACCCCGGCTTGGCCAGCAACCCCGGCGAGGCGTTGATCGCCGACACCGAGGCCAGGCGCCCCGCGAGCGTAGGATGCGCCACCCGCTCCAGCGCGTGCGGGAACACCGGTTTGTCCTTCGCGTTGGCCCGCAGGATCATCTCCCGCAGCTCGAGGCACGCCTCGCGGATCGCCGGCGGCAATTCGAGGTGGTCGCGCGACACCAGCCCGCGCGCGACGTCCGGACCATGCTGCCACACCACGCACTCCCGCACCGCCTCCGTATTCGTGAAAAGCGGACTGAGATCCCAATCCAGCAACATCAACCCGATGGGGATGTGCCGGCTGAATTCCTCCAGCACCTTGCGCTGCAGTCGCTCGGCGTGCAGCTCGCGCACCCGGTCGATCGCCGTCTCGATGTGCGGTCTCAGGTAGGCCAGCCGCGCCACGTCCGCGTCGTCGAAGTCCGGCTGACCCGCCGCCCGGTAGACGCTGAACATGGCCTTCACCTCGTCCCGGTCCCAGAATACCCCGGACATCCCGTTTTCCCACCCCTCCGGCCGCGCGAAGCGGCGATAAAATTCGGTCTTCCGAAAATCCTCCGCCGGTCCCACCACGTCCGCAAAACGGTAGTGAGTGAGCCGCCGATGCGCCCGGATGTAGGGCGTGAAGGGATTGATCGCTCCGCGTTCGCGATACCACTCCATCAGGTTGTCCATCGGCGGCTCGGTGAACACCAACCGCGCCTCGCGCATGCCGAAGTGCCCCAGGAAAAGCGTCGTTCGCACGCAAGGCGCGAAGGCCGCCCGCAGCAGGGGCGAGACCGCGCGCCAAAGGGCCTCCGCACCCGTCGCCGCGTGCAGTGGAAAGAGATACGGCTCCCACTTGCCCGCCTCGTCCGACGTCACCGGCCGCCCCTTTCGCTTGGACTTCGCGATCATGTCGTCAGCCTGGTCCCAGTCCCCGCTCGGACGCGACCCAAAGCGCATCCAGACCGCGCGCGCCTCACGGCTCCACCCGCAGGAGCTTCAGCCGGCGGTCCGCGAAAGGTTTGGACAACAAGCCGTTCACCTGCGGCGAGGCCAGGTAGAGCTGGGTCGAGAAAAAGAGCGGGATCGCCGGCGTCTCCTCCAGGAAAATCTCCTCCGCGCGCTGGAACGCCGCCTCGCGCGCGGCCGCGTCCGCCGTCCAGGTCGCCGCGATGCAGCGGTCATACTCCGGCGCCGACCACCCCGCCTCGTTGTAGAGCGCCCCCGTTTGCCAGGCGCCGAGGAAGTAGAACGGATCCTGGTAGGTCGTCGCGTTCCACGAGCCGCGCGCGAGGTGGAAGTTCATCGCGTTCTTTGAGGCGATCAGCACCTGCGTCTCCTCGTTCCGCAACGCCACGATCACCCCGAGATTCTGCCGCCACATTTGCTGCACCGCCTCCGCGATCACGCGATGATACTCCCGCGAGTCGAAGAGCACCTCGATCGCCGGCATGCCCTTGCCGTCCGGATAACCCGCCTCCGCCAGGAGCGCGCGCGCCTTTGCCGGATCGAAGCTCGTGCGCGCCCGCGACGTGTAGCCGCCCATGCCCGGCGGCGTGAAGCTCGTCGCCGGCTGCCTGCCGCCGCGCAGCACCGCCTTGGCCAACTGCTCCCGGTCCACCGCCAAGGCCAGCGCCTGCCGCACCCGCTTGTCGTTCGTCGGGGCCTTGTTCACGTTGACCGTGTAGAAATAGACGCCGCGATCATCCACCTGCCGCAGGGGCGACTCCGCCTGCGCGAGGTAGTCCTCGATCTTGGAAAACGGCACCGTGCTCGTCATGTGCAACTGCCCGGTGCGGAAGGCCGTCTCCTCTACCTGCGCATTTTCGATCGGCAGGAAATGCACCGCCTCCAACCCCACGTTCGCCGCGTCCCAATAGCGGGCGTTTTTGACCAGCACGATGCGCCGGCCGAAGGACCACTCTTTCAGCGTGAAGGGCCCGTTGCCCACCAGATTGCCCGGCTTGGTCCACCCGTTTCCGCGGTCGTCCATCGCCCCATGCCGCTCCACCGCCGCAGCTTGCGTCGGGAAAAACAAATACAGCGCGGAAAGAAAAAACGGCGTCGGCCGCTCCAGCGTGAAAACCACCGTGCGCGCGTCGGGCGCCTTGACCCCCACCTGATCAAAATCGACCAGCTTGCCGCCTTGGTAATCCCGCGCGCCCTTCACGAAGAAGAGATTGTTCTCCGGATGCGCCGAGGCCAGGCGCGGCGCGAGCATGCGCCGCGCGCCGTAGACAAAATCCCCGGCCGTCACCGGCGCTCCGTCGCTCCAAAGCGCGCCCTCGCGGAGACGGAAAGTGTAGGTCAACCCGTCCGCCGAGACATCCCACGACTCCGCCGCCCCCGGCCGAGGCTCAAGCGTCGCCGCATCCGGCGTCACCAAACCCTCGAACAACCCGCCCACGATGGTCCACTCCACCTGACCGCGCACCAGATACGGATCGAGCGACTCCGGCTCGGTCGCGTTGCCGCGGATGAGCACGCGGTCGCGATTGCCCGCCTCGACCGGCGTCTCGCGCTTCGCGCAGCCGAACGGCCCCGCCGCCAGCACCGCCGCCAACGCCACCACCCGTCCGAACCGCGCCGAAAATGGATTAAACATAGACCCACCGTGCCCGCCGCTTCCGTGCCATGCAGCGCGAAAGGCATACCACCAAGGTTGCATTCCGTTTCGGCCGGCCGGATTAAACCCGCCCCGGCACGTCCCGCGCTCCACTCTCCGGTTCTCCCCCATGCTCCTTCGCTCCACGCTCGCCCGACTCGTCCTCGCCGCCCTCACCCTCGCCTCCGCCGCCACCGCCGCCACCGCGCTCCTTCCCAAGGGTCCCGGCTACGAATCCTGGCACATCGGCGACGCGGCCGACTTCATTCCCGCCGCGCCCGACGCCACCCGAGCCGGCCTGCTGATGATGGGCGGCGGCGGCGACGTCGAGTCCGCCTGGCGCTGGTTCGTCGCCTGCGCCGGCGGCGGCGATCTCGTCGTCCTGCGCGCGTCGGGCGGCGACGGCTACCAGCGCTACCTACACGAAACCATCGGCGGCGTCGCGTCGGTGACGACCATCAAGTTCCTCGACGCCTCCGCCGCGACCGACCCCGCCGTCCTCGCCGCCATCGCCGCCGCCGAGGGCGTGTTCCTGGCAGGCGGCGACCAGTCGCTCTACATCAAATACTGGAAAGACACCCCCGTCGCCGCCGCGCTGAACGCCCACCTCGCCGCCGGCAAACCCATCGGCGGCACCAGCGCAGGCCTCGCCGTCCTGGGCGAGCACTACTACTCCGCCCTGCTCGATAGCGTGACCAGCGAGCAGACGCTCAAGGATCCCTTCGATCCCAACATCACGCTCGGCTCCGGCTTTCTCTCCGCACCCGCCCTCGCCGGCGTGATCACCGACAGCCACTTCATGCCCCGCCAGCGCCTCGGCCGGCTCGTCACTTTTTTATCCCGCCTCCAGTCCGAAAACCCCGCCGCCCCACGCCTCGTGGGCCTCGGCGTGGACGAGGCCACCGCGCTCTGCGTCGAGCCCGACGCCACCGCCCGCGTCCACACCGCCAAAAGCGGCTCCGCCTGGCTCGTGCAACTCCTCGCCTCGCCCGCCGCCACGGTGGTCGCGGGCCGCCCGCTTGAGGCGCGCGCCTCCGTGATCGGTCTCGACCCCGAGAGCACGCTCAATCTCCGCACCCTCGACGTCTCCGCCCCCGCCGCCGTGCGCGTCGTGCGCGCGACCGGCGGCCGCCTGGAGCCCGCGCCCCAGCCCTGATCAGCGCAGCATCGCCATCAGGCGCGTCCGCGAGGCGACGCCCAGCTTGCGAAAGATCGAGTTCAACTGGGTCTTGATCGTCAGCACGCTTTTGCTGAGCCGGCGCGCGATCTCCGCGTTGCTGCACCCCTCGCAAACCAGCAGCGCGATCTCCCGCTCCCGCGGCGTCAGCTCCCGCAGCGCCCCGAAGCGATCCGGCGCAGGGCCGCCCAGCGCCGACTCCCCCGCCGCCCCGCCCGCCGCCGCCCCCGGGCGCGTGTCGAGCACGACCAGGAAACGCGGCCGGGCCAGCGCGCTGCCGGGGTTGTTGTGAACCGAGACCTGGCCGCGCAGCTCCGGCCACGCCGGGTGCCCCACCGCCGCCACGTCGCCCGGCAGCAGCGTCAACGTCTTCGGGTTGCGCGCCAACACCGCCGCCTTGAGCGCAGCGCACGCCTCCAGCACCGCCGCCGGCACCTCGAACGCGTCCTTTGGGTTCAAGGCCCGCGCCCCGCCCGGCCCATGGTTCCAGACCAGGCACTGGCGCTGTCCCTCGTGGTTCGCGAACTCCGCCTTCAATTCCCAGGAAACCAGCACCAGCCCGACCGGCAGGTGCTTGTTGAACTCCTCCAGGCTGCGCCGCGCCAGCCGCTCGGTGTGCAGCCGCTGCACGCGCGCGATCGCGATGCCGATGTAGGGGTGCAGCCAGTGCAGCGCCGCCTCCTCCGCCGCCGTGAACGCCGGCTCCTCCGGCGCCCGATAAAGACTGAACATCGCCGTCACCTCGCGCTGCGCCCAGTAGAGCATCGAGACGCCCTTGTCCCAGCCCTCCTCCTTCGCGAAGCGCAGATAAAAATCCGACTTCAGCCACTCCCTGCGCGCCGGCAAAACCTCCTCGAAGCGGTAGAACTTCCGCCCCCGGTTCGCCTCGATGAAGGGATTGAAGGGGTTCGCCTTCCCCCGCTCCGCATACCAGTCCGCAGGTCGCGCGATCACCGGATCGGTCAACACCACCCGCGCCTCGCCCATGCCGAGATGCCCGAGGAAAAGCGTGACGCGGTGCGATGGCGCCACCGTCCGCAGCACCGCCTGCACCGCCTTCCAAAGCGCGTCCGTCTCCAGCGCCGCGTGCAGCGCGAGCATCGGCTCGTGCAACCTTTCAAGCAGCGCGGCGGGCGGCGCGGGCAATGGTTTCGACTTGGGCATGACGGCGGGAAGAGTTGGGGGCATGGTGATCGTATCGATCGCAACCGCCGTGCCTCGCGATTCCATCCAAACACCCGCGCGGGCATTTACAACCTTTGCCGTATACCCGCGGCATGCCCCGGGCTGTTACCTTGTGCGTGCATAAATCAGCAACCATGACCAACCCCAACACCCCTCCCCTCCGCCGCCGGCCCTCCGCCGCCGCCGTTCGCCTCGCCCGTCCGGTCCTCGTCGCCGGCTGTATCTGGGCCGCCACTACATCCGCCCTCGCGGCGGACGGCCGCGTCGTCGGCCGCGTGTCCGACGCCGCCACCCAGGCCGCTCTGCC
The DNA here is from genome assembly GCA_945874545.1 of Akkermansia muciniphila. Taxonomy (GTDB): domain Bacteria; phylum Verrucomicrobiota; class Verrucomicrobiia; order Opitutales; family Opitutaceae; genus IMCC26134_A. Next base: position 28,303 of record CAMCHD010000001.1, on the reverse strand, counting down.
CGGCGCCGAGGTGACCGTCGCCGGCTCGTCCGCCCGCGCCGTGACCGGCCCCGACGGCTCCTTCACCCTTTCGCTTCCTCCCGGCGAATACCAGCTGAGCTCCTACTACCTTGGTTACCCCGCCCAGACCATCCCCGTGGTCGTCGCCGACGGCGCCACCGCGCCCGCCAAATTCACCCTCGGCTCGTCCGAGGTCGTCACCCTCGACACCTTCACCGTCGAGGGCAGCCGCGAGGGCCAGGCCCGCGCCCTGAACCAGCAGCGCACCAGCCAGAACCTGGTCAACATCGTCTCCGCCGACCTCGCCGGCCAGTTCCCCGACAAGACCATCGCCGACGCCGTCAAACGCCTCCCCGGCGTGACCGTCGAGACCGACACCGACACCGGCGGCTCGGAGGGCCGCTACATCACGATCCGCGGCATGAACGCCGACTTCAACGCCGTTTCCGTGAACGGCATGCGGGCCAGCGTCTCCGACTTCTCCGGCCTCTCGCGTCGCGTCCCCCTCGACGTGGTCTCCGCCAAGAGCGCCGACCAGATCGAGGTCACCAAGGCCCTCCGCCCCGACCAGGACGGCGACGGCATCGGCGGCGCCGTAAACATCGTCACCCGCAGCCCCTTCGACCGCGAGGGCGCCTACGCTTTCGCTGAGGCCGCCGCCACCTACTCCGCCCTCCTTGAAGACTACTCCGACGACTATCCTTACGATAATCCCGGCTACGAAGCCTCCGCCGGAGGCAGCTTCACCTTTGGCGAAAAGAAACAATTCGGCCTCTCCGTCTCCGCCAACACCCGCGACCGCGCCTTCGTCAAACAACGCGTCAGTTCCCTCGGCTGGGCCGCCGACGGCGGCCCCGGCGGCGCCTACTACCCCATCGCCGTCGTCTTCCAAAACTTCTTCGACGACGTCTCCGCCCAGGGCCTCAACGGCACCTTCGAGTGGCGCCCCTCCGAGATCACCCGCCTCCGCCTCGACGCTTCCTACAGCCTCCGCGACACCGAGCGCGGCCGCCAGCGCACCCAGGTCGGCTTCATCGACGGTGGCACCGGCACCGTCGACGGCGACACCTACGCCACCTACACCAGCACCGGTCGAATCAACCGCAACGTCCGCCAATTCTTCGAGAAGCAGGAACTCTCCAACCTCGTCTTCCGCGGCGAGACCCAACTCGATGCCTGGAAACTAGACTACTTCGCCGGCGCCAACCGCGGCAGCTTTGACGGCGATCCCGACAAGGACATCACCGCCACTTTCCGCACCTCCAGTTTCGCAAAGACTCTGACCCAAAACGGCTACTTCCCCACCATTTCCGGAGCCACCTACGATGGTCGCGTAAACGACCCCTCCCGCTACTTCTTCAACTCCATCGACCGCGGCACCTCCTTCGTCACCGACGACGAGCTCGCCGGCGGCCTCGACCTGAAGCGCGACGCCTCCCTCTCGGGCGGCGAAGGCTTCATCAAGTTCGGCGCCAAGTCCCGCCTCTTCGACCGGGACTTCGAAAGCCGCGCCCGCCGCCTCCGCGTCGCCACCGGCCAGGTCAACGACTGGGCCCTCGACGGCTTCGCCGGTCGCCCCGCTATCGGTTCCTCCCTCGCTTCCTACGGCTCCGACCGCATCGTAAATGGAACCTACGATCCCGGCTTCTACATCGATCCAGAAAGAGTCCGTCACTACGCCGACCGCCTCGAAGCCGACGGCTTCCTCGTCGAAGCACCCGACAACGCTCTCCGCAGCCGCGCCCGGACCTACGAGGCCGAGGAACACATCCACGCCGCCTACCTTATGGGCGAGCAGACTTGGAACCAGTTCACCGCCCTCGCCGGCGCCCGCCTCGAATACACCGATGTCTCGTTCGAGGGCGCCGACGCCCGGACCAACAGCTCCGGCGACGTCATCGTCGCCGATCCCTATGGCGAGGCATCCAACGACTACTACAGCCTCCTCCCCGGTCTCCACCTCCGCTACGCGCAGAAAAAAGACCTCGTCTATCGCTTTGCCATCACTCGCTCGATCGCCCGCCCACGGCTCTCCGACCTCAACCCCGGCATCTTCCAAGACGGCGAGTCCGCCTTCAGCGGCGGCGACGGCTTCGTGGACATCATCGACAAGGGCAACATCGACCTCCGCCCTACCAAGGCGACCAACCTGGACCTCGGCGTGGAATACTACTTCGCCGCCGCCAGCACCCTCAGCTTCGGCCTGTTCTTCAAGGACATGACAGACAACGTCTACCAGGGCTACCTCTTCAACGACCCATCCTTCCCTTCCACCCCCGGCAACCGCCGCATGGTCCGCACCAGCCTCAACGCCGAAAGCGCCTGGGTGCGCGGCTTCGAGCTCGGCTACGACCAGCAGCTTACCTTCCTCCCCTCGCCCTTCGACGGCCTCGGCGCCTTCTTTAACTACACCTACGCCGACTCCCAGGTTAAGACCGGTCTCGCCCAATACGCGGATGTCGATCTCCCCCTCTTCAACCAAGTCGAGGACACCATCAACGTCGGCCTCTTCTACGAAAAGAAAGGCTTCCGCGCCCGCGCCGCCGTCCTTTACCGATCCGAATCCCTTCTCGGACTCGCCGTGGACGAGGACTTTCGCGACTACGACTCCAACCTGAGCCGATACCTCGATTCCACCGTCACCCTCGACCTCACGACCAGTTACCGCTTCGCCAAGGACTGGACGGTCTTCGTCGAATTCAGCAACCTCCTAAACGAACCCGGCCGCGCCTACGACGGCTCCGAGTCCCGCATCGACTACAACGAGTTCACCGACTGGTCCGCCACCCTCGGCCTCCGCTGGAACCTGTGAGCCCGCCAATCCTATCCGGCCCGCGAACGGCCCGATACGCCTAAAGTGTTAACCGCACCCGCCGGCGACGCTTCCCCCTAGCGCCGTCGGCGGGCCTCCCCTTCCCTACCCCCGTCCCGCCCACCTTCTGAATCCTAACCTCCGACTCCTGACTTCTTTTCCCGCTCCCGCTCCCCGCTCGCCCATGCCACCGCTGCCGCCCGCCATCACCGCCCTCCCCGCCCGCGATCCCGAGCTGCGCCGCCTGCTCGCCGCGTGGAGCGCGATCAATTCCGGCAGCGAGCACCCCGCCGGGCTGGACCGAATGCGCGGCGTGCTGCGCACCGCCTTCGCGGCCGAGTTTCCCTCCGCCCTCATCGAGGAGCCGGCCCTGCCCGGCACCGGCGCCCGCGCCCTCCGGCTCGTGCTCCGCCCGGAGGCGCACGTTCGTGTGCTGCTGAACGGCCACTACGACACGGTCTACGAGGCCGACCACCCCTTCCAGCAACCCCGCCTGCTCGACGCCGACACGCTCAACGGCCCCGGCGTCGCCGACATGAAGGGAGGCCTGGTCGTGCTGCTCGCCGCCCTGGGCGCGTTCGAGCAGGAGGCCGCCGCCGCCGCCCTCGGTATCGAGATTCTAATTACGCCCGACGAGGAGATAGGCTCCCGGGCCAGCCTGGAGGAGATCAACCGCTCCGCCCGCCGCTGTCGCTTCGGTTTGGTCTTCGAACCCGCCCGGCCCGAGGGCGAGATCGTCCGCTCACGCAAGGGCACCGGCGTCTTCACCGTCACCTCCCGCGGCCGTGCCGCCCACGGCGCCCTACCCGAACTCGGCCGCAACGCGATCGTGGCGCTGGCCGAGTTTCTCGTCGCGGCCGACCGCGTCACCGCCGATTTGCCCGGCGCCCTGCTCAACATCGGCGTGGTCCGGGGCGGCGGGGCGATCAACATCGTGCCCGATCTCGCCGTGGCCGAGTTGCACGCCCGCATCGACCACGTGGACCAACGCGAGATCCTCGCCGCCCGCCTCGCCGCCGCCGCCGCCCCGATCAACGCCCGCGACGGCCACCTGATCACCATCGAGGCCGCCTTCGATCGCCCACCCAAGACCTGCGGACCGGCCGAGGAGGCGGCCTTCGCCGCCCTCCGGCGTTGCGCCGCCGACCTCGGCCTCGCGCCCATCGGCTGGATCGACACCGGCGGCGGCTCCGACGGAAACCTGCTGTCCGCCGCCGGCCTGCCCAACCTCGACGGACTGGGCCCGATCGGAAACCACCTGCACAGCGACCGCGAATACGTCCACCTGCCCAGCCTCTCCACCCGCGCCCAGGTGGCCGCCCTCCTGCTCCACCGCCTCGCCACCGGCGAGCTCGTCCTCCCCTGATCCGCCCTTCCGCGTCCGAACTCCGACTCCTAGCTCCCAGCTCCTGTCTCCCGGCTCCTCTCCGCATGCACGTCCTCCGTCCCATCCGCGAAAACGACCTGCCCGGGCTGGTGTCCCTCGCCCGGGGCATCGCCGGCGGCATGACCACCCTGCCGCCCGACGAGGCCTTCCTGCGCGACCGCATCGACGACTCCCTGCGCGCCTTTTCCCCCAAGGTCAAAAAACCGGGGGCCGAGCACTACCTGTTCGTGCTGGAGGACACCACGACCGGCGCGCTGGTGGGCACGAGCGGCATCGCCGCCCGCGTCGGCGGCTACGAACCTTTTTACAGCTACGAAGTCCGCCGCGAACGCCACGTCCACCCGCCGCTCGGCATCGATCGTGTGATCGACGTGCTGCACCTGAAACAGGTCCACCGCGGCCCGACCGAGATCGGCTCGCTTTTTCTCCATCCGGACCACCGCCGCGGCGGCGTCGGCCGGCTGCTTTCCCTTTCTCGCCTGCTCTTCATCGGCGCCCATCCGCAACGCTTCGACACCACCGTGATCGCCGAGCTGCGCGGCTACCTCGACCAGCGCGGCCTTTCCCCGTTCTGGGAGGCGGTGGGACGCCACTTTTTCGGGGGCGATTTCTACGCCGCCGACATCCTCAGCGGCCTCGGCGACAAGACCTTCATCGCCGACCTGATGCCCCGCCACCCGCTCTACGTGCCGCTCCTCGCCGCCGGGGTCCAGGCCGTCGTCGGCAAGGTCCATCACGACACCCAGCCCGCCCTCGCCCTCCTGCGCGCCGAGGGTTTCCAGCCCACCGCCGAGGTGGATATTTTCGACGCCGGCCCCCAGGTGCGCGCGCCCGTCGCGGAGCTGCGCACGGTGCGCCTGCGCCGCACCGTGCCGTGCGCCGTCGGCCGTCCGCCCACCGGGTCCCCGTTGTATTTGTTATCCAACGACGCGCTGGATTTTCGCGCCGTCCTCGCCCCTTTCGATCCGGGCGCCGCCGTCCTTCCGGCCGAAACCCTCGCCGCCCTCGGCCACCCGGCCGCCGTCACCTGCGCCCCCGTCCGCTAACCGTCCGCGGCCTCGTCCTCCGGCCTCCGTCATTCGGATTTCCCTCATGATTTTCTCCTCCCTCAACCCCGCCACCGGCGCCGTGGTCTGGACCGGTCCCGCCGCCGACGCCGATGCGGTCGACCGCGCCGCGACCCGGGCGCGCGCCGCGTTTCCGGACTGGTCCCGCCGCCCGCACGACGAACGCGCGGCGGTGCTCCGCGCCTTCGCCGCCCGCCTCGGCGCCCGCCAGGCCGAACTCGCCGACCAGATCTCCCGCGAAGTGGGAAAACCCCTTTGGGAATCGCTCACCGAGGTCCGCTCGATGATCGGGAAAATCGAGCTCTCGATCGATGCCCACGCCCGCCGTTGCGGCGAGTTTGGCGGCGGCCCGGCGATCACGCGCTTTCGCCCCCACGGCGTCGTCGCGGTGCTCGGCCCGTTCAACTTCCCCGGCCACCTGCCGAACGGCCACATCGCGCCCGCGCTGCTGGCCGGCAACACCGTGCTCTTCAAGCCCAGCGAACTCGCCCCGGGCGTCGCCGAGCTGACCCGCGAGTGCTGGCGCGAGGCCGGTCTGCCCGAGGACGCCCTGATCGTGATCCAAGGCGCCCGCGCCGCCGGCGAGGCCCTGGCCGACCACCCCGGGATCGACGGCGTGTTTTTCACCGGCGGCAGCCTCGCCGGACGGGCCCTCGCCGCCCGCTTCGCCGCGCGCCCCGGGAAGATCCTCGCGCTCGAGCTCGGCGGCAACAACCCGCTCGTGGTCTGGAACCCCTTCCACCTCGGGGCCGCCGCCTTGCTCGTGGTGCAGTCCGCCTACCTGAGCGCCGGGCAGCGGTGCACCTGCGCCCGCCGTCTGATTCTGCCGGACGGCATGGCCGGGGACGACCTGCTGCAGCATCTCGGCCGTCTGCTGGCCAACCTCCGCGTGGGACCCGCGACCGACCGCCCCGAGCCTTTTCTCGGACCACTGGTCTCGTCCGCCGCCGCCGCCCGCGTGCTCGCCGCCCAACACAGCCTGCTCCTCGCCGGCGCGCTCCCGCTCATCCCGTGCCGCCCGCTCGGTCCGGCCCTGCTTTCCCCCGGCTTGATCGACGTCACCGGCCTGCCCGACCTGCCGGACGAGGAGATTTTCGGGCCGCTGCTTCAAGTCATCCGGGTGAAGAGTTTCGACGACGCGATCGCGGAGGCCAATCGCACCGCCTACGGCCTCGCCGCCGGCCTGCTGTGCGACGACCCCGCGCTCTACGCGCGTTTCCGCGCCGAGATTCGCGCCGGGATCGTGAATTGGAACCAACCCCTCACCGGCGCGAGCGGAGCCGCTCCATTCGGCGGCGTGGGCGCCTCGGGCAACCACCGCCCGAGCGGCTATTTCGCCGCCGATTACTGTTCCTTTCCCGTCGCCAGCATCGAGACCCCCGCGCTCGCCGTCCCCACCAATCTCCCTCCCGGCCTCAATCCCTGAGCGCGCCCGCCATTTTCGTGTCTTTCGTGTTTTTCGTGGTTTAACTCCGATGCCTTCCCCCACCGCCACCGCCCGTGAGGTAAACTTCGACGGCCTTGTCGGCCCGACCCACAACTACGCCGGCTTGTCCTACGGCAATGTCGCGTCGCTCGCCCATCGCGGCGCGGTGTCGCGCCCGCGCGACGCGGCGCTCCAGGGCCTGGCGAAGATGAAGGCCCTGGCCGACCTCGGCCTGCCCCAGGCCGTGCTCCCGCCCCACGAACGCCCTTTCCTGCCCGCGCTGCGCGCCTTCGGTTTCGACGGGAAAAGGGACGCCGACGTGCTCGCGGCCGCCGCCCGCGAGGCCCCCGCGCTGCTCGCCGCCGCCTGCTCCGCCTCGGCGATGTGGGTGGCCAACGCGGCCACCGTCACCCCGTCCGCCGACGCGGCGGACGGCCGGGTGCATTTCACGCCCGCGAACCTCGCGGCCAAACTCCACCGCTCCCTCGAACCCGCCCAGACCGGCCGCACCTTGCGCGCGATTTTTTCCGCCGGGAAGCATTTTGCCCACCACCCGCCCGTGCCCGCCGCCCAGGGCCTGGGCGACGAAGGCGCGGCCAACCACACCCGCCTCGCCCCCTCCGCCGCCCACCGCGGCCTGCACGTTTATGTCCACGGGCACCACGCCCTGACCCAGCCCGCCCCGGGCGGCGTTCCGCGGCTGCGTTTTCCCTCCCGCCAGGCCTTCGAAGCGTCCGCGGCGGTGGCCCGCGCCCACCATTTGCCCCGCGCCCAGACCGCGTTTCTCGCACAGGCCCCGGCCGCGATCAACGCCGGGGTTTTCCACAACGATGTGATCGCGGTGGGCAACGACGACGTGCTGCTGCACCACGAAAAGGCCTTCGCGCACGGCCCGCGCGCGGTCGCCGCCCTGCGCGCCGCCTACGCCGCCCTACACCCGGGGCAAAACCTGCAAAGCCTTCGCGTGCCCGCCCGTCGCGTCTCGCTGGCGGACGCCGTCCGCAGTTACCTGTTCAACTCCCAACTGGTCACGCTCGCGCCCGGTCGCATGGCCCTGATCGCCCCCGCCGAGTGCCGCGAGCTGCCCGCCGTCCGCGCCTACCTCGACGACCTCGTGGCCGACCCGCGCAACCCGATCACCGCCGTCCACTGCTTCGACCTGCGCGAGAGCATGCGCAACGGCGGCGGCCCCGCCTGCCTGCGCCTGCGCGTCACCCTGACCGCCGCCGAGCGCGCCGCGCTGCCGCCCGGCATTTGGATAAACGACGCCACCTACCCCAAACTCGTCGCGTGGGTGAAAAAGCACTACCGCGAGACACTCGCCCCCGCCGACCTCGCGGATCCCGCCTTGCTGGAGGAATCCCGCCGCGCGCTCGACGCCCTCACCCGCCTGCTCGGCCTCGGGGCGCTCTACCCGTTTCAGGATCCGACCTAAGTCGGTCGGAACGCGGCCGATCCGGCCCGGCCCGCGCAAGCGAGGCGGGCGTTCACCGAGGCACGCCGTGACGCGGGGTCACTCCCAGGTGGCCTTGGCCTTGGCGATGGCCTCCTTCCACGCCACGGCGGAAGGTCCGAGGTCGGGGCCGTCGGTGAGAAACGCGAGGTGTTCGCGGATACGGGTCGATAATTCGGGCGTGGTGCGGGAGGTGAGCGCCTCCAGGTAAAGATCCGCCTGGTAGGCGAGCGGACGATTAAGCGCCTCGGAGAGGATGTCTTCGGCCAACTCGTCCGGCAGGCGGGGATCCTTGACCAGCGGCGTAAGCACCTCGGCCTCGTTTCCGACCGAGAGATTAAGGGCGTGCGCCAAGGCCTCGCGACGTTCCTCCAGCGGGGCACGGGCGTCGAGGGCGAGGGCGCCCAGCTTTTTGGCGATCTTCACGTAGTCGTCGCCGGGCTCGGCGAGGATGTCTCCCGCCGTCGGCAAACCCAGGGTCGGCGGAGCCTCGGGATCCACCTCCCCGCCGAGGGTGGCCATCGGGGCGTCGGCCGCGCTGGTGTCGGCCAGGCTGCCTGGCACCGTCGGGGCCGAGGCCGCATCGAACGCCGGCGGCGGTGGCGGCGCGGGTGCGGGCGCCACCGGCTGGAGTGCGATACCCGGTGCCTCCGCCGGAGCCGGGCGGGTGGCCTTTTCCAACCACCACCAACCGAGCGCGATCGCGACCGCCGCCAAGGCGAGGGCCATCCAGGATTTTTTGATCATGACGGAAAAAAGAGGAGCCGGGGCCAAAGGTGCAACTCGTCTCACGACGCCCAAGCACCGGCCGGGTTACCTTGCCGCGGGCCCTACCACTCATCGCGCCGCCAACGCCCGACGCCGAGCCCACCGGGGAGGTGGGGCCACCCGCCTCGGTGGCGGCCTGCCGATGCTCGCCCATGCCTTCAGGCTCACGCCCGAGATTTTGGGATAACCGCGGTATCCGGGTTGAACCGAGGCCCCGGCAGGCCCCGCCTACTCGGCTGCTTCCTCGCCCGCGCCGGTCACGACCGTCCCGCCCGCCACGGAGACCTTTTCCAGAATCGCGGCCTGGACCTTGGCGGCGAGCTCCGGTTTGTCCTTGAGCGCCTGCTTGGCGGCGTCGCGCCCCTGGCCGATGAGCTCGCCCTGAAAGGCGATCCACGCGCCCTTTTTGTCCAAAATCTTGTGCTCGATACCGAGATCGAGGAGCGAGCCGTTGCGGCTGATGCCCTCGTCATACATGATGTCGAACTCACACTCGGTGAACGGCGGGGCGATCTTGTTTTTGACCACCTTGATCTTGGTGCGATTGCCGATGATTTTGCCGTCCGGGGTCTTGAGCTGATCCTTGCGCCGGATGTCGATACGGATGGAGGAGAAAAACTTCAGCGCGCGACCGCCCGAGGTCGTCTCGGGGTTGCCGAACATCACGCCGATCTTTTCGCGGATCTGATTGGTAAAAATGCAGATGCACTTGGTCTTGCTGACCACGGCGGTCAGGCGGCGCATGGCCTGCGACATCAGGCGGGCTTGGCTGCCCATGGTCATGTCGCCCATCTGGCCCTCGAGCTCGGCCTTGGTGATGAGGGCGGCGACGGAGTCGATGATGATGACGTCGATGGCATTGGAGCGGATGAGCGTCTCGGTGATGTTCAGCGCGTCCTCGCCGGAGTCGGGCTGGGACACGAGCAGGTCGTCGAGTTTCACCCCGACCACACGGGCGTATTTCGGATCGAGGGCGTGCTCGACATCGATGAAGGCGGCCAGACCGCCGCGGCGCTGGGCCTCGGCGATCACGCTGAGACAAAAGGTGGTCTTACCGGACGACTCCGGCCCGTAGATCTCGATGATGCGGCCGCGGGGCAGCCCCCCGCCGCCGAGGCAAAGATCGATCGCGAGGGAACCGGTCGATACCGTCTCGACGGTCATCTTATGGTTGTCGCCCAAACGCATGATCGAGCCTTCCCCGAATTGTTTGGTGATCGAACTGACGGCCAGATCGAGGGTCTTGCGATCAGGGCTCGTGATGGCGGGCGCGGCGGACGCGGCGACTTTTACGGGGGCGGCTTTGGACATGACGGATGCGTTTGGTGGTTTGGGTGAGGAGGCCGGGCGATCGCCCGGCTGCAAGCGAAGAGCCAACGGAAAGCGGGGCTTTCAATGCTGGCAAACGAACGCTGGAGAAAGATGCTGTTCAATTGAACAGCAAGTAGAAAATCGGCCAAAGGAACCGAAAAAACCCGCGAGACTCAATGCCCACGGTTCGCATCCGGCTTGAACGCCACCGCAAACCATACCGCCAGAAATATTAATATAAAACTGACGGCATAGTTCCAGGTCAGCCTTTCCTTTAACACCAGCCACGCGAAGCCCACAAAGACGGTGAGCGTGATCGCCTCCTGGATAACCTTGAGCTGATAACCGGAAAACCCTTGGGCGTAGCCGATGCGGTTGGCCGGGACCATCAGGCAATACTCGAACAGCGCGATGCCCCACGACACGAGGATGACGACGCCGAGCGAGCGCCCCTCCAGGAATTTCCACTTGAGGTGCCCATACCAGGCTAGGGTCATGAACAGGTTGGACACGAAGAGCAGGGCGATGGTTTTCATGCGCAAAAAGGTCTTCCGCACCCGGGCTCAACGCCGTTGCCGCCGGCGGTTCGCCTCCTGCCGGCTAAAAACCGGGAGCAGCCGCGCCTCGATGTAGGCAAAGGCGGCCGCCAGCCCCTCGCGGCGATAGACCACCCCGATCTCCGCCTCCACCCGGGTCGGGCGCGCCACCCCCGCGAGGTATTCGTTTGCGGTGAGGTGCAGGAAGGCGCGGGTGTCGATCCCCCCGGCTTCGCGCAACACCCGCTCGCGCGCCCAAAGCGCCAGGACCGCATCGCCCACCCAGGCGAGCTCCTGCTCGGCCGGCGAATCGGCCGGGGGGGTGACCGGAACGACGGGATCAACGGCGGAGGGCGACGGCTTCATGCAAAAACGCCAGGCAACCGACGCCAATCGCTCGCAAAAAGCGAGTCGCGTTAATTTGCCGCGACCGCACCCATTCCGCTGGCGCTGGGCAAACTCCGCAACCAAACGTATACGGCATTCAGCCCTCGCCCACCGTGTCTCAGGAACCCACTCCCGCCGCCGTTCCGTCCACCACCGCCCCGCCGTTTTCCTCCCGTTCGCCCCTGCCCGTATCCGGCAAGACCGCCTTTGGCCCTAACCTCGTCGCCGGCGCGTTGTGCGCCTTGGTGACCCTCGCCTACGCGAGCTCCTTCGCGACCCTGATTTTTGGCGGCGCCCTCGCCCCCTCGGTCAACCTCGGCGTCTGGACCGCGGTGATCGGCAGCTGCGTGGCCATCCTCAGCCTGTCGTTCCTCAGCTCTTTCCGCTTCGCCCTCGGCGGGCCCGACTCGAATCCCTCCGCGATCCTCGCGATCTCCGCCGCCGCCATCACCGCCGAGATCCTGCACGATCCCGCCGCCGACCAGGCCCCGCTCCTGCCGACGATTTTTGTCTTTTTGTTCGGCTCGGCCCTGCTCTGCGGCCTGCTGCTTTTCCTTTTCGGCAGGCTCCACTGGGGCCGCTACGTGCGCTACATCCCCCACCCCGTGGTCGGAGGCTTTCTCGCCGGCACCGGTTACCTGCTGCTCTCCGGTGCATGGAAGATGTTGGTGGGGAAAAATTTCTACAACACTTTGCCCTCCGATTTCGAGGCCGTGCCCGCGCTCGGCTGGATCTTCGCCCTCGGGATCGGCCTCGCGCTGCTGATCACGACCCGCGCCTCGAAACACTTTCTCATCATCCCCGCCGTGCTCGCCGCCGGCGTGCTCGGCTTTCACATCGTGCTGCTCGCCACCGGCTGGTCGCTCGAGGAGGCCCGCGCGGCCGGCCTGCTCCTGCCCCCGCTCAACGCCGGCGACTGGCAAACCCCGTTTAATCAACCGCTCGGCGAGGTTCGCTGGGACCTGCTGCTGACCCACGGCAAGGATTTCGCGGCCATGACCCTGGTCGCCCTGGTCACCATCCTGCTCAACGCCACCAGCCTCGACCTCGCCACCGGCAAGGAGGCCGACTTCGACCGCGAACTGAAGGCCCTCGGCGTGGCCAACGTGCTCGGCGGCCTCGCCGGCGGCCTGGTGTCGGTCAACTCCTTCAACCGCTCCCTGCTCAACCATCGCGCCGGCGCGAACTCGCCTTGGGCCGCGCGTTTCTGCGCCGCCCTCGTGCTGGGCGCGGCGGTGTTCGCGCCCGGCACCGTCGCCCTTCTGCCCCGCCCCGTCCTGACCGGCCTGGTGCTCTACCTCGGTGTCTCGCTGCTGCTGAACTGGCTGTGGGACGCCCGTCGCGAACTGCCCGTCTCGGACTACCTCACGGTGGTGGCCATTCTCGTGATCGTCGCCGCCTTCGGCATCGTGCCCGGGGTCATCATGGGCGTGATCATCGCCAGCCTGAGTTTTGTGGTGACCTTCAGCCTGCAATCGGTGGTGAAACAACGCTTCACCGCCGCCACCCGCCGGTCCAACGTGGACCGCACCCCCGCCGAACTCGCCTGGTTGGCCGAGCACGGCGGGCGTCTGCACGGCTTTGTCCTCCAAGGGCACATCTTTTTCGGCACCGCCAGCAGCCTGCTGGAGGAGATCCGCGCCGTGCTCGGCAAGGGCGAGGCGCTGCTGATCGATTTCTGGCTGGTGCGCGGGATCGACGCCTCGTCCGTGGTGGTGTTGCGCAAACTCCTCCGCCTCGCCGGGGAACAAAACACCCAGCTGGTCTTCAGCGGCCTCGACGACAACCTTCGCGCCCGCTTCACCGCCTGCGGACTGGCCCTGGAAAAAACCCCCGCGCGGCTCTTTGCCGACCTGGACCGCGGCCTGGAGTGGGCCGAGTCCCAGCTGCTCACCGGCGCCCGCCCCGAAATCGCCCTCACCGAGGCGCTCGGCCTGCCCGACCCGGCCGACGCCGCCGCCCTCGCGAGCCATTTCGAGGTGCTCGAACTGCCCGCCGGACGCGCCCTTTTTAAACGCGGCGAGTTGTCCAACGCCCTCTACCTGCTGCTCCGCGGCCAGGTGAGCGTGCACCTGCAGCTGCCCGGCTCCGACTACAGCAAACGCCTGCGCAGCTACGGTCCGGGCACGATCGTCGGCGAGATGGGTTTTTACGGCGACGCCCCCCGCAGCGCCGATGTGGTCGCGGATATCGCCACCCGCGTGGCCCGCCTCGAGCTCGACCGGCTGAAGACGCTGGAACAAGCCCGACCCGATCTCGCCGCCCAGCTCCATCGCTTTGTGATCAATACGCTCGCCGCCCGCCTGCGCACCGCCAACGAGGAACTCCGCCAGATGCTGTGAACCCGCCGCGCGCCACCTCCCTTCACCCCCGTCCCCTTCCGCCCGCGGCCCTCCGCCCAACCCCTTTCGCCGGCCCCACGTGAACAAATCCACGGAATCGCTCTCCCCTTTCGCCCCCGAAACCGCCCAGCGCCTGGTGTGGACCGAGCATCTGGAACCCGTCGCGCTCGCCGCCGGCGAGGTCCTTTTTCGCCAGGGCGACCCGGCCGACAGCCTGTATTTTATCGAGTCCGGCGAACTCGCCGTGTGGCTGGAGCTGCCCGGCCAGGACCGCGTGCAGTTGCGCACCCTGGGCCCCGGCCAGTGCCTGGGCGAGATGGCGCTTTACCGCCGCGAACAACGCGGTGCCTCGGTCGAGGCCGCGAGCGCCGCCCAGCTCTGGCGCCTCACCGCTTCCGAACTGGCCCGGCTGGAACTCGCCGCGCCCGCCCTCGCCCTGGCCATGCACCGCCACGTGGTCGGCCTGCTCGCCGGCCGGATCACCCACAGCAACACCCACCTGAAGGATCCGCTGGCGCGCCTCGCCCACGCCATCCGCGACCTCGGCGAGAGCCGTTTTATCCTGCGCGCCGACCAGGATCCGCGCATCACCGCGGCGGCGGAGCGGAAGGACGAGGTCGGGGAGATCGCGACCGCCATCCGCCACCTCGAGCGCCAGCTGCACAGCCACATCGAGGAGCTGCGGCGCGCAACGACCGCCCGCGAACAGATCGCGAGCGAGCTGCGCATCGCCGGCCGCATCCAGAGCAGTTTCCTGCCCGCCCCCCTGCCCCCCGCCGCCGCCACCAGGGTGGATTTCGCCGCCCTCTGCCGTCCCGCCCGCGAGGCCGGCGGCGACCTCTACGACGGTTTTTTTCTCGACGAGACCCGGTTCTTTTTCGCCGTCGGCGACGTGTCCGGCAAGGGCGTGCCGGCCGCGCTCTTCATGGCCGTGACGGCGATGTGCCTGCGCGCCCTCGCCCCCGCCGACCAGCCGTTCCCCAGCCTGCTGCACCGGGTCAACAATCTCCTCTGCCACCGCAACGCCACCCAGCAGTTCGTTTCCCTGCTGGCCGGCGTGCTCGACACCGCCACCGGGGAACTGAGCTGGACCAACTGCGGCCATCCCGCCCCGTTGCTGCTCACCGCCGACGGCGAAGCCGCCTGGCTGGAGGACGGTCGCGGCCCGCCCGCCGGGGTGTTCGAAGGCGTGGAATACGAAACCCGGCGCCTCACCCTGCGCCGCGGCGAGCTCCTGGTGCTCTACACCGACGGCGTCACCGAGGCCCTCGATCCCACCGAGGCGCTTTACGGTGAGGCCCGGCTGCAGGAGCTTTTAAAAAAGCGCCGGCCCGCCGACGCCCGCGCCTGCGTCGACCTCGTCGCGGCCGATGTCGCCGCCTTCGCCGCCGGCGCCCCCCAGGCGGACGATCTCACGCTTGCCGTGCTCGGCGCGCCGCGCGCACCCGCCTGACGCCCGGCCGAGCCCGGCCGCGCCGTCCCGCCCACCTACACCGCGTCGACGACCGTGGCGAGGTCGTCGACGATCTTGAATACCCGACTGAGCCCGGCGATGTCGAAAAACCGCCGCACCGGGGCGCTCATCCCGCCGAGCACCAGCGTGCCCTGGCTGGCGGTCTGTTGCTTGAGCGCGATCATGAGGGTGCGAAAACCCGCGCTGGTGACGTAGCCCACGCCGGAGAAATCCAGCGCCACCGGCGAACCGTTGGCCAGCGGCAGCAGCACCGCTTCGAGTTGCTCGGAGCCGGTCGTGTCGAGATTGCCCGCCAAGGCCAGGACGGCCCAGGCCCCCTTTTGCGATTGAGTGATTTCCATAGATAAAGTGGCCGCGGCGGTGGCGATTTAGGTTTCGGAGTAACAGCGACCGGCGCCGCTCCCCGCAACTTCCGGGCCGCGCGGGAGTGTTACATTTCCGCGACGGAGCCGCCGGCGGAGCGCCGGCGCCGCAGGGTGAGCACGTTTTCCGCGCCCCGCCGCTCGTAATCGACCGTATCCATCAGGTGCCGGACCAGGTGGATGCCGAGTCCCCCGATCGGCCGGTCTTCCAAGGGTTGCGCGATGTCGACCTCGGCCCGGGCGAGCGGATCAAAGGCCGGCGCGTCGTCGGTCACCACCGCCGTGACGAAGTCCGCGTCGGCCGAGAGCGTGACCGTAAAGGTGTGCGCCCCGCCGTCGCGGTAGCCGTGCTTGATGACGTTGCTCACCACCTCCTCGAGGGCGACCTGCAGTTCGCCGCGCATCGGCTCCCCCAGGTCGAGCGTGGTCGCGAACTCGTCCACCCACGCCGCCAGACGACGCAGTTCCGAGCGCTTGTTGCTCAGCGGGAGAATCCGGGGCGACAGGTTCATGGCCGGGGAGGAGAGATCGGTGCGCGAGGTCGGAATGCCCCACGCCACCAAGGCTTACCGGCCCGGTCCAACCCGGAATCGTTTCCCCCGCAAATGTAACGCGTCCGTCGCGCGCGCCACCCGGACCTACTGGCCGAGCACCCAGGCGAAAATCAAGGGCGCCACGATGGTGGCGTCGCTCTCGACGATAAACTTGGGGGTCTTCTGACCGAGCTTGCCCCAGGTGATCTTCTCGTTCGGCACCGCGCCGGAGTAGCTGCCGTAGCTGGTGGTGGAGTCGCTGATCTGCGAGAAGTAGCCCCAGAGCGGCACCTCGGGCCGGTCGAGGTCCTGGTGCAGCATGGGCACCACGCAGATGGGGAAATCGCCCGCGATGCCGCCGCCGATCTGGAAAAAGCCGATCGAGCCCTCGCCGTTTTTGAGCGTCTTGGCCGTCTTGGTATACCAGTCGGCCAGCCAGGTCATGTATTCGATGCCGCTGCGCACGGTGTGCACGTTCTTGATCTCACCGGTGATGACCCGCCCGGCATACATGTTGCCCAGGGTGGAGTCCTCCCAGCCCGGAACGACGATGGGGAGGTTCTTCTCGCACGCGGCGAGCATCCAGGAGTTCTTCGGATCGATCATGTAGCTCGCCTTCAGCTTTCCGGTGCGAAGCACCTTATACATGAACTCGTGCGGGAAAAACGGGGTGCCGGCCTTGTCCGCCGCGATCCACTCCTCGGCCACCACCGCCTCGATGCGGCGCATGGCCTCGCCCTCGGGGATGCAGGTGTCGGTGACGCGGTTCATGTGGCGGTCAAGCAGGGCCTGCTCGTCGGCGGCGGTGAGGTCGCGGTAGTGCGCGACGCGCTCGTAGTAATCGTGGGCGACGAGGTTGAAGATGTCCTCCTCGAGGTTGGCGCCGGTGCAGACGATGGCGTGGACCTTGTCCTGGCGGATCATCTCGGCGAGGGAGAGGCCGAGCTCGGCGGTGGACATGGCGCCGGCCAGGGTGACGAGCATCTTGCCGCCGGCCTTCAGGTGGGTCTCGTAGCCCTTGGCCGAGTCGATCAGGGCGGCGGCGTTGAAATGCCGGTAGTGGTGGGCGAGAAACTGCGAGATCGGACCCTTTTTGGCCGCGAGCTTGGCGTTGATGTTTTCGGTGAGCAGGGTCTGCCGTTTGGCGGCTTTGACTTTGTGGGCCATGGTAGGAGGAAAGGGGTGAAAAACGCAGTGAGGCCGTCCGTCCGGGCCTAGGCCACAAAAATCCCGACGAAAGACATAGCGCAACGATGCGAGCACGGCGGGAGTGGCGGCATCGCCGCGGCGCGCCGAAAACCCGGCGTTCGTCCCCCGCCCCGGCTTTTGGTCCCCCCTACCCCATGAAACCGTCCCGCCTGCTCCGCGGCGCGCTATGCGCCGCCCTCGTGTCCCTGTCCGGCCTCCGCGCCCAGATGACCTGGGCCAGCTACGACTCCTCCGGTGTCCGCGTTTCCGCCGACGCCGCGACCTTCGATCCGGCCACCGGCACCTATCATCTCACCCTGCCGGCCAACTCCAGCCGGACCTTCGTCACCACCGATTTCGTGCCGCTCACCGCCGCGCCACCCGCCTCGGGCCGCACGCTTCTTCCGGTGACCTTCTCGATGCGGGCCTCCGGCGGCTACGGCACCGGCGGCTCGGTGCAGAACAAATTCACCGGATTCGGCCTCTTCTCCACCAAGGGCACCCCTCCCGGGGCGAACGGCAATTTCACCGACGACACCGGGCTGTGGTTCGCGGTCTACCAGCAGTCGAACGCCTCGTTCAACTCCCGCCCCTTCGGGGTCAAGGCCGCCACCCCCGCCTGCCCGGCCAACCTGCTCGGCACCAATACGACCAGCTACGGACTCGGCACCGCCCGCGGCGGCACCGGTGGCGTCATGGTGGACGGACAGTTGCTCGATGTCGCCCTCACCTTGGTGCTGAATTCCTCCGGCACCTGGCAGCTCGGCAACACCACCAGCCTGCCCGCCACCGCCACCAACGCCCCCGGGGTGGTGATGACCGACCGCGCCACCGGAGGCGTCGCGCTCCAGCGCACCGTGTATTCCGACGCCTCGACCTCGCTGAACGGCGCGCAAACTTTTGACCAGTTTGGCTTCCTGTTCGAAAACGGCACCGGCTCCGCCGTCACCTTGTCGCTGGCGGACTTCAGCCTCGTCGGCCCGCCCTACCTGGTCACCCAGCCCGCCGCTTCGTCCTCCGCCACGCTCGGCGGCTCGCTCACCCTGGTCGCCGCCGCCGGGGGGAACCCGGCCTCCTACCAATGGCAATACAGCGCCGACGGCGGCGCGGCCTACGCCGACATCCCGGGCGCCACCTCCGCGTCCCACGCCATCGCCACGGTGGCCGGCTCCGACGCCGGCTTCTACCGCCTCGTCGTCACCAACGCCGCCGGCTCGGCCGCCAGCACGCCGGCGCAGGTGTCGGTCACGTCCGAGACCGTGGCCCCGAGCATCCAGACCCCGCCGGCCGGCGCCACCCTGCTCGTCGGCGCCACACACACGTTCTCCGTCGTGGCCAGCGGCACCGCGCCCCTCGCCTACCGGTGGCAGGTGAGCACGAACGGCGGCGCCGACTACACCGACATCCCCGGCGCGAACGGCCCGTCCCACACCATCGCACCCGTCGCCCTGACCGACGACGCGGTCTACCGCGTCGTGGTCTCGAACACCGCGGGCTCCCTCCCGTCCTCGCCCGCCACCCTCGTGGTGCAAGCCGCTCCCGTCATCACCGTCCCGCCGGTCGGCGCCCTGCTGCCGGACGGTTCCGCCTACTCCCTGTCAGTCGGCGCGACCGGCACGCCCGCGCCGTCCTATCAGTGGAGGCTGAACGACGTCGACATCCCCGGCGCCACCTCCGCCAACCTGCCGCTGACCCTCTCCGCCGCCGCCTCCGGCGCCTACACCGTGACCGTGACCAACGCCGCCGGCTCGGCCACGGGCCCGCGGGTCTACGTCGGTATTCCCACGCCCGATACGCCGGTCCTTTTCCCGGCGGACGACTCCGCGGGTTCGAACCCCGACACCCCGCTTTCGCTCACCTTCTCCGCCCCGCCGGCCGCCGGGACCGCCGGCCAGATCCGGGTCTACCGGGGCGACACCCACGCGCTGGTCGAGACGGTCGACCTCGGCGCGCTCACGGTGAAGAAGTCGTCCGACTCGCGCCTGGTTCCCCAACGCACCTATCGCGTCGCCTCCCGCACCGTCGGAGGACTGGCGTTCAACTACTTTCCCATCGTGGTGACCGGCAACACCGCCCGGATCTACCTTCAGGCCAGGCTGGCCTACGGCGTCTCCTATTACGTGCAGATCGACGCCGGCGCCATAGTCGACGCGGATGGCGCCAGCCTCGCCCCCATGACCGGCTCCGGCGCCTGGAACTTCACCACCAAGGCCGCTCCTCCCGCCGCCGACACCGCCACCCTCACCGTGGCGGCCGACGGGTCCGGTGATTTCACCACCGTGCAGGGCGCGCTCGATTTTATCCCCCACTCGCCGGCCAACACCATTCCCCGCGTCATCACCGTGCGCGACGGCGTCTACACCGAGCTGGTGCACGTTCGCTCGGGCCAGAACGCGGTCACGATCCAAGGCGAGAGCCGCGCCGGCACCGAGATCGCCTACTTGAACAACGGCGACATCTTTCCCGGGACCACGCTCTACCACCGCGGCGTCTTCCTGACCCAGGCCGCGGACTTCCGCCTGCAAAACCTGACCATCCGCAACCTCACCCCGCGTTTCGGTTCCCAGGCCGAGGCCTTCATCACCCACAACGCGGTCCAGCGCTGCACCGTGTCGCGGGTGAATCTGGTCAGCCTGCAGGACACCGTGCTGGCGGCCGGGCAGGTCTTCTTCACCGACAGCACGATCGAGGGCGACGTCGACTTCATGTGGGGCGACGGCGGCTGCTATTTCCAGAACTGCGAGATCCGCGCGATGAACCCCGGCTTTCTGACCCAGATTCGCAACGCCCGGAACAAGCCCGGCAACGTATACGTGAATTGCCGCCTCACCGCCGGCCCCGGCCTGGCCGACGCCTCCGTCACGCTCGCGCGGATCGACCCGAACGGCTATCCGTTTTCCCAGTGCGTCTACATCGACTGCGCCATGGGAGCCCACATCAAGCCCGCCGGCTGGCAGCTCGACGGCGGCTCCACCACCGCGGCCGACGTAAGGTTTTGGGAATACGGCTCGACCGACCTCGCCGGCGCGCCGCTCGAGATCGCGTCCCGGCCGACCTACAACCACGTCGCCACCGGCGTCGGGAGCTCGGTGGTGCTGGATAACCAGCAGATCGACGGCGCCACCGCCGCCTTTCTGCGTGTCCCGGCGAATGTCGCCGGCTTCACCCCCGCGGTCGCGCCGGTCGTGGATGTCTCGCCGGTCGGCGGAGCTCTCCAGACGGGCGACAATCTCACGCTGACCGTGGCCGGCACCCTGGGCTATCCCGCCGCCACCTACCAATGGTATCTGGGTTCCACGCCGCTCGCCGGCGCAAACTCCGCCAGCTACACCATCGTCGGCGCTTCGGCCGCCGCCGCCGGCGACTACACCGTGGTTTTGACCAACAGCGCCGGGACCGCGACCGGCGCCGCCGCCACGGTCAGCGTCGCCGCCCCGCCCGGCCCGTATACCACCTTCATCCTGGCCGCCGGACTCGATCCGGCGACCACCGGCGCGCCGGACGCCAATCCCTCCGGCGATGGCATCGCCAATCTGCTGAAATTCTTGCTCGGGGGCGACCCGTCGATCGCCCAACCCGACCTGCTGCCGGGCGCCGCCACCGAGACGGCCGGCGCCGACCGCGTCCTCGTGTTCCGCTACGAACGCGTCGTCGCCGCCGCCGCCTCGCTCGCGAGCCTGACCGTGGAGTTTTCCCCGGATCTCGCCTCCTGGACGACCACCGCCGACGGGATCGATGGCGTCACCGTGGTCATCACCCCCGGAAGTGACGGACGCGAGGAGGTTGTGACCCGCATACCACTCGCGACCCCGCGGGGCTTTGTCCGGCTCCGCGCCACCCCGCCCGCCGGCGCCCCCTGAGTCGCGTCCGACTCCCGCCGTCGCCCCGCCTCGAAAACGAGGCGGGGCTTTTTGTTGCCCTGCGCCCGCCCGTCCCTCCTTGCTGACCGGCTCCCTGCGCCATGCTCACGATCTCCGACGTCTCCAAGTCCTACGGCACCCGCGAACTGTTTTCCGACGTTTCGCTCTTTGTCGCGCGCACCGATCGCCTCGGCCTGGTCGGGCCCAACGGCGCCGGCAAGTCCACCCTCTTCGGGCTGATCCTCGGCGAGGAACGCCCCGACACCGGAATCATCGAGTGGGAGCGCGGCGCCGATTTCGGCTACCTCCCGCAGGAGTCCGCCCCGGTCGGCGACGAGTCCATCCTGCACATCGCCACCTCCGGCAAGGCCCTCGAGCCCACCGAGGACAACTACGACATCGACTACACCCTCGAGCCTCGCGCCCACACCATCCTGGCCGGCCTTGGTTTCAAGGAGGGCGACGCCCACAAACCCGCCAAATCCTTCTCCGGTGGCTGGGTGATGCGTGCCCACCTCGCCCGCCTCCTCGTCGCCGAGCCCGCCCTCCTCCTGCTCGACGAGCCGACCAACCACCTCGATCTGGAGGCCCTGCTCTGGTTCCAGGATTACCTCACCCGCTACCCCGGCGGCCTGGTCGTCATCTCCCACGACCGCGCCTTCCTCAACGCCCTCTGCACCGGCATGCTCGAACTGCGCGCCGGCACGCTGCACTATTACCACGGCAACTACGACGACTTCCTGACCGAGAAGGAGGCCCGCAAGGAGCAACAACTCGCCCAATTCAAAAACCAGCAGCGCGAGATCGCCCACCTCCAGGTCTTCGTCGACCGCTTCGGCGCCAAGGCCTCCATGGCCTCCCGCGCCAAGTCCAAGGAGAAACAGATCGAACGCCTGAAGGAGGCCGCCGTCGAGGAACCGACCGAGGAGCTGAAGCGCATCAACTTCAAGTTCCCCCAACCCATCCGCTCCGGCCTCAAGGTCATCGAGCTGAAGAACGTCCGCCAGGCCTACGGCGAAAAGGTGGTCTACACCGACCTCAACTTCACCGCCGAACGCGGCCAGCGCATCGTGCTCGTCGGCCCAAACGGCGCCGGCAAATCCACCCTGCTCAAGATCCTCGCCGGCAACCTCGCCATCCAGGGCGGCCTCCGCGAGCTCGGCACCAACGTCACCGCCGGCTACTTTGCCCAGCAGCGCACCGACACCCTCCGCGAGGACGCCACGGTGTTCGAGATGATGATGGAACTGCGCACCAACGAGAACCAGCTGACCGAGCAACAGGCGCGGGCCATCCTCGGCAGTTTTCTTTTCCGCAAGGACGACGTGCACAAGAAGGTCGGCGTGCTCTCCGGCGGCGAAAAATCCCGCCTCAACCTCGCCCGCCTGCTGGTCGATCCGCCGAATCTCCTGCTCATGGACGAGCCCACCACGCACCTGGACATCGGTTCGATCGATGCGATGGTGAACGCGCTGAAGGGCTACACCGGCACCCTCGTCTTCATCTCCCACGACGTGCATTTCATCCGCTCCCTCGCCGAGACGGTGCTGCACGTGCACAGCGGGCGCCTGACGTCCTACGCCGGCAACTACGACTATTACCTGGAGAAATCGAAGGCGACCAACGCCCGCGCCGCCCTCACCGCCGGCTTCACCGACGCGCGGCCCGAGGCCCACAAGGGCAACGCCAAAAAAGCCGCCGCCGAGCCGGCGTCCGCCCCCGCCCCAGGCGGCCCGAAACTCACGCCCAACCAGCTCCGCAAGATGCGCGAGGAGGTCGGCCAGCTGGAAAAACTGGTCGCCGATCTGGAAGCAAAACAAGGCGAGATCACCGCCGCCCTCGAAGACCCCGCCACCTACGCCGACAAGAGCCGCTTTCACCGGCTCAACCTCGAGCTGAGCACGATCACCGAGCAGGTCAGTTCCGCCACCGCCAAGTGGGAGGCGGCCACCGAGGCGCTCGAGGCCGCCGAACGCCACGCACGCTGAACACGGCGCAAACGCGCGCGACGAAGCGCCCACCCGCCCTCGGATCACCACGGCCGCCGCGCCAGGAAGGCGACTCGTTCCCGGGCATTCTCCGCCCGGCTACGGCGGGGTTTACCGGAAACTCCGTCCGGTGTTTGCACCGTTGCGCCCCCTCGACGGCTTTGCATGGTCGGGCGCGCGATGCTTCCTTCCCCAGACGCCATCCCCCGCTCCGCCTTTGCGCGGCGCGCCACCCTGCTGGTTTTTGTCCTCGCGGCATGGGTTCTCGCCGCACGCGGCGCCGACTGGCACGTCGCCCCGTCGGGCGAGGACACGGCGTCCGGCGGCGTATCGGCCCCCTTCGCCACCCTCATGCGCGCACAGGCCGCCGCCTCCGCCGGAGACACGGTTTGGATCGAGGGCGGCACCTATCTGCTCACCGACCAACAAATCGCCCGCAGCGACACCCTCTATGCCTACGTCCACGATTTCACCAAAGCCGGCATCGCCTACCGCGCCCTGCCGGGCCGGACACCGGTCTTCGATTTTTCCGCCGTCCGCCCATCCGCCCGGCGCATCACGGCCTTCTACATCCGCACCCACGACCTCCGCTTCGAGGGCTTTCATGTCGTCGGCGTGCAGGTCGTGATTCGCGCCGGCGAAGCCACCAACACGCAATCGGAGTGCTTCCGCATCCAAAACGGCAACCGCAACATACTCGACCGCCTTGTTCTTCGCGACGGCATGGGAATCGGCGTCTACATCATCGGAAACAGCGCCGACAACCTGGTGGTCGATTGCGACGCCTACAACAACGCGGGGCTCGATTCCCTCTCGATCGGCAACGTGGATGGCTTTGGCGCCCACACCTCCGCCAACGGTCCGGGGAATACGTTTCGCCGCTGCCGCGCCTGGCTCAACAGCGACGACGGCTTCGACTTCATCAACTGCCGCGCGCCCGCGGTCATCGAGGAATGCGTCGCCGCCTTCAACGGCTACCTCGATGCCACCCTTTCCCGGGGCGGCGACGGCACCGGCTTCAAAGCAGGAGGCTATGGCCGCAACGGCTCCGCCCTTCCGTCCCCGGTTCCCCGCCACGTCGTCCGGCGCAGCCTTGCCGTCTACAACCGTGCGAACGGGTTCTACGCCAACCACCATCCCGGCGGGCTTGATTTCCTGCACAATACGGCCTTCCGCAACGCCAACAACTTCAGCTTCCTGAACGTCCTCCCCGACAACCTTACCGACGTCCCGGGCTATGCGCACCTGATCAAAAACAATCTAAGTTTTTCCGCCCGCTCCAATGCGGTCGTCTCGTTGGAACCCGCCGCCTGCGACTCGTCGCATAATTCTTTCGACCTTCCCGTCACGGTGACCTCCGCCGACTTCGTCTCGGCGCCAAACGACGTCGGCTCGTTGCTCGCCGCGATCTCCGTCCCCCGCGGGTCCGACGGCCGGCTCCCCGATCTCGACCTGCTCAGTCTTCGTGACGACAGCGACCTCATCGACCGTGGAACGCCCCTTCCTGGCGACAACTATCACCTCTCGGCCCCGGACCTGGGCTGGCGTGAGAACGTCTACACCCCGCCCGGTGCCTATGGCCGATGGAGCCTTCTTCAATTTCCGATTGGAACACCGGCGAGCGATGCCGCGCCGGTTTCGGATCCGGACAACGACGGTCTCGCCAATCTCCTCGAGTTTTTCCACGCTTCCGATCCCCATGCGGCTTCTCCGGCGGGCGAGCGCACAGCCATGTTAAGACAAGAGGACGGCGCGCTAGCCCTGCGTTTCCCGGTTACCCGCGAGCTGGGCGAGGTCACTTGGCAAGTGGAATACTCGACCGATCTCACGCTTTGGCAAACCACGTCCCACCCCTTTGCCGTTGAAACGCAGGACCTGGATCGCGTTTACCTGCGCGTGCCCCTGCCAACGCCGACGCCCGCCCTATTCTGGCGACTCAAGATCATGCTCCCCGAGGGCTAGGCGTTCCACCAAAGTTACAGCCACCAAGGGCAAACCGTCCTGCGACTAGAAGGCAAAAAGCGGGGCGAACCGAGTTCTCCCCCGTGACAACACACCGCAAAACCTCAGCCAAAACCAGGCACTCCGATAGGTTCGTTTTGAGGTGATCAGACGACGTCCTTCATTGGTTCACTCCTCGCGAAAGGCTCTCCGAGTCGTCCCTGGTATCTCTCCTCTGAAATGCGCGCTCCACCTCACTCCGCAGCTCTGCCGCAAAATTCCTGAATCCGGCGCAGGTCACCCTCAATCACCGATAAAGACGTGGTCGCCGACGCGGACCTCATCGTGGAGGGCCACGATGTCGGCGTTGCGCAAAAGCACACAACCCGCGCTCGCAGGCCGGCCGATGAGGTCTTCGCGGTTGGTGCCGTGGAGGTAGACGTAGCGCGCGTGGGTATCCACCTCTGCGCCGGAAGGCGCGCGGCCCGCGTTGATTCCCTGTTCAAGACCGCGCAGCCAAAGGATGCGACTGGTGATGAGGTTGCCGTCATCGGCGTGTTCGGTGAAGTGGTGACCGGTGGGGCGGCGGCCCTTGAAGACCATGCCAGGGGGCTGTTCGCCACCGATGCGCTCCGCTATCTCATGCAGGCCACGCGGCGTGCCAAGCGAGTCCTTGAGGTTGCTGGGGGGAAGCCGGGAGGTGGATACCGGAAGTGCGCGCACCAGGGTTTCTCCCCGAAAAAATTGCAGGGTCTGCGTCGCGATGTGCACCAGGAGAAGCCGGTCTGCGGGCTTGATGCCAAGGCGCTGGCGGGTTTTGTTCACCAATTCTCTCCATTCATTCATCGTGAGCACACGTAATTACGTTGTCGGTATCGTCGGCGCCACCGGCGCGGTCGGTCAAGAGCTCGTCCGGCTATTGCTCGAGCGCCAATTCCCGGTGTCCCGCCTACGCCTTTTTGCCTCGGCGCGATCAGCCGGTAAAACCGTGACCTTCGGCGACCGGACCCTGGTGATTGAGGAGGCCAAGGCGGGGGCTTTTGCCGGAGTCGACCTCGCCTTTTTCGCCG
Source organism: Akkermansia muciniphila (assembly GCA_945874545.1). GTDB lineage: Bacteria > Verrucomicrobiota > Verrucomicrobiia > Opitutales > Opitutaceae > IMCC26134_A. The sequence continues at coordinate 2,398 of CAMCHD010000001.1, read as the reverse complement.
CTGGCGGCCCGGTGACCCGCGCCCTCGCGGCAGACGCCATCGCGAGCGGTTGCACCGTGATCGACAAGAGCTCCGCCTACCGCCAGCAGGGCGACGTGCCTCTGGTGGTGCCGGAGATCAACCCCGAGGCGCTGCGCGGACACCGCGGCCTCATCGCCAACCCGAACTGCTCGACCGCGGTGATGCTCATGGGGCTTTACCCGCTGCATCGCTTGTTCGGGTTGAAGCGCATCTTTGTCTCGACCTACCAATCGGTGTCCGGCACCGGCGCCGAGGCCGTTCGCGAGCTGGCCGACCAGATCGCGGCTCACTCCGCCGGCGCGCCCCTCGTGGCGAAGGTCTATCCCTACCAGATCGCCTTCAACTGCATCCCGCAGATCGACTCTTTCGGCGCCGACGGCTACACCGGCGAAGAAGAAAAGATGCGCCTCGAGAGCCGGAAAATCATGGGCCTGCCGGAGCTGCGGGTCTCCGCCACCTGCGTAAGGGTGCCGGTCGTGCGAGCCCACTCCGTCGCCGTCGCGGCCGAGTTTGAGCGTCCGGTCGACCTCGCCCAGGCCCGTGCGGCCATCGCGGCCTTCCCCGGCGCCGAGCTGGTGGACGAGCCCGCCGCGCGCCGGTATCCCACACCGCTCGACTTCGCCGAAAAGGTGAAGTGCGGCGTGGGCCGCCTGCGGATCGACACCGCCTTCGACAACGGACTCTCCTTCTGGGTCAGCGGCGACAACCTCTGGAAAGGCGCCGCGTTGAACGCGGTGCAAAACGCGGAGTTGATGTGCCGCGAAGGCTGGTTGTTGAGCGATCGCAAATCCGTCACCGCGTGATCGCCCCGGTCGCCAGATGCCCTGCTCCCCATCGCCACGCTCAAATAACCCTTGTCAGCCGGCGAGCGCGTTGGCTTTCCTAGGCCCTTTGGTTTGGACGCTTAGCTCAGTTGGTTAGAGCACCTCGCTTACACCGAGGGTGTCGGGGGTTCGAGTCCCTCAGCGTCCACCAGCCTCCACTCCCTCCCTTTCCCGCCCAAAACCTCCCCCATGCGTCACACGATTTCGATTCTGGTTGAGAACAAGTTCGGCGTCCTCGCCCGCGTCACCGGCCTGTTCTCCGGGCGCGGTTTCAACATCGATTCGCTCAACGTCGCCCCGACCCACGACGCCTCCCTCTCGCGCATCACGGTCGTCCTGAAGGGCGACGACACCGCCCTCGACCTCTCGATCAAACAAGTGCGCAAGCTGGTGAACGTCGTCGAGGTGACCGACTTCAAGGAGGGTCAGGCCGTGCAGCGCGAGCTCGTGCTGGTGAAGGTCAAGGCCTCGGCCAAATCCCGTTCCGAGGTGATGCAGATCTGTGAAATCTTCCGCACCAAGATCGTGAACGTCGACCACAACGAACTGATCGTGGAACTGGTCGGCGACGCCGGCAAGGTCTCCGCCTTCCTCGATTTGCTCGCGCCTTTCGGCATCCTCGAGCTCGCCCGGACCGGCACGCTCGCGCTGAAACGCTGAGCCCCCGCGCCCCTTTCCCCCAAACTCCCCCCAACCCCGCCGTTTTTTCCCAACATGCCCGCCAAAGTATACACCGACAAAGACGCCGACCTCGGCCTCTACACCAACAAGACCATCGCCGTCCTCGGCTACGGCTCCCAAGGCCACGCCCACGCCCTCAATCTCAAGGACTCCGGCGTAAACGTCATCATCGGCCTCTACGAAGGCTCGAAGTCCAAACCCGTCGCCGAGAAGCACGGCTTCAAGGTGGTATCGACCGCCGAGGCCGTCCGCCTCGCCGACATCATCCTCGTCGGCCTGCCCGACATGAAACAGGCCGACGTCTACAAAAACGACATCGAGCCCAACCTCACCAAGGGCAAGACCCTCGTCTTCTCGCACGGTCTCGCCGTGCATTTCGGCCTGATTTCGGTTCCGGCCGACGTCGACGTCATCATGGTCGCCCCCAAGGGCCCGGGCCACATGGTCCGCCGCCTCTACGTCGAGGGCAAGGGCATGCCCGCCCTCATCGCGGTCGCCCAGGACAAGTCGAAGAAGGCCAAGAAAAACGCCCTCGCCTGGGCCAAGGGCATCGGCAGCACCCGCGCCGGCGTGCTCCAGACCACCTTCAAGGAGGAGACCGAGACCGATCTCTTCGGCGAGCAGGCCGTGCTCTGCGGCGGCGCCTCCGCCCTCGTGCAGGCGGGCTTCGAGACCCTGATCGAGGCCGGCTACCAACCCGAGATGGCCTATTTCGAGTGCCTCCACGAACTGAAGCTGATCTGCGATCTCATGTATGAAAAGGGCATCTCCGGGATGCGTTTCTCCATCTCCGAGACCGCCAAGTTCGGCGACATCACCCGCGGCCCCCGCGTCGTGAACGCCAAGACCAAGGCCGAGATGAAGAAGATCCT